>JANPDE010000174.1:0-3628 GCA_031431315.1 Haliea sp.
GAAACGGATGTAGTGGGCCATCCACTGGGTTCGCTGTCGGGCGTTGTGGCGGGCACAGGTTATGTGTGTGAATCGCAAATTCAATCTTTCTTTCCCTATTTCCAGTCGGGCGTGGACGCACTGTCCTGGCGTTTGGGCGTGCCGGAAATGTTTTATCCCGCCAGCTTGATCCCCGGCCTGCGAGAGATGGGCCGCTGGCCCCTGCAGACCTGGGGAGGCGTTTACCCGCGCACTGGCTGGACGACACAGGCAGAAGAACCCAAAGCCGCTGCCATCAATGCACAACGGGCCGGGGACATCACCACGCGGACTCTGCAGCCCCACATTTATGTACCGATGAATGGCTCTTCCAGTTCTGATCAGAGAGTGTGGCCGCCAGGTCCGCTGGTTGAAGGGGAGCCCGCCACGGGTGAATGGCAGATGTTACTCCCCAGAGCGGAATCTTCATGTGCGGTCTTCGGTACCAACGATCTAGCCAGCGTGAACGGCTGGGGGGGAGGGCGAGTAGACCCCGAAGGCGACTACGCCTGGAACCTCTGGCGACCCTATTCCTGCTGCAAAAAAGAAGGGGAGTCGTTTCTCTTCGACATTAATTGGATCAACTACCCCCCATGAATTATGAAAATCGATTAGGCCCCATCCTCGCCGCCATCACGCTCAGTTGGAGTATCAGCGGCTATTCAGCGCAGGGGCCCACCGAAGACAGCTTCTGGTACTACGAAATCGGCGGTGCTCAGCCGGTCTCGGTACCCAACCCGAAAGTGGTCTCAGTAACAGTGGGTGGGTCAGCACAATTAGGATTGGGTTACAGCTGCGCCAAGTTTGACCCGGTGGCAGCCGTCACCAACACGCTCAACAATATCGCGGCGGGTGTCGATGACATGATGAACGCCATGACAGCAGCGGCGACCAGTGCAATCGCCGCCTTGCCTGCCCTCATCCTCCAGCGAGCCAATCCCGGTCTGTATGACCTGTTTCAAAACGCCTTGCTGAAAGCGGAAGCAACCATGGAACTGGCGACGAAGTCCTGTGAGCAAATGGAGGCCGAAATCGCGAAGGGAAAAAATCCCTATGCCGATCTCATTACCCTGTCCAAAGGTAATGACTGGAAAGTCCAGATGGGTGTGGGGGGCAATGATGCGGTCACCGCCAAGGCGTCGGTGGAATCCGCCAACGGAGATCATGGGGTGCCCTGGATTGGGGGGCAGGCTGGGGGCACCGGACAGCCGGTACTGGAATTTACCGGGGACATTGTCCGAGCGGGTTACAACATCACCATGAACCGCCCGGTGACCGATACCTCGCCGGTCTCCGATGCGGCGTCCACCCGGCTGTCAGATATCTGGTCCAGTCCGGAGGACGCCCGAGACTGGACCATCGAGGTGGTGGGAGAAAATATTGTGACCACCTGCGATACCTGTCGCAAGGACAGTGTGCCGGGAACGGGCCTGTTGCCCAAACTGTATCAGGAATCAGAAGCTGTCACTCTCGACATCCAGAACCTGGTGTCCGGCGCGACACCGCCCACCCTGGAGAGTCTGGACAAGATCACCGCGCCGGGTGTGGCGATCACCCGGCAGGTCATTGAGGCTATCCGCGCCATGCCTACCTCGGAGCAGAGTTTGATCATGGGCCGCCTGGTCTCTGAAATCAGTACGGCCCGTACCGTGGAAAAAGCGCTGTTTGCGCGCCGTCTCTTGCTAACTGGCAGACAGGTACCGGAAGTCTATGCCACCGACGTCGCCCGGGAACATGCAGATGCCTCCATTGCCGAACTCGACAAGGACATTGAAAATCTATTGTTCGAGACGCGAGTGCGCAAAGAGGTGGTCTCTGATACGGTGGCATTGCTCCTGCAGCGCTCTGCGGCAAAACGACAGAGCTCGCTGACCATACCCGAAGTGCCCACCCTGGATCCTCGTCCCCTGCGAGGCGGCCGTGTTCAGTAGCACTTTATCCAAAAGAAAAGGGCTGCTGCTCTTAAGCCTAACGGCGATCCTGTTGTCCCTGTTCACCGGACTCTTCCTGTGGAACGGTATCCAAACCCAATCTATACAGAGCATTCGGAACCACCTTGATCACTGGCAACCCCTGCTCACAGCCATTCGCTGGTCATTGATTGTAGGATTGGCCCTTGGTTGGCCACTGCTGTGTCGTTGGTGGGTCCGAGCACGAAATCTGAGTCACCTCGAAGCCCATCAGCTATTAACCCTTCGATGGCGCATTGTGGGGTGGTTGGTGGTGATTGAGCTGATCCTGGGACAGGGCGTGCTCATCAAAGCAATATCCATGATGACCGGACAAACTGCATGAGTGTTGACAGCTACCTCGAACTCTTCACCACGTTGTTCGGCTGGAGCTTCTACGGCATCCTGTGGGACGTGTTAGTGGGTACCGGCATCGTCTATCTACCATTCCTCGGCATATTGATCGATAACTGGCGGGAACCTGCCCAAGGCGGGGAGGTGGGTCATGCCAGCGGGTTGTCGCTGCGGCGTATGGAAATCGATCTGTTCATGGCCCTGCTTGTGGTCGTACTGGCGGGCCAACCCGCCACACTGGCACCTCTGAATGCGGGCACGTTATCCTATACGCCACCACCCACCCTACTCGACGCGGCACCGGCCACAGCAACAGTCGCAGACTCCCAAAGTACGTACGGTTCCACCGGGTTTACGGGCACACCCGCCACCGTCAACATCCCAGTCTGGTGGTATGCCGTGATGGCCATGAGTTCAGGGTTGGGTCATGCGGTGGTGGAAGGTCTGCCGACGACGTCTGATAGGCGTTCCTTTGAGCAGCAGGCCCGTCTGGCGACCATAGCCGACCCACGGCTGCGGCAGGAAGTGAGCGACTTTTTTAGCCAGTGTTATATCCCGGCACGCTCCAAATACCAGTCCGAAAGGCCCAATTCCACACCGGTCACTGCAGCACTTACAACCTATGGTGCCGATGATCCGGACTGGCTGGGTTCACATGTCTATGTGGAGACACCGGGCTACTATGACACCTTACGGCCCGCCAATCAGATTGCCGGCTGGACCTATGATGCTTCCAGGGATACGGAGTACGACCCCGCCACACCTCCTGCCTCGGGAAAACCACTTTGTAAACAGTGGTGGGAAGATGCCGCAGTCGGACTTCGCAAGAAACTGATCAATGAAGCGGAAGCGACATCGGCAGGATTTTCCGGACTAGTCGTCGCCATCGCACCGGGACTGGCGAGCGAACAACAACATGATGCCGTCGCCAAAACGGTGCTAGCCAATGCGCCGCCCTCCTGGTCAAGTAACGATCTCATTGCACACAATGTCAGCAGTTCAGGGCTAATGAATGCCGCAGGATCAATGGTAAAAAGCGGGTTGGCCGTGGGCGGCGTCGTAACCGCGTCTGCTTTGTTCTCAGTGACCATGACCGCCGTACTGCAGGGACTGCCGATGGTACAGGCCATCATGCTACTGGGTATCTATGCGCTCCTGCCGATGGTAGTCGTACTCTCGCGGTATTCAATTGCCATGATGGTTGTGGGAGCCATGGCCATCTTCACGGTCAAGTTCTGGAGTGTCCTCTGGTACCTGGCCCTATGGGTCGATCAAAATTTGATCCTATCCATGTACCCGGATGTAAA
>JANPDE010000175.1:0-13562 GCA_031431315.1 Haliea sp.
TTACAAAGACAAGCAGTTCATGTATCTGCTGCGCCATCAGGTACCGGCAGATGCGCGCAGTATTTTGGATAAACGCATTGCCGGTGTATTCGGTGAACGGGAATACCGTCGCTTTTACCCGGCCGGTGAAGTGGCTGCACAGCTCGTGGGTTTTACCAATCTCGACGGCCAGGGGATCGCCGGTCTGGAGCTATCCCACAACGACTGGTTGCAGGGCAGGCCGGGCAAGAAAAAATACATCAAGGATTTACACGGCGAGGTTGTCAGGGACATTGGAGTACTGCAACCGGCGCAACCCGGCAAGGATCTTACACTGAGTATCGATCTGCGCCTGCAGTATTTGCAGCATCGCGAGCTGCAGCGCGCGGTCACCGCATTGGGAGCGGCTTCGGGCACGGTAGTCACCCTCGACAGCCATACCGGCGAGGTACTGGCCATGGTCAACTACCCGGTCTATAACCCTAACGCCGCCAAGGCGGGCAGCCCCGACAGTATGCGCAATCGGGCCATGACTGACATGTATGAGCCCGGTTCCACTATGAAATCGCTCACCATGGTGGCCGCGCTGGAAAGCGGCCGCTTTACACCGGAAACCATAATTGACACCTCGCCGGGCCGTATCCGCGTTGGACCCAAAGTTTACCCTGATCCACGCAATTACGGTGCGATCTCTGTTACCCGAGTATTGCAAAAATCCAGCCAGGTGGGGGTCACCAAGATAGCATTGAACCTGGGTCACGAGCCCATTTGGGAAGTCTTCAACCGCTTCGGCATCGGGCATGCGTCCGACACCGGTTTTCCCGGCGAGAGTGCGGGCAGCCTGCCTAATCGGCCGCGCTGGTACGCAACGGATAAAGTATCACTGGCTTTTGGCTACGGGATTTCGGCAACGCCCCTGCAGCTCGCCCACGCGTACTCAGTATTTGCCAATGACGGCGTACAGCAGCCAGTCTCTTTGCTGGCATTGGAGGGTGCGGTGCCCCCCGGTAAACGGCTGATTTCCCACGACACGGCCGCGCAGATTCTGCAGATGCTACATGCCGTGACCGACGATGAAGGCACGGCAAAAAAAGCGCGCGTCCCCGGTTACCAGGTCGGTGGAAAAACCGGCACTGTACACAAGGTCGGTACCGGGGGTTACGAAGCGAATAAATACATCGCGCTGTTCGCGGGGATCGCCCCGATAGACCACCCGCGCATAGTGACTGTGGTGATCATCAATGAGCCCAAGGGAGCATTGTATGGCGGCGGCGCTGTTGCCGCCCCGGTTTTTTCTGAAATGACCGGTGCGACGCTGCGCATACTCAATGTGCCTCCTTCCGAAGTCAGCACGGTGAGCGAGCCGGCCAAACCCGCGCCAGGAGGTGCAGCCTGACGTTCGCGGCCCACCAGGTTGAGGTGCCGGCAATGTCACTGCCGGAAGTGCTGGGCGTCACTAATGGGGCTTACGCCGATATCATGATCCGGGGCATGCAACTGGACAGCCGCAAGGTGCGGCCAGGGGATTTGTTTCTGGCACTGCCGGGGGAGACGCATGACGGTCGGCAATTCATTGAACAGGCCGTGGCCAACGGGGCTAGCGCTGTAGTGGCGGAAGCGCCGATCGCGGGTTTTGTCGACGCGCTCCCTGTGCCACTGGTGGAACTGCCGCAGCTGCGTTTTGAGGCCGGCGTGCTGGCGGCTCGCTTCTACCGTCATCCCAGTCATGTGATGCAGGTGGTGGGCGTTACCGGTACCAACGGCAAGACCACGACCAGCCGTATACTCGCGCAATTGTCGCGTGCCCTCGGTAAACCCTGTGGTGTGATTGGTACGTTGGGCAATACGCTGGCCGACGATGTCAGTACAACGGCCAACACGACACCTGATGCGCTGGCACTGCAGCGACAACTGGCGCAGTGGTTGGCGCAAGGTGTTGTTGCCGTCAGCATGGAAGTGTCCTCGCATGCGCTGGTGCAGGGTCGAGTCAGGGGCGTGGAGTTCACCACCGCAATCTATACCAACCTGTCCCACGATCACCTTGATTATCATGGCAGCATGGACGCCTACGGTCGCGCCAAACTGCAGCTGTTTGCTACAGAAGGTTTGCGCCACGCGGTCATCAATGCGGATGACCAGTTTTCCGGCAAGGTGCGCGCCGCAGTGACCCGCGGCGTGCAAGTCCTTACCTATTCCACCAGTGGCGCGGCTGCGGATGTGCGCGTCGAAAACGCCCGCTTTGGGACCGACGGCGTGCACGGCGAACTATGCAGTCCCTGGGGAACGGCAGATTTTTTTAGCCCGCTGCCAGGAGACTTCAATCTGGCGAATCTGGCAGCAGCAGTGACCGCACTGGCATTGGCTGGAGAGGATCTTCTGGCAGTGCTGGCGGCGCTGACGGAGTTACGCCCTGTCCCCGGTCGAATGCAGGCCATTCCCAACTCACTTAAGCTGCAGGTGATCGTGGATTACGCGCATACCCCACATGCGCTGGAGCAGGTGCTGAAAGCCCTAAGACCCCATGTCAGCGGTTCGCTGGTGACAGTGTTTGGTTGCGGCGGTGATCGCGACAGGGACAAGCGGCAAGTGATGGGGCGTATCGCCTGTGCACTGTCTGATCGCGTGGTGATCACCAGCGACAATCCCCGCAGTGAGGACCCGCACCAAATCATGCGCGATATCGCGGTGGGATGCAGCGGCCAATACACGCTGGTAGCAGACCGTGCCCAAGCCATCGCGACGGCGGTGGCGGAGGCAGGCGCCGGCGATTGCGTGGTGATCGCGGGCAAAGGCCACGAGGATTACCAGCTGGTGGGCGGTATGAGCTTGCCATTCAGCGATGAAGTCCAGGCGCGCGTAGCCCTCACGCGGAGAACGGTATCGTGATGCGCCCGATGACACTGTCAGAACTGCAGACACCACTGGCGGCGCAATTGCATGGCGCAGACCGGGAATTTAACGGGGTGTCGTCCGACAGTCGTACCCTGCGCCCCGGTGATTTGTTCGTGGCGCTGCGTGGTGAAAATTTTGACGGCCATGCCTATGTGTTGAAGGTGGAGAGCGAAGGCGCTGCAGCCGCGCTGGTCAGTGCACCTGTTGCAAGCTCGCTGCCACAGTTGCAGGTGGCCGATACACAGCGCGCCCTGGGCCTGCTGGGTGCCTACAATCGACAGCTGTATAACGGCCAACTGGTCGCCATCACCGGCAGCAGTGGCAAAACCACGGTCAAGAATATGGTGCGTGCGGTGCTCGCCCAGCGCGGTGCGACCCTGGCCACTGAAGGTAACTTCAACAACGAAATCGGCGTACCCCTGACTCTGCTACGCCTGCACTCCGAGGTCGAGTTCGCTGTGGTGGAAATGGGCGCGGCCAAGGCAGGTGATATCGCCTGGCTGTGTGAGTTGGCGCGTCCTACCATCGCGTTGCTGCTCAATGCCATGCCGGCCCACCTGGAAGGCTTCGGCAGTGTCGACGGTGTGGCTGCGGCCAAGGGCGAGATATTCGATCGCCTGGGTGAGACTGACGTCGCTATCATCAATGCAGACCAGCCCTGGGCCAAACAGTGGCGCAAGCGCGCCGCTGCCGCAACAGTGTTGGATTTTGGCCTGGAACAGCCAGCGGCTATCAGTGCCAGGGGCATTCACACCAGAGGAGTGGAGGGCGTCAGTTTCACCGCGTCTACACCGGTCGGTGATATGGCCATGCGCCTGACCCTGCCCGGAGTGCACAACGTGACTAATGCGCTGGCAGCGGTGGCGGTGGGGTTGGCCTGTGAAATCTCCCTCACCGATATTCGCGATGGCCTGGAATCAATGCAGCCTGTGGACGGTCGGCTGCGCTCGCTGCGCTCGCTGCGGGGCGTTGCGGTTATCGACGATTGCTACAACGCCAATCCGGGTTCGGTGCAAGCGGCGATCGACCTGCTCGCCGCATGCCCCGGGCGGCGCACACTGGTGCTTGGTGCAATGCGTGAATTGGGCGAGAACAGCAGCACCCTGCATCGGGAAGTGGGCGAGTATGCACTGGCCGCCGGTATCGACCAGTTGTGGGGCGTGGGCCCGGAACTCGAGATCTGTGTCAATGCGTTCGGCGCCAACGGCCGCTATTTCGAGGATCGTACCGCCGCCGTGTCGGCACTGTCCGGGCAGTTTGGCCCCGACGACACCGTGCTGGTGAAAGGCTCACGCAGCGCAGGAATGGAGCTGGTATTGCGGGCCCTGCTGCCAGACCTTAAGGCACAGGAGCACTGAGCCATGTTGCTGCTGCTGGCGGAATACCTCACCCAGTTTCAAAGCGCATTTCGTGTGTTTCAGTACCTGACTCTGCGCGGGATCCTGGCAGCAGGTACAGCGCTTGCCATCTCGCTGTTGGTGGGACCGGTCATGATTCGCCGCCTGAAGTACTACCAGATGGGGCAGTCCATACGCACTGACGGCCCGCAAAGCCACCTGAGTAAGGCAGGTACGCCAACCATGGGCGGCGCGCTGCTGTTGGTGGGTATCGCCGCGTCCTGTTTATTGTGGGGAGACTTGCGCAATCCCTACCTCTGGCTGGCACTGTTGGTGACTGCAGTGTTTGGTGCTGTGGGATGGGTGGACGATTATCGCAAAGTGGTAGAACGCAACTCCCGGGGTCTGCCCGCGCGCTGGAAATATTTCTGGCAGTCGTTGGCCGGCCTGGCCGCGGCGCTCTATCTCTATCTGGCCTTCGATACATCGGCTACGACGCAGTTGTTCATCCCGTTCTTCAAGGATTTTGCCTGGAGCATGGGGCCGTTTTTTATCCTGTTGACCTATTTTGTGATTGTCGGTGCCAGTAACGCCGTGAACCTGACCGATGGCCTGGACGGTCTGGCGATTCTACCTACCGTGCTGGTGGGGACCGCACTGGGCATTATCGCCTACCTCACCGGTCGCGTGGACTATGCCAATTACCTGCATATTCCCTACATCGCCGGTAGCGGAGAGTTGGCGGTGTTCTGCGGCAGTATCGCTGGTGCCGGGCTCGGCTTCCTCTGGTTCAACACCTACCCGGCCCAGGTGTTCATGGGTGATGTGGGCGCCCTGGCCCTGGGAGCGGCACTGGGGACAGTGGCAGTGATCACCCGTCACGAGATCGTTTTTTTTATCATGGGGGGCATCTTTGTACTGGAGACAGTGTCAGTGATTCTCCAGGTGGCCTCTTTTAAATTAACAGGAAAGCGAATTTTCCGCATGGCGCCCATTCACCACCATTTTGAATTGAAAGGTTGGCCGGAACCGCGCGTCATCGTGCGCTTCTGGATTATCACGGTCATGCTGGTCCTGTTCGGACTGGCGACGTTGAAGTTGCGTTAGGCGAGAATGAAAGTGGCCTCTGTGAAAGCAGCACACATGGAACACCGGGTAGTGGTAGGTCTGGGTGCCACCGGTCTGTCATGCGCGCGCTACCTGCACCAGCGCGGCTTGCCTTTTACGGTCGTGGATACGCGCGCTCAGCCGCCCGGACTTGCTGCACTGCGGCGCGAGATGCCGCGCATCCAGGTGTATGCCCAGGATTACCCCGAGGACATTATTGCCGCTGCCACGGAGCTTGTAGTGAGTCCCGGTGTCGCCATGGATGCACCTATCGTCACCCAGGCCCTGGCCGCAGGGGTTGGCGTGGTGGGTGACATCGACCTCTTTATGCGCGAGGCCGCGGCACCGGTCGTTGGCATCACCGGATCCAATGCCAAGTCCACGGTGACCGAACTCGTGGGCCAGATGGCGCGGAACGCAAATTTGAATGTGGGTGTGGGCGGCAACCTCGGCACGCCCGCGCTGGACTTACTGGCACCGGAGCGTGAGCTCTATGTACTGGAACTGTCCAGCTTTCAGTTAGAGCGAGCGCAGCGCCTGGAGCTGGCAGTGGCGACGGTATTGAACATAAGCGCCGATCACCTGGACCGGCACGGTTCCATGCCGGGCTATCAACGTGCCAAACACCGCATTTTCTACGGCTGCAAAAAGGCGGTCGTCAATCGGGATGATCCCATGACCATTCCACTGGTAGGTCCCGAAGTGGACGTCGTCAGTTGGCGTATGGCGGAACCGGAGCTGCACGGGTTCGGGCTGCGCCTGGAAGGAGGGGTTGAATACCTGTGTCACAGTGCTGAGCCCTTGCTGCCGGTGGCGCAATTGACTATCTCCGGCCGTCACAACGTCGCCAATGTGCTGGCGGCACTCGCCCTCGGCTACTGCGCGGGTCTGCCGGTGTCCAGCATGAAGACCACGCTGCGCACCTTCAAGGGACTGCCGCATCGCTGTGCACTGGTGGCGGAAATAAACGGCGTGCGCTTCGTCAACGATTCCAAGGGCACGAATGTCGGCGCCACCGAAGCTGCACTGCGCGGACTGGGCGGGGAGCGCAATGTCCTGCTGATAGCGGGTGGCCAGGGCAAGGGTGCGGATTTTTCCCAGCTGCAACAGGCGGTAGCACACCACTGCAAGTTGCTCCTGCTGATGGGCGAGGACGCACCCCTGCTACAGCAGGCGCTGGCGGCGAGTGTACCGGTGATCAGGGTGGCCTCGCTTGAGGAGGCGGTCAACGCAGCAGCGAAAGCAGCCCAGCCTGGTGATGTCGTATTGCTGTCACCTGCCTGCGCCAGTTTCGATATGTTCAGCGGCTACGTGCAGCGTGGGGAAACATTCGCCGCGCTGGTCACGCGCTTGTCGGAGATGCAGCGATGAAACTCGTCGGCTACCAGACCCCGACAGTTGACACGCCCGATATGACATTGGTCCTGGTGGCGCTGTCCCTGTTGCTGGTGGGTCTGGTCGCGATCAGCTCCGCGTCTATCGAGTATGCGCAGTGGCACTTCCAGAATCCCTGGTATCACAGCCAGCGGCACCTCGTGTACCTGCTCGTCGGTCTAATCGTGGCGGTTGCCTGCTTCCATGTGCGCACGGAATTTTGGTTGTCTACCGGCTGGTGGTGGTTGTTCGGGGCATTGGCACTATTGATACTGGTGCTGATACCCGGGGTCGGCCGGTAAGTGACCGGCAGCCAGCGCTGGCTGCCGCTGGGACCTTTCACCCTGCAGCCCTCGGAGTTTGCCAAGCTGGCCGTCGTGGTGTATCTGGCCGGCTATATGGTGCGCCGTGAACACGAAATGCGTCACCAGTGGATGGGTTTTCTCAAGCCCATGATGGTGTTGTTCACGACCACCCTATTGTTGTTGATCGAGCCGGATTTTGGCGCCACGGTGATCGTGATGGCCACCGCCTTCGGGATGTTGTTTTTGGCTGGCGTCAAGGTCGGCCACTTTATGGTGGTGGTGGTAGGGGCGCTGGCCGCCGGGCTGGTGCTGGTGATCTCCGAGCCCTATCGGTTGAAGCGCATGACAGCGTACCGGGACCCCTGGGCAGACCCCTACGACACCGGATTTCAGCTGACCCAATCCCTGATCGCCTTCGGGCGAGGGGAGTGGCTGGGCGTTGGCCTCGGGAATAGCGTACAGAAGTTGTTCTATTTGCCCGAAGCACACACCGACTTTGTTTTCTCTATCTGGGCCGAGGAAACCGGCTTCGTGGGAGCAGTGGCCGTGATCGGATTGTTTGCGGCCCTGATCGGCCGCATCCTGTGGACAGGGCGCCGTGCGCTCCTGGCTGACAATGCCTTTGGGGCGTACATCTGCTATGGCGTTGCCCTGGTGTTTTCGGGTCAGGCCTTTATCAACATGGGCGTAAGTTCTGGACTGTTACCCACCAAGGGTTTGACTCTGCCTTTCGTCAGCTATGGCGGTACCAGCCTGATCGTCTGTTGTGCCATGTTGGGACTGGTGCTGCGTATCGAGAGTGACACACGTTCGCTGCCTGCACGCAGGAGGCCCGCGTGATGGCCGTGCGCAAGCCCATGATCATGATGCTGGCTGGGGGCACTGGCGGTCACGTGTATCCCGCGCTGGCAGTTGCTACCGAGTTACTGGCGCGTGGTTATGCTGTGGAATGGGTGGGCACTGCCCGCGGCCTGGAACATCGCGTCGTCCCTGCTGCTGGAATTCATCTGCACCACCTGCCGGTGCGCGGTGTGCGCGGGAAAAATGTCCTGCACAAACTGCTCGCCCTGATATTTTTGGTACTCGCCTCCCTGCAAGCCCTGTGGCTGGTGTTGCGCCGTGCTCCTGGTTGTGTGATCGGTATGGGCGGCTATGTCGCAGGTCCAGCCGGCGTGGCAGCGTGGATACTGCGCAAACCGCTGTTGATTCACGAGCAGAATGCGGTCGCTGGTACCACTAACCGCATGCTGGCACCGCTGGCAACAAAAATCATGGCTGGGTTTCCCGGCGCTTTCCGCGCGAGTATTGCGTACACAGTGACGGGTAATCCCGTGCGCCGGCAACTGCTGATGGCACGAGAGGCCAGTGCCTACGACTACACTGGACAGCGTCCACTGCGCTTGCTGGTATTGGGCGGCAGCCTCGGTGCGCGTCCTATTAACGACGTGATGCCGGGAGCGATTAATAACCTGGTGCAGGCCAAGGGCAGTGTCATTGAGGTCTGGCACCAGACTGGCGCGGGACACGATGAGGCTGTACGCCACCACTACGACCAACTTTTGGACCACAGCGCGCGGGTTGCACCCTTTATAGAAGATATGGCCGGAGCCTATGCCTGGGCGGATCTGGTGCTGTGTCGTTGCGGCGCACTGACGATTGCTGAGTTGGCGATCATGGGACGCCCGGCCATCCTGGTGCCGCTGCCGCACGCGATCGACGATCACCAATCTGCTAACGCCCGTGCCCTGACTGCCTGTGGTGGTGCAACGCTATTACTGCAGAGTGACATGAATGAGGATTCGGTCCGCGACCTGTTGCAGGACTTCCTGGCCAACCCGCAACGTTTATCTGCGATGGCGGCAGCGACTTTCGCTGCGGCGATTCCCGATGCAGCCGCACGCGTCAGCGACTGTTGTGAGGAGCTGCTGTATGCCTGACAACAGGAGTACTTATAGTCAACCGGAGATGCGTCGCATTCGGCGGATTCACATGATTGGCGTCGGCGGTTCCGGTATGAGTGGTATCGCCGAAGTGCTGGTGAACCTGGGCTATGAAGTAGCCGGTTCTGACCTGCGCGCCAGCGCTGTTACTGCGCGCCTGATTCAGCGAGGCGTTGATGTGCATATCGGACATGCCGCACAAAACATTGGCAATGCCGACGTGGTGGTCAGCTCCAGCGCGGTCGATGAAGGCAATCCCGAGGTGATCGCCGCCCGTAACGCGAGAATACCGGTCGTGCCGCGTGCGGAAATGCTGGCCGAACTGATGCGCTATCGGCACGGCATCGCGGTGGCGGGGACACACGGCAAGACGACAACCACCAGTCTCATTGCTGCGATCTTTGGTGAAGCAGGACTGGATCCTACTTTTATCATCGGTGGACTGGTAAACAGCGTCGGCAGCAACGCGCAGCTGGGCGCGGGTCGGATTCTGATTGCCGAGGCCGACGAGAGTGACGCGTCCTTTTTGCACCTGCAGCCGATGGTCACCGTAGTGACTAACATCGAAGCGGATCACATGGACACCTACGGCGGCGACTTTGCCGTGCTGCGACGTACATTTCTGGAGTTCCTGCACAACCTGCCGTTCTACGGCGTCGCTGTGTTGTGCATCGACGATCCGGTAGTGCGCAACCTGGTCCCGGAAATATCGCGACAGGTTATTACCTATGGCTTTGCGGAGGATGCGGATTATCGTATTTGCGATATGCGTCGCAATGGGCTGACCACGGCCTTTGTGGTGCGCAGGCCAGGCGCTGCGTCACCACTGTCGATAAACCTGAACATGCCGGGCACGCACAATGTACTGAATGCGACCGCAGCGGTGGTTGTGGCCTGTGACGAAGGTTTGCCGGATGCGGCCGTGCAACAGGGATTGGCGAACTTTGCCGGTGTTGGTCGACGCTTTACCCAACTGGGCGAGATCGCCTTTCCCGGTGGTATGGCCCAGTTGGTTGACGATTACGGCCACCATCCCACCGAAGTGCGGGCCACGCTGGAATCCGTGCGCCAGGCCTGGCCGGAGCGCAGGCTGGTGATGGTCTACCAGCCGCATCGCTATAGCCGCACGCGGGATTTGTATGAAGATTTCGTCGCGGTGTTATCTGGTTGCGACGTGCTGGTGCTGCTGGATGTGTACCCGGCCGGGGAAGCCGCGATTCCCGGAGCCGACAGTCGCAGCCTGACGCGCAGCATACGCCAGCGCGGGCAGGTCGAGCCGATATTCGCGGAACGCATAGAGGATGTCCCTGAACTGTTGAACTCCATCATCCTCGACGGCGATGTGATCGTGACGCAGGGCGCCGGCAATGTGTCCCGCCTGGCGCAGGATCTGAGTGCGCAGAACGTCAAGCAGGGGACGTTGTTATGAACCTGGATCAATTGCGCAGTGGCAGGGTGGCAGTGTTGCTGGGCGGCAACTCGGCGGAACGCGCTGTCTCGCTCAACAGTGGCCAGACCGTGATCAACGCGCTGCAGTCGCTGGGCATGAATGTTCTTCCCGTGGACCCGGCCCAGCCCGACTGGGCCGCGCAGCTCATTGGAGTGAGCATGGCATTTATCATCCTGCACGGTCCGGGTGGCGAGGACGGCAGTATGCAGGGCGCGTTGCAGACACTAAATATCCCGTACACGGGATCAGGTGTGCTGGGCTCCGCCCTGGCCATGGACAAAAAACGCAGTAAGCAGTTGTGGCAGGGCATTGGGGTGTCAACCAGCGGCTTCGTCACGCTGGATGCAAACACTGACTGGGAAGATGTGATCCAGCACTTCGGCAAAGTCTTCGTAAAGCCAGCCTGCGAGGGTTCCAGCATCGGCATGAGCAGCGCTGACAATGCCAAGGCGCTGCGCAAATCCTACGAACTGGCGAGCCAGTATTGCGGAGATGTGTTGGCGGAGCAATTCATCGATGGTCCGGAATACACGGTGGCAGTTCTAGGAAATAAGGCCCTGCCGTCGATCCGGTTGGAGACCGACAACGAATTTTACGACTACGAAGCGAAGTACATTTCGGACGACACACGTTACCACTGTCCCAGTGGGCTGACGGCACACGACGAAGCCGAAATTGCCGCGCTGTCACTGCGCGCATTTCGCTCGCTGGGGTGTTCCGTATGGGGTCGGGTTGACGTAATGCGCGATTCCGCCGGTCGTTTTTACGTGTTGGAAGTGAATACCGTGCCGGGCATGACTTCACACAGTTTGGTGCCGATGGCGGCGGCTGCGACCGGCATGGCTATCCCCGAGCTGGTACAGCGTATCGTGGAACTGAGTTTGCAGGAGGTGCATTGATATGGCTGGCATATTGCGCAGGCGTGCCACAAAAGCGCCAAACGAACAGCGTCGTATTGAACCTACACTGGGTCCGGTCCAACCACGGGTCAAGCGCACCACGCGCCGACCGGCGCACGGCGCGACCCGCAATTCAGTGTCGGCGGTCGAGGAACCTGTGCGTTCGTCCGCTTGGCTCAATCGGCTCTTGATCCTGCTCGGTGCGGGTGTTGTGCTCGCTGCAGCCCTCAAGGCGTTTATCACCGTACAGAGCCTGCCTGTGCAACGGATCAGTGTTACCGGCACCTTGCAACATACACAGGCGCAGGCAGTGCAGGACATGGTGCAGCCCTCTCTGGCCGGCGGCTTTCTGAATGCCGATTTGCAAGAAATGCGGCGCAAATTGGAGGGCCTGCCCTGGATCTATGAGGCCACAGTGCGACGCAAGTGGCCCAACGCGCTGGAAATCCACGTTGTTGAGGAATTGCCCATCGCCCGCTGGGGGCGAGATGGGTTTCTCAATCACGAGGGTGGCATATTCCACTCCGAGAAGAGCGGAGACTGGGAGTCGCTGCCACTGCTGCTCGGACCGGATGGCTCCGCCCAATCGCTGATGGAGAAATACCAGCGCCTGGTGGAACTGCTGGCACCCTTGAACCTCGCAGTGGAACAACTGGCGGTCGATGAGCGAGGGCAGATGGAAGCGGTGTTGGCTGGCGGGATGCAATTGAGCCTGGGCGGCGAGGATTTTCTAGTCCGCATGCACCGCTTCGTGGGAGTTTATCGCAGTGAACTGGTGGCCAGGCGGACAGACATTGAACGAGTGGATTTGCGCTACGAAAGCGGCATCGCGGTGGCGTTTAAAGCACCGCCTGTGGCAGTGCCACCACAGATAGCGGGATTATAAAAATGCAACAGGATGTCAGGGGGAGACACTGCCATGGGCAGCGTGCAGGATAAGAAATTGATTGTCGGCCTGGATATTGGCACCTCGAAAGTGGTGGCGATAGTCGGTGAGATCGGACTGGATGGCAGCATCGAAATCGTGGGTATTGGCTCCAATCCATCCAGGGGCATGAAAAAGGGTGTGGTCGTCAATATCGAGTCCACCGTGCAATCCATTCAGCGCGCGGTGGAGGAGGCGGAACTGATGGCGGGCTGCCAGATTCATTCGGTGTATGTAGGCATCGCGGGCAGCCATATCCGTAGCCTGAATTCGCACGGCATCGTCGCGATCAAGGACAAGGAGGTATACCGCGCCGACCTGGAGCGGGTGATTGACGCCGCCCAGGCCGTTGCTATTCCTGCTGACCAGAAGATTCTGCACATCCTGCCGCAGGAATACATCATCGATAACCAGGAGGGCATCAAGGAGCCATTGGGTATGTCCGGTGTGCGCCTCGAGGCCAAGGTCCATCTGGTCACCTGCGCAGTGAACGCGGCGCAGAACATTGAAAAATGTATTCGTCGCTGTGGCCTGGAAGTCGAAGAGATCATCCTGGAACAGTTGGCCTCCAGTTATTCGGTGCTCACCGATGACGAGCGTGAACTAGGCGTGTGCCTGGTGGATATTGGCGGTGGCACCACGGATATCGCGATCTTCACCGACGGTTCCATTCGCCACACCGGGGTGATCCCAATTGCGGGCGACCAGGTGACCAATGACATCGCCATGGCGCTGCGTACCCCTACCCAGCACGCCGAGGAAATCAAGATCAAGTATGCCTGTGCGCTGACGCAACTGGCCGGTGCGGACGACACCATCAAAGTACCCAGTGTGGGCGACCGCCCTCCCAGGGATTTGTCCCGGCAGTCGCTTGCCGAGGTGGTGGAGCCGCGTTACGACGAGTTGTTTACCCTGGTACAGGCAGAGCTGCGGCGCAGCGGCTATGAAGACCTGGTGCCGGCGGGCATTGTACTCACCGGTGGCACCTCCAAGATGGAAGGGGTAGTGGAACTGGCGGAGGAGATCTTTCACATGCCGGTGCGGGTGGGCTATCCGCAGACGGTGCGCGGACTCAACGATATCGTGCGCAACCCGATCTATGCCACCAGCGTGGGTTTGCTGCAGTACGGCATGTTGCACCGGTCTGATACCGGTTCGACGTCCTCGAGCAAGTCCGGTAGCGCCACCGAGGGCGTCCTGAGCAGGGCTAAGGCCTGGTTGCAGAGCAATTTTTAGTTTTTTAAGTGGAAGTGTTGTTGATGAGCGTCGTGCGCGAGTGCGGCAGTTTAATATAAAAGGGGAGTAAGACCATGTTTGAACTAATCGATGCTGTTCCGTCAAATGCAGTTATCAA
>JANPDE010000176.1:0-6078 GCA_031431315.1 Haliea sp.
GCCAGAGTCCCTCCCCTTGTACTCGTGTGAGGTGAAGTATCCCTGCGTTAGCGGGCAGCAAGGGGCCGCTTCGCATTCAGGTAACTGCGCTGCCAGTACCGGTCACTGAGGAAATCCATACGCACCACTCCGCCGCGAGCCGGTGCGTGTACAAAGCGGCCATCGCCGACATAAATTCCGGCATGACTGGGCCGACTGCCTGGACCCGTGGCAAAAATCACCAGATCGCCAGACTGTAATTTGTCTTCGGCAATATTCGGTGCATCGAGTGCATTCATCTCGGCGACTGTACGCGGCAATTTCAGCGCAGCGCTATCCAGATAGACATACTGAATGAGTCCGCTGCAATCGAAACCACTGGTAGGCGTGCTGCCGCCATAACGATAAGGGGTGCCAACCAGCCCCAGCGCGTTGAATAAAATCTCATTAGCCTTGACGGAATAATCGGCCGGAAGCGTCCCTGATTGGTGCGGCGTCTGGCTACATGCGGACAAATACAGCGCGATCGCGAGCAGCAAGCAGTAGAGAGTGGGTCGACACCCTCTGTTCATCACTTCACTGCTGCCCATCAGACGCTGGCGGCGCGATCGCATCCGGCGGTATCGTCACCTTTCTGGCGGGCAGCACCGGCAACCCCTGGCGAATACGTTGGAAAAAGTCCGAGGCATTCGCTGCGGCCATTGCCACCTCGGTGATGCGCGATCGCTCGCGCAATTCCTCGAGAGGCATACTGGTGTCGAGAAAGCCTGCATTGAAGAGATAGCCATCGAACAGGCCATTCAACAGGTGACTCGGCCTGAAATTGCCCTCCCTGCCCGCCCGGTTCATGTAGCGCACGATATTCAGCGTGCAATTGTTGCTGACCAGGTTATACCACTCCGGCTGGTCGGCGAGTTCATTGACGCGCTCAAGGTAGACCAGAAACAAGCGCCGGGCCGCTTCCGGCGATGCCACCACGTGAAACAGAAAAGTCTCTTCACTACGATGATTGGTACGCAAGCCGACCACATCATGCTCGTCGCCGATAACGTAGATCAACTCGAACTGCTTGAACATGGATGCCAGCGGATCGAAGCCTTCACCCTTTTCTGGCCTGGTCTCGATGGAAATGCTGAGCGGCGGCGCGTTGTCGAACAAGAAGCTCACCCAGGTATGTCCCACCGGGCCTTCCATCCAGAAGGACAGAAAAAAATCTATGCCTGTTAGATGAGACAACAAAACCTCGCGATCTTCATAACGCGCTGTGAAATCATCCCTGCTGCGAAAGTCGAAATTGCGTACGTTCCGGATCATGATGCGATCGCCGTCAATCTCTACCCGCGGTTTGACGGCAACTTCTTCGCGCCAATCGCGATCATCGGAGGGAGGGATCAGCCACCACCAGGTCAGCACCGCCAGGAATGCCAACGCAAAGGCCCACGGCTTGCGCCCAAACCACAGAGCCCAGATGCCAAATATCAAAAAGCCTGCAGCCATAGCGATTCTGGCCCAAGGCCAGGGCAAATTCGACCAATAGATCGCGAGCGTGCCCCAGCCGGTAAGTCCCAGGCGAAAGAGGAATCCCAAAACTGCACCCATCCAGCTCAAGGGTTTTGACAGCCATCGGGGCGATCGTGGTTTTGCTCTTGTCATTCGTCGGGCTGTCCTATGTCTGTGTGCAGTTATTCAATTTGAGTTACTGCTGGGCACACTACCCTGCTGGAGGCCAACGCCGGGCGGAAACCTGTTCCAGTCCGGGCCGGCCAGGGCGGCCTGGTAGCCAATATCGTACAGTTTTTGCATCGCCACCGGGTCAAACGTTTCACTGCTGGTGAGTTTCACGTCATCGGCAATGGTGACCCAGTGATAATCAGAGCCTTCGCGTTTCGACAGTGCGTAGATGCGCACCAGATCGCCGACCACCGCTGAGGTACCAGCCGCCTGGAACGAGCGCCACGCGATGGCCGGCAACGAGCGGCTCGTGGTAGCGACATTCGGCGCCATCTGCCCATTGTGGATTACATAAATATCTTCGCGCGCTGTTTCCCGACCGGCACTGCGGCGCACGTCACTGGAACTGAACAATCCGCCGCTGTAAAACACATTGGCGGCCACGGCACCATCGACATGCATTTCATCATAACTTTGACCAGCCGCTTCCACCTCGAAGAACACCGGGGAGAACGCGATGGGAATGGACGCGGACGCCAACATCACCTTGCGAAAGAGTATCAGGGCATCGGGATTGCCGCTGGTGGCGATCAACCCCATGTTCCAGACCATGAAACGCTGCGAATCGAGATCCACCGTACCGATGTAGAGGCGGCGCCCGCTGTTGTGCGCCAGCGCCACCTGTTGCAGCATTGCATCATCCACATGGCGTTCGAGCAGACTGACCAGCGGACTGGTATCGGCGATACCCTCACCGAACAGCAACTGCGAGATAATCGTCGTGAGCTCGCCCAATTTGAAAATATCGCGCGACTGCGTGGTGGTATAGAACTCGTGCAGAGCAGCATCACCGGGCTGACCCAGGAAGGCGAACGGCGCCATCAGGGCACCGGTGGAGACGCCGGTGACCACCTTGAATTTCGGGCGCTGTCCCGTGCTGGACCAGCCATTCAGGAAGCCGGCTCCGAAAGCGCCATTGGCGCCACCGCCTGAAAGGGCAAGGTGCGGATACAGCACAATGCCCTCCCCGTTCGCAGGAAAATCATCCGACGATTCCTGTGCGAAGGATGCGGCCATATCGGCCTTCATCACCAGGCTCGGAATGCCCGCCGGCGCACGCACATTGGGCATACCTGGAATGCTCGCCTCGGACATCAATTCCGCGGGCACGCCATTGCGCGGCAGTGAGCCGCAGCCAGCGAGCGTCAGCGCGATGAGCAGCAGTGCACAGCGCAGCGGCCATTGCAGTGGTTGAAACAGTGGTTCTAATAATGTCATCAGGTTCTTACTCACGCGGGTCGCCTGAAAAACGGCTTAGTTTCGAAAACTGATTTTGCGAAGCCCTGGCCATCCTTGCGCAGACTGCGTTTGAGCAAAAAATCATAAAGGAGAACGTTGCTGTCGCGCAGACTGCTCAATGGCTCTATGGCAGCGTCATCAAGCAATTGCAAATCGACCAGCCCCTGCAGGGAGACCAGGGGCACCACCCCGGGCAGGGGATAGTCTGAACCATTCAACAGGCGCTGGTGCCAATCAGGTCGCGCCAGTAACGTGGCGATGACATGCTTCCTATTGTGTTGTGTGACCGCGGAAATATCGCCGAACAGGTTATCGCGATAGCGCGTATCGTCCATCAGTTGTGCGAACAGCCCGAAGTTGCTGAGCTCTTCTGAGTTCGGCGCGTCGCTGTGCCCCGTGCCCAGCGAGGCACAATGCGCCACGACCACCCGCACCCCGGCATCCAGCGGCCTGCGCAGGCGCAATGGATTACCCAGATGCTCACCGAAGCCATCCACCGCGCGCTCGTCACCGGCATGCGTGATCAGCGGCAGATCGAGCTCGACAAGTTTGGCGTAGAAGCGGTCACAGCGCGCATCTGCCGGATCAATATTCTGCGCTGACGGGAGCCACTTGATGGCGCGTGCGCCACGCGCCGCGGCAGCATCGAGGCGATCGAGCGCGCGCGGATCGTAAGGGTGGATCGACGCCACCCACTGAAAATACTCGGGATGACTTGCAGCCAGACCGGCCGCGTAGTCGTCGGGCACATAGAACGTGGAGTGATCTGCCAGCGTGGCACCGCTATCATCGCGGGCCCAGTCAAAGCCAAACAGCAGCACATGAAAACCGGGCGCCATGCCACGACATTGGGCCAGCAGGCGCTCCACGAAACTCCTGTCGGCCTTGCCGGGTGAGTCATCGGTGCAGGACGCATTGATATAGAACTCACGCTGCAAATAGCCGAGCGGATTCCAGATTTGCTCCATTGTAGGATTGAACCAGAGACCGCTGCCCGAATCGCCATTGCCGAACACGTGGCAATGCGTATCCCACACTTTACTAGCGTCGAGCCCGTCCCAGGCAGCAGTAATCAGCGGATGCTCGCGCAGGTCTTGCGGCAACTCGGCCAGGCAGGCATTGAACACCCCGTCGCGCAACGACAGGTCGCATCCGGTGAGCAAACCGCCGGCAGCAATACTCCCCGCGAGCACCAGGCGCCTGCGCTGCATCCCGAACGGTGTCATGTTATGCACTGGTGCCCGCCATGGTAGCGGCAATCGCGAGCACCACACCGGCCACCACCAGCAGCGCTGCCAGCAACGGCCATACAAAGCGCAGATACTTGTCGTAACCGACCTTGGCGATCGCCAGCCCGCCGACCACAACGACACTGGTCGGGGAAACCAGCAGCGCCAGACCGTGACCCATTATCCAAGCGGTAATGGTCAGGGGACGGCTGACATTGGCAAAATCCGCCAGCGGAGAGAGCAGCGGCATCGCCAGCGCGGCATGGCCGGAACTGGACGGTATCAGCACCGCCAGCGGGATGTTCACCAACATGGCCGCAATGGCAAAGCCCCCCGCCGAGGCACCGGTGATGAGCTGCTCCATGGTGTGCAGGATGGTATCGAGGGTCTGGGTGTTGGTCATGATCGCCGAGACACCGCCGGCCAACAACATAACCATGGCAGGACCCATCATGTCTGAAGCGCCTGCCGCGATGAGACGCACGATCTCTTTCTCGTTCATGCGCGCCACCAGTCCCACCAGCACCGAGGCGATGATAAACAGCATCGCCAGTTGCGGGAACCACCAGTTCAGTTCGAACCAGAATGGCTGTACTGCGGCAACCGTGTGGGTAACGTAATCATCCGCTGGCCCCGTGCTGCTGGTAAAAATACTGGACCACGGGATGACGGAGAAAATCATTAAACCGAAGGCCAGCGCGGTTATGGCGAGCACCCATTGCTGCGTTGCGCTGAGAGTCTCATTGGCAGCAACATTATCATCAGAGACTTCCTCATCAAAACCAACGATGGAAGCGGCCGGATTAGCGCGAACTTTGGCTGCATAGCGCAGCACCCATCCCACCGCCATCGCCGTCAACACCACCCACAGGATCAGACGCAGCACAATGCCATCGCCGATACCCACCGCAGCCTCGCCTGAGGCGACACCGATGGAGAACGGATTCACCGTAGCCGCCATGACACCAATAACGGAGCCGAGAATAATCATCGCAGCCGTGACCAGTCGATCATAGCCCAGCGCGGCCATCAGCGGGATAAACAGCGCATAAAAGCCAAACGTCTCTACCGAGAATCCCATGGTGGAACCGAGCAGCGAGAACAGCACCATAATGGCGCTGATGAGCACCCAGCCTCGACTGCGCAGGCGCTGCGCCAGCGCGGCCACGGCAACCTCCAGGCTGCGGGTGGCAAAACTGATGGAAATGAAAGCGCCAATCGACATGATGAACACGATAACGCCAATCTGGCCAAACAGGCGTCCAACCGTGCGCGTATCCACGGTGCCACCCACCGGGCTTAACAGGCCGTAAATGCCGTTGACGGGGGCGAGAACAAGTTGCTCGACTCGTTCGCTACCGCTGAGCGGCGATTCGATTCGCTGATAGGTACCCGGGATCGGCGATCCGTCGGCATCGGTGCTGTATTTGCCGGCTGGAACAAACAGCGCGGCGAACCAGACCAGGACGGTAACGATAGCCAGTGTCGTCACTGCACTGGGGAAGCCGAACCGACCCTTGTCCGGGTGCGGTGTAGAGTCGGTCGGTAACTCGGCCATGCTTCCCCTTAGGCTACTCGGTACGATTACATCAAATACCTGCCATCAGAAATCCACCGCATCGCGGATGATCGGGCAGGTCATGCAATGGCCGCCGCCACGTCCGCGGCCGAGCTCTGCGCCAACGATGGTAATAACTTCGATACCGGCCTTGCGCAACAACGTGTTGGTGTAGGTGTTGCGGTCATACGCATAGACCACACCGGGTGAGGCGCAGACCAGGTTGGCGCCACTGTCCCACTGCGTGCGCTCGCGCTGGTAGTCACTGCCACCGGCTTCGACCACGCGCAATTTTTTAAAGCCCAGCGCCTGTGCCACCACGTCGACGAACGGTTTTTTCTC
>JANPDE010000177.1:0-4519 GCA_031431315.1 Haliea sp.
GGATCCGGCATCGGGTTCGGAAAAGCCCTGGCACCAGATGTCATCACCGCGCATCATGCGTGGCAGCAACGTGCGCTTCTGCGTCTCGGTACCCCAGGTCATAATGGAAGGCGCAATATTCGCAAGGCCAATAGGGTTGAGTGCTCCAGGGGCCTCAGCCCGATGCATTTCTTCGGCCAGTACCACCTGTTCCATTACTCCGGCTGCGCGCCCACCGTACTCGACTGGCCAGGAGATGGCGGCGTAGCCGGCGTCAGCGAGTTTTCGATTCCACCGTCGCAGTGCGTCGAGCTCCCCAGGGGTGAGCGCGCCACGACTGGCGTGGCCGCGCAATTCCTCGTCCAGGTTATCCTGCAGCCACTGCCTGACTTCTCGGCGAAACGGCAGGGTGTCGGGTGGATAACGATAATCCATCAGCGGATTCCAGGTCTGTTTGATTGTCGTGTTGATTGTAGTGCGATATGCAGAAAGTCTATTACAAGACAAATACCTTGTAAAACATTTCCCGTGCGTGCGATACTTTATAGCCTACGACTACAGTGTTTAAAGCATGACTGATGTAATGAAAGGCATTCGTATCCTCGAAGTGGCCGAACACATGTTTGTACCCGCTGCTTCCGCCATCCTGTCGGATTGGGGCGCCGACGTGATCAAAGTTGAGCATCACCTGCGCGGTGATGCCATGCGCGGTCTCGGCAGTACCGGAGTTCTCGATTTGTCCAAGGGTGTGCATGTACTGAATGAGCACGCTAACCGGGGGAAGCGCTCCATCGGTCTTGATTTGTCCAGCGCGGAAGGTGTGCAGGTGCTCTATGAGCTGGCGCGGACCTGCGATGTGTTCCTGACCAACAAGTTGCCCGAGGTCCTGGAAAAACTGCTGATCGATGTCGAGCACATCCGTAAACACAACCCGGACATTATCTATGTGCGCGGCACGGCGTCGGGGCCGAAGGGACCTGATGGCAATCGCGGCGGTTATGATATGACCAGCTTCTGGTGCCGCAGCGGCTGTGCGTACAGTGTCAGTCCGCCGGGCATGGGTTTTGTACTGCCGCAACCCGGTCCCGGTTTTGGCGATTCTATCGGCGGTATGACTATAGCGGGCGGGATCGCGGCGGCACTGTTCAAGCGCGAGCGCACGGGTGAGCCATCGGTGGTCGATGTGTCCCTGCTGGCGGCGGGTGTGTGGTCACTGGGTCCGGCCATAGCCTTGTCCGGCCAGACCGGCAAGCCCTGGCGTCTCGGTGGTGGCGGTGCATCCGGCTCCAGTAATCCGCTGACCGGGCTCTATCAAACGTCGGATGAACGTTTTGTTTCAATCGTAATGCTGCAGGGTTTTCACTACTGGCCGGATTTTTGCCGGCATATTGACCGTGCGGACCTGATCGATGATCCGCGCTTTAACTCGGTCGAAAATCTTGCTACCAATGCCGGGCAGGCGAGCGACATCATCCGGGCGGAGTTCGCCAAACATACACTGGCGCAGTGGACCCAAAAGTTCCAGACACTTAAGGGTCAATGGGCGCCTGTGCAGAACAGCCTGGAGGTTGCGGCGGACCCACAGGTTCGGGCCAATGGCTACATGACCAGCACCTCCACCCGCGAGGGTACAGTCTTTGAACTGGTGTCCACACCCGTGCAGTTCGATGAAACTCCCGCAACGACAGCGCGCGCACCGGAGTTCAATGAACACTGCGATGAGATTTTGCTCGAGGCAGGAATCGACATGGAGCGCATGATTGCGCTGAAGGTCGCGGGCGTCCTCGCCTGACCCCTGACCCTGTACTACAGATCCGCTATTGAATTATCTGACAGATCGTCAGATAATTCGGACAGGCTCGTTGCCGCCATTCTGTATAAGCACCTAATTGCACCCGTAACAGGAGAAAAGCCTATGCGTATGGAAGACATGATACTGGTCAGTGTAGACGACCACGTGGTCGAACCGCCGGATATGTTCAAAAACCATCTAACAGCGGAGTATCAGGACAAAGCGCCGAAAACTACCCGTTTGGCCAGTGGTTGTGATGTCTGGGAATTCAACGGGCAAAAGCTTCCTAATATAGGCCTCAATGCCGTGGTCGGTCGCGTGCCGGAAGAGTACGGTGTGGAGCCTACGTCCTACGAGCAGTTGCGTAAAGGCTGTTACGACGTGCATGCCCGCGTCGCGGACATGAGTGCCAACGGTGTACTCGGGTCCATTTGTTTTCCATCCTTTCCCGGTTTTGTGGGGCAACTGTGGAATTCCTGCAAGGATAAGACACTGGCGCGCGTTATGTTGCAGGCTTACAACGATTGGCATATCGATGAGTGGGCCGGTAGCTACCCGGACCGTTTCATTCCGCTGGCGCTGCCGGCAATCTGGGACCCGCAACTGATGGCCGAGGAGGTGCGACGTGTGGCAAAGAAGGGGTGTAGGGCCGTCAATTTTACCGAAGCCCCCGACAAAATGAAGTTGCCGAGTTTGCACTCGGAGCACTGGGAACCGTTCTGGCAGGCCTGTGTCGATGAAGGCATGATCATTCTGATCCATATTGGCTCAGGTGGAGGTATGGTATTTCCCACCATGGAATCGCCCGTCGAGGTGATGATCAGCACTACGCCGATCAGTATCGTAAACGTCGCTGCGGACCTGTTGTTTTCGACACTGCTGCGCAAGTACCCGACACTGAAATTTGCCCTGTCCGAAGGCGGTATCGGTTGGGTTCCCTATTTTCTGGAGCGCGTCGATTACACCTACGACCATCACCACGCCTGGACCCACCAGGATTTTGGCGACAAGTTGCCGAGTCAAGTATTTCGCGAGCACATCTTCAACTGCTTTATCGATGACAAGGCGGGCGTCAGGATGCGCGATCTTATCGGCGTCGAAACGATTATGTGGGAGTGTGACTATCCGCATTCCGACACCACCTGGCCGCGCTCGCCCGAGATCCTGTGGGAGAGCCTGGGCGGTGTCTCGGATAAGGATATCAACATGATGACCCATGAAAACGCCATGCGCGCATTCGACTGGGACTTCAAGCCATCGCGCCCGCGTGAACGTTGCACTGTGGCTGCCTTGCGCAGCGAAGCGAAGGGGGTCGATTTGTCACTGATGCGGGGAGCTGGCGGGACGAAGCCGCACGAAGAGGGTCGTCGCATAGTCACTGCGGGCGACATCGTGAAGCAATTGGCCGATGCTTTCGTAGAGCGCTAACTTGAGCGCGAGCAAGCAGCGAATCGCCGACCTGACCGGTCGGCCGCTGGGTGCGCGAGCACTCGAAAAACGCCGCCAGATACTCGACGCCACGAGGGGCTTGCTCGCCAAGCGCGGCCTGCGGGGACTGCGCGTCGCGGATATCGCCCGGTCAGTGGATAGCTCTCCGGCGACTTTTTATCAATACTTCTCCAGCGTGGAGGACGTCGTACTGCACCTGGCCGCGGAGGCCAATGAGGATTTACCCGCGCTGCTGGAACTCTTCCAGGGCACCTGGCGTGGCAAGGAAGGCCAGCGCCGCGCCCGGGATGTGGTAACTTTTTTTATGGACTATTGGGATGTGCATGGTCCGCTACTGCGCATCCGCAATCTCGCCGCCGATGAAGGGGATACCCGCTTTATGGATTTGCGGCGTGCGGCGATGGAACCCATCCTGTTGGCTATGGTGTCACTGATGCAGCGTAACGGCGCCGCCGGAAAGGACTCGCTTATGGCTCCCCGGAGTGCTGCGCTGGCGATGAGCGCCATTCTCGATCGTATGGCGGCCTATCACCAGGTCGTGGAAGTCTCGCAGGAAGACCTGGTCACTACTTGTGCGCAGATACTCTTTCGTACCCTGACGGGGAAATAATCATCCGCGCAAGGTGGGATAGGCGCTATTCCATCTCCAGCGACTGTTGCCCGATGGCCGTGGGAGTGCCGCGTTGCTGCAGGCCACTTTGCCCCGATGCAGGATTTGAAGCCATATTGAGCGTCCCGGGCAGGCGTTGCAGCAGGGAAGCTCCCCAGGTGTGCTGTGGCAGCGGTCCAGTCAGGTCGTCCGAATCCACCACCGAAATAAAGCCAAGGAAGGGTTGAATAGCCTGGCCGCCACCGCCGTAGTTGTCCCAGTGCGAGCGTGTGGCACTGGTCAACGTGTGCTGCCGGTTAAACGTTAGTAGCATAAATTCGCCGCGGACGCGCATCTCACCCCAGTCGGCCGATAAAAAATCAGCACCCAGAGCGCCGAGGCTGACCCCGATGGCATTCTCCTGTATGTGCCAGTGCTCCCAGGCGAGCACAAAGCCGGAATCAGTGGCGGACATGCGCTGTGGCGGACCCAGCAGCTCCAGCGCCTGCGCCAGCGACATGCCTTGCTGTGACAGCTGCTGGGGTGGGGCCGTATCCGGCAGCGGTGTGCCCAGTTCATAGCGCCACTGCGAGCAGGCCGTTAACAGCCAGCTGGCCAACAGGGTGCAGGCGATAGATGCAGGCCTAGCCCGCATTGGATTCGTGAATGTGGGTGGAATATTCGGTCAGGATGTCCTTCTCGTCGAAGAA
>JANPDE010000178.1:0-12247 GCA_031431315.1 Haliea sp.
CCTGGGAACACTGACCATCCAAACGGGGAATGATCCGTTCCGTCTGTTTGGACTCACCTTTGACGCGTTAATGCCGGGGACCGCCAACTTCAGTTTTGGGGCCTCCACATTGCTGTCAGATGAATTAGGTGACCGGCTTGCACTGACCAGTCAGGAGGGTGCGGCAGTTACCATCCGTGAAGGAACCACAGCGGTACCGGAACCGGGTAGCCTCTTTCTCATGATGCTTGGTCTAGTGGTTTTGGCACTAAAGAAAATGGGAGTGCCAACGAGCAGCAGGCTACAACGCACCGGCGCATTTGATGCAATTAGAAACGAGGCTGCTAATCCAGTTCCAACCAGGTCTGGCAGTCATTGGATTGGTATCGCAGCAGGGCAGCCTTACGGTCAGAGTCCAAGCAGCTCCAAGGAGCGGCCAATGACCAGCCTACCTGTCTCCTTGAGGCGCACTTGGCTGTCTCAAGTTCGTTCAGTCGGTATGCTTTTCGCATTGGTTCTAGGAATTCTTTGTCCAGTGATCAGTCAAGCTGGGCCGAGCATACCGGTTTCCGCAAGCCTCGTAGTGGACAATAGAGGGAAATCATGTGGCGACCAGCAAATTTATTACTCCGTGTTTAAAGATACTATTGGACCACTTCGGTACCTTTCGGCTGCCGGTCGCGACTATGAGTGGCTCGACCGGTACACATTACTTCGGAAGTGCTGCGACGATTATTATGGCACCTGTTTTGAACCTGTGGTTTACCGTCAGTCAACGCACTTCTTAGAGACATTGAAATTCCTGAAAGAAGACTTCGAGAAAGAAATTCGCGAACTCAAATTGGGAGCTTGCCTCGTTGGTGGATCGGTAGGTTGTGCCACTTCAATAGGGACTTCGATACTGCCAGTAGGACCTGCGCGCACCTCGTTTGAGCTAGCCGCGCTCTGTTTTGATATTGCAAGAGCTCAAGCGGGGGATCTAGGGGCTCTGTTCGGTCTTTATGCAAACGGGATGGCCGGCTATCTAGAATTAGCAAATGTTTTCATCGATCAAATTTTATATGATCCGCCAGACCCTAACTTCACTGTCTTGTTCGAGTATTCGGGCGTTTCTGTATCTGCGGATTGGGGAATGTCCCTTGCGTCAAATCAGTATCTGAACAAAACGCTGTCACTTCTATTACAGCTATACGAATCGTACATAGGATCGCTGACGTCTCTGGAGCGACTACAAGGGGCGATAGCGGCGCGCGATAGGGTATGGGAGAAAAACCAATACAGTGCCCTGCAGTCTTTTGCCTATGATCGAGAAGTCCTGTCGAACGAGGTTGCGGACCTTGTCGATGGGTTGCCAGACGTTCTTGCTCTTGAGGGAATTCCAGATAAGGTATTTAACGCCACCGAGTTCGAATCAACGCTTGATCAGATAGAGACCGAGGGAGTTCCGCAGGACATAGTGGACGTCTACATTAACCATACAGGCGACGCTAATATTGAGGAGAAGCTTGTCGGCGCGGCCCTCGCACTTAGAGGGAAAACGCTTTCCACATCGTTGTATGGGACGCTTCATGCGTTCGCTGACTCCCTAAGGATAACGGAGGATCTTTCAGCGGATACGGATGTCGACAGTGTTTTGGACGGGTTTGACAATTGCCGCCAAACGCCAAATACAGATCAAGCAGATGATGACTCCGATGCAGTTGGGAATGCCTGCGATCATTGCCCTGACTCAGAAGCCAGTGAAGAGGTCGGCGTATTTGGGTGTCCCGTGCCTGTTTCAGATATGGACTCCGATGGCGTGCCCAATGACGTTGACGCCTGCCCAAATACTAGTGCGGGGGCAGCAGTTGATGGAAACGGGTGCTCTGCCGCTCAGCTCGATGCTGATGGAGATGGCATAGCTGACGCCGTTGACAATTGCGCGCAGGAATCCAACGCAAACCAGCTGGACGGCGACAGTGATACCGTCGGTAACGTGTGTGACAACTGTGTCGACACGGCAAACACTGATCAGGCCGATACGGACAATAACGGTGTCGGGAATGCCTGCGAGGTGGTTACGACGCGCACGTGCGATGCCGACAAGGACGGTGATATAGATAAAGCGGATATTACCCTCATTACAGCGGCAAAAGGCCAGCTCGCATCGGGACCGGATGACCCACGGGACGCTGATCACAACGGTGTGATCGATGTCCTTGATGCAAGAAAATGTACCTTGTCGTGTGATGAGGGAAACTGCGCAGCGCCACCAATAGGCTGCTAATGTAGTTCAGACGTGCCCTGGCAGTGACCGAAACCGGTGCAGCCTTGCTGCGTCCGTGTACTCTGAACGGTTAAGCCATTTTTTGATGATGATGGACATCCTGTATTGTCTTAAGCTCGGCAGCCTCAGCTTGTTGCGCCTTATAGAGATCCCAGCGGATTTGTAGACTGAGCCAAAAATCTGCTGATACACCAAAAAATTTACCCAGACGCAAGGCGGTGCTGGGGGTTATCCCGCGCTTTTTATTCACCAATTCGTTGACGCGCTGATAGGGCACATGAATGGCGTCAGCCAGCTCGCGCTGGGTGATCTGCATGGGGTTGAGAAACTCCTCAATCAGCATTTCGCCTGGATGAGTTGGTTCTCTGTGAGTGGGTATACGAACCATAATGCACCTCTAGTGATAATCAACGATTTCTACATCAAAGGGGCCTGACTCGCCCCACTTGAAACAGATACGAAATTGTTCGTTTATACGAACACTGTATTGGCCCTTTCTGTTGCCTGATAGTAGCTCCAATCTGTTTCCTGGAGGAACTTTCAACTCGCTCAGTGTTTCAACAGAATCCAGTTGATCCAGTTTTCGTGCTGCTATTCGCCAAATGTCCTGAGGACAAGCCCTGCGAGCTTCCTTGGATGCCTTGCCGTTGAAGATATCCTCAGCAGCCTGACTTTTGAACGAAACAATCATGCTGACACGATAGCACGGACCCCATGCTACAGCAATGACTCTGATGCCGGAGCGAGACTGACCACACCCCCGTACGGATAGTTGCTGTACGACATTGCCCAACCTGCGATCCTTGGCAGTGCGTAAAGGGCGGTCAGTGGAGATACCACCCCATGGCAACAACACGTATAGATATGCGCATTGATGAGACGGTCAAGGCGGCAGCGGAAAAAGCCGCCGCGCTTGAGGGCATGAAGAGTCTGACCGACTATATCGGAATTCGTTGAACTAAACAAAATCGTACATGATCGCAGTGCCTTCGATTGCGGCACGCCGCAGTTAAACCATTTCCTTCAGCAATCTGCCGCCAAGTCCTTGCCACATTATCGAGTTCCAGTTCTATTGATTGCACAGCTTGCCGTGAATCAGGCAGCTCAGGGGCAGGGACTGGGTAAGATCACCTTGATCCGCGCGCTGCGTCACGCTTATGCAATCAACAAGCATCTACCGTCCTATGCTGTAGTGGTGGATGCACTGGACGATGGTGTTCGGGGTTTCTATGAGCAATTTGGATTTCATGCCCTCGACACGCGCAATGGCCGCACACGCCTGTATTTGTCGATGCAAACCGTTTTGCAATTGTTCGCAGAGTGACCACAACCCCACCCCACAAAACCCCCGGTGCTTCCATTCTGCTAACCATGCCCCATTAATTCCTTATATCTGCTGTTGATTCCCCTGGTTTGCGGCAATAACATGTCACGTCAGGCAGGGAATCCACTCACAACGCTGTTAAAGTTCCTGCGACCACCTCTTCGCACTCAAGCCATCGACAATTTTATAAAGCGAGTGTGCACCACCGGGCCATTTATGCACGCCGATCGAACTAAAAACCGCCTGAACATGATTTTCGTCGTACTGGCGGCAGCTGGTGCCTTGCTTGTACTCAGTTACGTTGCTTTGCGCGGCGATAACGGCACTGTCCCCGTGCAATCTGTGACGAACGCAACCCCCCCTGCGCAAACGATCCTCAGCAAAACTCCCGCTGCATCCGCTATTACCCATGAAATTCTTGAGAACACACAGGATAGACTTGATCTCTGGGTCCACAACGGACGCGATTATTCCGGGTCTCGCTTCTCAACAGACACCCAAATCAATCGTGACAATGTCGGGCGTTTGCAGATGATCTGGAAACACAAAGTTAAGGGGAATATGTCCGGCCTGGAGACTTCGGCCATTGTGTACGACGACAGAATCTATATAACCGACGGCCAGCAATTGATCCGCCTCGATCCGGCCACCGGCGAGCCTGTATGGACCTGGACGTCCACTAGCAAGAAAGGGCCGAATCGGGGCGCTGCGGTGCTTGATGGACGCATCTACGTGAGCACCTGGGACGCTCATCTGGTCTGCCTGGACGCTGATACGGGCGTTCTACTGTGGGAGCGCATTGTTGGCGATAGCCGCGCCGGATACGGTCTCTCTGCTGCACCACTGGTGGTCAAAGACAAAGTGATCGTTGGCATCGCCGGTGCTGAATTGGGTATCCGAGGATTCATCGACGCCTATGATGCAAAGACGGGTAAGCGCATATGGCGCTTCTGGGTCGTCCCCGCTCCGGGCGAGCCGGGGAGCGAAACCTGGAAAGGTAACTCGTTTTTGCACGGGGGTGGTTCGGCCTGGCTGACCGGAACGTATGATCCCGAGCTTGATCTGCTTTACTGGGCCACTGGCAATCCCGGCCCGGATTATGATGGTGATGTACGCAAGGGCGACAATCTATACACAAATTCAATTGTGGCGCTCAATCCAGACACGGGCGAATTGGTGTGGTACTTCCAGAATACGCCTCATGATCTGTTTGACTGGGATGGGGTGAGCGAGCCAATCCTCATCGACGAAATTCTCGACGGCAGTGGCAGTGCGACCAAGGCTATCGTCCAGGCAAACCGCAACGGCTACGTTTATGTTCTTGATCGCACCAACGGCAAATTCATCTCCGCGACGCCCTTTACCAAAGTCAACTGGGCCAACCTCGATGCCAACGGAAAACCGGTGATCAAGCCGGAAATTGCCAATGCCACGGAGCGTCATGTTTTCCCGGGTATCGTCGGTGGTACCAATTGGCCGCCGAAGGCCTACAGCCCACGTACGCATATGATCTACATACCCAATATTGTGCGCGGTGGAACCTACTACCCCAAGACCGCGGAATACCGGCGCGGCCAATTTTATTTGGGAGGTTTCTACATGAATGATGACACACCCGCCGAGGGGTCGATTGAGGCCATGGATGTGCGCACTGGCGAGACGAAATGGTCGTTCGATACGCATGGACCCAACTGGGGAGGCCTGCTCGCGACCGCCGGCGGTCTGGTGTTTGGTGGCGCATTTGACGGAAATTTGCGCGCCTTCAATGACGAGACAGGGGAAGTGCTGTGGGAGTTTCAGACAGGAACAGGCGTTTTTGCGCCGCCCACTACCTTCCGCATTGGAGGTAAGCAGTTCATCGGTTTGGCTTCTGGCTTCGGGATGATGGGCGATGGTTCGTCGGGCCGTGATAAACAGCCAACGAGTTTCAACTATTATCTCTTTGGTCTCGCGGATGAGTAGCATGCGCGCGCGCTATCTACTGGCACTGGTCACGTCGCTTGTCGCCATTGCGCCACATGTGGCGGCGCAACCCCACACTGCACAGGTCAGTGACTTGTTTACGCAATTCTGCGCCCCCTGCCACGGCGAAACTGGCACAGGGGGCCATATGGGCGGTCCAAGCCTGGTTGCCGATAAGACGCGCACTCTTACCAACGCCGTAATCTTCGAGACTATTCGCCTGGGGCGACCCGACAAAGGCATGCCTGCATTTGACACCCGCCTCAAGCCCCCTGAGATTGCCAGCCTGACTGAAAATGTACGCCAGCTGCAAGGCATCAAAATCGAGCCCGGCAGCGCGACAGAGAATCCGGCGGATGCGCTGAGCACGGTACTGTCACAAACCGAACTCGAGGCCATTGCCAGAGGTCGCGAAGTATTCGAGGGCCGGGGACGTTGCAGCGAATGCCACTCTATTGCAATTGACGGCGGCCGCGTTGCCCCGGATCTGACCGGCGTTGCGAAGCGCATGAATCAAACGCAGCTTCGAAACGCTATTGTGAATCCTTCACTGTTGATCGCGCGGGGCTACGAGGTGCGCGAGATTGTGACTAACGACGGCACACGCATCCGTGGCTGGTCACGCAGTGCAGCGCCAGGTACTGTGCAGCTCTTTGACCCGGATGAGGAATTGTGGACCACTTATTTTATTCCAGACCTGCAATCGAATCTCGCCATCAACGAGTCATTGATGCCGGGAAATCTCCTGGATGGGCTGACCGACGAAGAGAACCAGGATCTAATGGCATTTCTCGACAGCCTCAAGTAACTAATAGCTACACCAGTCGCTCCAACTGCCGGCGTAAAGCGTCGCATCCTCTCGCCCCAGCAGGGACAGTGAAAACAGGTTGACGCAGGCCGTCACGCCGGAACCGCAATAGACCACCAGTTGCTCGGCATCCAGCGCATCGCCCCAGTGCGCGCGCAACCCGGCGGTGTCCAACACCCTGCCATCAGCATTAGTCACACCCTGCCAGGGTCGATTGATGGCGCCCGGTATATGGCCCGCGACCGGATCAATCGGCTCTTCCAGGCCCGCATAGCGGCGCGGCTCGCGAGCATCAACCAACAGAGCCCCGTGCAGCTGGGCCGCGCGTAAGCCGTCGATGTCGCAATAGCCGCTGAAGCCGGTCACGGGATTGAGCGCGCGGGACTGGCGTTCGGGTATGTCGATTGCGGGCTCACCGCCCGCCTTGAGAAAGCCACGATAACCCCCGTTGAGCAGACGTGGCGAGCGGTATCCCAAAGCCCGCATCAACCACCACAGCCGCGCGGCAAAGGCCAGGCGGGAGTCGTCGTAAGCCACCACCTGTGTGTCCTTTCCCACCCCAAACGCGGCCAGGGTGGCCGCGAACACAGTCGGGTCTGGCAAGGGGTGCCGCCCACCGTGTTTTTCCACCGGGCTTGCCAGGTCGTGATTCAAATCCAGGTAGTGGGCGCCGGGAATATGCCCCTGTTCGTACAAGCGACGGCCTTCCAGCGGATCCGCCAGGGAAAAGCGGCAGTCGAATACCACCGCAGCATGGCCAGCGCGCAATTGCGTCGGTTCAATCAGCATCGTACTCATTCCCCTGCGCCCTGGCGAACAGGCAACTGTTGCAACTTACATTCAACAAAGAGTAGGCGAGTCGGGGAAAATTCACTAGACTCAATGGAACATAATAAAGGGACTCTTGCCATGGTAAGCAGCACCCGTACAGCCACGCGACTGATGATTATCGCGAGGCCCAACCAGTCGGCAACGTGGAGCGCCAACGTGCTGCTACTACTGGCACTGTCGGTTCCCGTGCTGGGCATTGCCGTCGTGTTCGCACTGCTGGGTGCGTGGCTCATCCTGCCTTTCGCGGGTCTGGAACTGCTGGCACTGGGAGCTGCCCTCTACCATGTGAACTGGAAGCAACAATACCGCCAGGTGATCACGGTCAGTGCAGACAGCGTGTGTATCGATGCGGGCTATCACGCACCCCGCCGGCGCTGGCGTTTTCCGCGCCAGGGCACGGGTCTCACCATCACGGCGGAGCAACATCCCTGGGACGGACCTGAGCTGTGTGTACATGACCGCAATGCGAGTGTCACCCTGGGGGAATTCCTGAACAGGGAAGACAGTTTAAAGCTTATCGATCTGCTGCAGCGGGAAATTCGCGTGTGTGCGCGCTGCACACGCACGCTTCGTGAATTCTAGGTCAATTTAAAGCGCGTCGAAATCACCATGCCGGCCCTTGCCGGACGCGAATCTGGCAGCGCCTACTAGCGTTTCCTGCGACGCGATCACCGCCACGCCACGTTCGTACTCATTCAACAGCGCTGCCGCGAGTGGCATATTCCACTGCTCATAGGCGCTGAGGCGGTCCGAGCGCAGGCAGTTCTGCGGAAAACGGCTGAGTTGCTGCGCCAGTACCAGGGCTTCCGCCAAAGCCTCGCCATCGGCGACCACGCGATTGGCCAGCCCCATCTGCAGCGCTTCCGTAGCATCCACTGCCCGCCCCGTGAGGATCAGGTCCATGGCGCGGCTGTGGCCGATCAGGCGGGGCAGTCGTATGGTGCCACCGTCGATCAGCGGCACACCCCAGCGACGGCAGAACACACCCATAATGGCGCTGCGCTCCACCACGCGCAGGTCGCACCACAATGCCAGCTCCAGACCACCTGCCACTGCATGGCCAGAGATGGCGGCGATCACGGGCTTGCCCAACACCCTGCGCGATGGACCCATGGGTCCATCGCCACCGGGACTCAGGTGGTTGCCGCCGGAGGCTGCGGCGATGGCCTTGAGGTCGGCGCCCGCGCAAAAAGTGCCGTATTCGCCATACAGTACGGCGACGTCTGATTCCGGATTGGCATCGAACTCCTCAAAGGCGGCCGCCAAACAGCGCGCGGTTTCAGCATCCACGGCATTGCGCACCTGGGGGCGTGTAATACTGACTATGGTGGTGCGTTCGCGCAGCTCTACGCTGACCTTTTGCATACTTCCCCCGTTCTCGCCGGATCACTGAACTGGCGTACTGGACTGCATTGTCCCCGCCACCTATGATCGATGATGGCATAAGACCGGGAAAATCCCCATGACCCAACGCTCCATCCTGCTCGCGGGCTGCCTGATACTTGGCCTGTGTGCCTGCTCCGATTCAGAAAATTCGCTGGATGCCATCCAAAAGAACGAACACGTGGGAATCGCGGGCGAGGCGCGTGGCACCAACATCCTGTTTCCGGCGCACACCGAAATCCTGACGCTGCGCCCACCGCCCAATCCCGAGCGCAACGCCTACTTCGGCGACCTGCACGTGCACACCGCGAATTCTTTTGACGCCTACGTCTTCGGCACCATCAGTACGCCGGATGACGCCTATCGCTACGCCAAAGGCCAGGCGTTGCAGCACCCCAGCGGCTATCAGGTGCAGCTGCAACAGCCCCTGGACTTTTACGCTGTCACCGACCACGCCGAACTCCTGGGCCTGGTCCGGGAAGCGGCGAACACGGACAGCGAGTTTTCGCGCTATGCCGTCGCCAAACCCATGCACGACATCAATGCGCCGGACAACATGACCCGCTTCAGCCTGATTGAGCGCGGCAAAGCCTTCGCCAGCTTCATGCCGGGCGTGGTGGACGGCTTGCTCGATGGCAGCATCGATGTGAAACAGACGGAGGCGGTAACCAAATTGGCCTGGCGGGACGCCATCAGGGCCGCGAACGAAGCGTACGTTCCGGGCAGCTTCACCACCTTCGCCGGCTTCGAGTACACCTCTTCCTCCGATGACCAGGGAAATTTGCATCGCAATGTGATTTTCCGCGACACCGAGCGTTTACCGGCCATGCCCTTCTCGCGCTTCAACTCGCAGAATCCCGAGGGCCTGTGGCACTGGATGGACGATTTGCGCGCGCAGGGTGTGGAGAGCCTGGCGATTCCGCACAACTCCAACGGCTCCAATGGCCAGATGTTTACGCTGACCGACTGGGCGAAAAATCCCCTGGACGACGCATCTGCCAACCTGCGCTTGCGCAATGAACCGCTGGTGGAAATCACGCAAATAAAAGGTACCTCGGACACCCACCCGCTGCTGTCACGCAACGACGAATGGGCGGACTTTGAAATTACCCCATACCGCGTGGCAACCAAACTCTACAGTGAGCCCGCCGGAAGCTATGTGCGTGACGCCTACCTGCGCGGCCTGCATATCCAGGCCGGCGGCGTGATCAACCCCTATAAGTTTGGTCTTGTCGGATCGACTGATACCCACGATGCGGCCAGCTCGATAGATGAAAAAACGTTTTTCTCCAAGGCCGGCATGCTGGATGGCACGGCTGAATTGCGCGGTTCGATTCCCGCCTCATTTTTCAACGGGACGGTGATGAAATTCCTGGATCCGGGCATGGTGACAGAAGTCGATGGCAAGGAGTACCTGGCCAGTTCATCTTTCGAATACTGGTCTGCCTCAGGACTGGCCGGCGTCTGGGCAGAGGAAAACACCCGCGAGTCCATCTACCAGGCCTTCAGGCGCAAGGAAACGTTCGCCACCAGTGGCCCGCGCATCAAGGTACGCTTTTTTTCCGGCTATGACTTTACACCGGCGGTATTGCAGGACCCGCATCTGGCCACCAGGGCCTACCAGCACGGCGTTGCGATGGGCAGTGAGCTGAGAGCTCTCGAGGACAAGAACCCCGCGTTTATCGTCTGGGCCGCCGCGGATCCTGCCGGCACTCCCCTGCAGCGCGCGCAGGTGATCAAGGGTTACCTTCTCAACGGAGAACACCAGGAGCGTATTTATGACGTCGCCTGTGCCGACGGCCTTGAAGTCGACCCTGCCAGCGGGCGCTGCCCGGACAACGGTGCCTCCGTCAACCTCTCGGACTGCTCGATCAGCGCTGGCAAAGGCACCAGTGAACTCAAGGCGCTGTGGCGTGACCCTGATTTCGATCCAGGGCAAGAAGCGTTCTATTATGTGCGGATATTGGAAAATCCCAGCTGCCGCTGGTCGACCTGGGACGCCATTCGAGCCGGTGTAGAGCCGCGCTCCGACCTGCCGAAAACGCTGCAGGAACGGGCCTGGTCCTCGCCCATCTGGTACCGTCCGGCCAGCGTCGCCGCAACACCGGGCGAATACGCCACACGGCCCGAGGCCGGTTGGCGACAGGCGGCGAAGTCGCTGGAAAAAATCGGCGCCGCCAGGGAAGGGAATCCGCCGCCCACTTTTAACCTGACCGGACGCGTGGTGCGCATCGCCGACGGCGACACGGTCTCCATACTGGATGCGACCAATACCCAACACAAAGTGCGCCTGTACGGGATCGATACGCCCGAGCGGGACCAGCCCTTTGGCAATGCGGCCAAAAAGGCTTTGATCCGACTGGTGGATGAGAAGCCTGTGGGCGTCGTGGTGGTGACGAGAGACGACTACGGACGCGACGTGGGAACGCTGTACCAGCAAGGGGTCAACATCAATGTAGCGATGGTGGCGAGCGGTTACGCGTGGTGGTACCAGCACTATGCGCCCCACGAGCATTTGCTCGCCGAGTCCGAACAACACGCACGCGAGCAGCGCCTGGGACTGTGGTCGGCGCCACACCCGGTGCCGCCCTGGGACTGGCGCAGGGGACGGCGTTAGGCAATTTCCACCGCGCTGGCAACTGGCACACGCTGTTATAAGCGCGGGGATTGGGATAAATTTGTGGCGCGCGGTGCACGGCGAGAGCGGCGATGCCACGCAGCTGCAATTTGCGGTGAAATACCAATTCTGAATGCTGCTTCGGGCACACGGATAGTTTCGGCTTGCGTGACCAACTGCGCTATAATCCACGCCCTATTCCCGTTATTAAAATAGTCCTATGGCAGATTCAGAATCGCACCGCGTTACAACAGACGCTGCCCCGAGAAAAAGCGTCGGCTTTATTTCCCTGGGCTGCCCCAAGGCACTGGTCGACTCCGAGCGCATCCTCACGCAATTGAAAATAGACGGCTATGACATCGTGCCCACGTACGAAGGCGCAGATGTCGTAGTGGTGAACACCTGCGGCTTTATCGACAGCGCCAAGCAGGAGTCGCTGGACGCTATCGGCGAGGCGATCAGTGAGAATGGCCGGGTCATCGTCACCGGTTGCATGGGCAAGGGCGACGATGCGCAGTCCATCATGGCATTGCACCCCAAGGTATTGAGCGTCACCGGGCCTGCCGCCTACGAGGAAGTGGTCAGCGCTGTGCACAAATACGTGCCGTACACGCCGGTACACGACCCCTTCGCCGATCTGGTGCCACCGCAGGGCATAAAACTCACACCGCGCCACTACGCCTACCTGAAGATTTCCGAAGGCTGCAATCATCGCTGCAGTTTTTGTATCATTCCCGATATGCGCGGCGACCTGGTCAGCCGCCCCATTGGCGATGTTATGGAGGAAGCCGAGCGTCTGGTGCGCGCCGGGGTGCGTGAGCTGCTCGTCATCTCGCAGGACACCAGCGCCTACGGAGTAGATCTAAAATACCGCACCGGATTCTGGAACGGTCGCCCGTTGAAAACCCGTATGCAGGAACTGTGTGAAGCGTTGGGCGAATTCGGTATCTGGGTGCGCCTGCACTACGTCTACCCCTCCCCGCACGTGGACAAGATAATACCGCTGATGGCTGAAGGCAAAATATTGCCCTACCTGGACGTGCCGTTCCAGCACGGCAGCCCAGAGGTGCTCAAGCG
>JANPDE010000179.1:0-1864 GCA_031431315.1 Haliea sp.
CGATTCCATATTGATATACGGAACATCAATCAACGATGTCATCTCATGGAATTGTGTGTCATTCAGGTCGTCTTTGAGATTTTCCCGTTTTGCAAAAGCACGGATGCCGATGGCGTGACTGTAGGATGCAATGACGGGGACGGCCTCGCGAATGTGCTCTGCCGCTGCACCGTCCATGATAATGCCTGAGCGGGACTCAATGGCGTGAATCGACATTTGCGGCGAGATCACAAAAACCCCCCCGCCCAGGCGCACCATGGCGGATTGAAAAGACGCGAGGGTGCGCAGTGAAGGGCTCAGGAACAGTAAGGCGAGGACTTTCCCTTCCAGCGCCCGCGGTTGCGGGTGTGTGTCCAACTGCTGGGCAAACGCGATCAGATCCGCGACCTCGGCTGCGTTGAAATCCGCCAAGTCGTTAAAGAATTTCATCGTACTGCCTTACCGCGAATATCTGGCGGCACTGCCGAAATCCTAGAACAACGTGTAGATAAACGGGGCAATCGCCGAGCCCTGGGCGAGTACCAGTAAGCCGCCGAGTACCAGCAACATCAGAATAATGGGCATCAACCAGAACTTTTTGCGTTCCTTCATGAAACCCCATAAGTCCTGCAGTAGATCGAACATCAGAAGGGTCGCTCCAAATTTTCAGGTTTTGTTGGGTGGGATGAAACTCGATAACTGTCCGCTGCACGGTCAAATTTACGCCGCATCGGATCATTGAATAAGCGCATGATTATGCCAAACGGAAAAAATACCAGGAAGAATATCACGCTGAGGATGATGCGGGTGTTGACCCAGCCCAGTGCCTCGGCGAAACGCATCCAGATTTTGTAGACGGGTCCGAGCGCAGCAGGGACCACCAGGGCCATTCCAGCGAGGATGGCCGCCACCACAAGCGGCCATACGGGCATGGATAGACCCCATATCCACGGGATCAACAGATCAAAAAACAGGATGAGCATGCCACCCGTCACCAGGCCAAACTTGCGTAGTTCCTTCTTGCTCATTGTTGCGTCTGACTTTGACATCGCACCACGACTCACGGTTAATCCAGCTCGAACTCTTTCATCCACGCATCGTCCTTCGCTACGACCGGCTGGGCGGATTTCTCCAGCAGGAAATTCTCAATGACGAGATAGTCCATCTCGGTGCGCATGAAGCAGCGATAGGCATCCTCCGGCGTACAAACGATCGGCTCGCCACGCACATTGAACGAAGTATTGACGACGACTCCGCAACCCGTCTTTTCCTTGAACGATGAAATCAACTGGTGATAGCGCGGGTTAGTGTCGGGGTGAACGGTTTGTATCCGCGCCGAATAATCCACGTGCGTGATAGACGGGAGTTCCGATCGAGGAACATTGAGTTTTTCAATACCGAATAGTTTTTGCTGCTCTACGGTCATTGGAATTCTTATGGTGTCGGCCACCGGCGCAACCAGCAGCATATAGGGACTTGGGCGATCCTGCTCAAAGTAGTGACTAACGTCCTCATTGAGAACGGAAGGGGCAAACGGACGAAACGACTCGCGGTATTTGATCTTGAGATTCATGACGGATTGCATTTTGGTAGACCGCGGGTCGCCGATAATGGAGCGCCCTCCCAATGCGCGTGGTCCAAACTCCATGCGCCCCTGAAACCAGCCCACGACATTTTCAGCGGCGAGTATATCCGCCAATACTGGCATTAACAGTTCGTCTTCCAGTTCCTGGTAGACAGCGGCAGTTTTGTTCAGGCGCTCTCGAATGTCCTGCCGGGCAAAGCGAGGGCCCAGGTAGGAGCCTTTCATACTGTCTGAGTAGTTGACTGTGCGAGCTCCCTTATGCCATTCATGCCAGACGGTCAGGGCAGCGCCAAGCGCACC
>JANPDE010000180.1:0-5596 GCA_031431315.1 Haliea sp.
GCGCATCGTGGCGACAGTCAGCGGCAGATCACCCAGCCCGGCCGCGGGATTCACCACCATACAGATTGACGCATAGGGCAGAGCAAGCTCGCGGGCGAGTGCGGCTTCAGGCATACCGGTCATACCCACCACATCGCAGCCGTCGCGTGCCATACGCTTGATCTCCGCCGCTGTTTCCAGGCGTGGGCCCTGGCTAACGCCGTGCACGCCCGTTGCTTCATGCAGTATTTTGCAGTGCTCTGCGGCCGCCAGCAACTGCAGCCGCAAGGTACGATCGTATGGTTCAGTGAAATCGATATGCATCAGGTGGCCACTCTGCCCATCGTCAAACGTGTGTTCGCGCCCCCAGGTGTAATCGATCACCTGATCCGGAATCAACAGACGCCCGGGTCGCATCCCTGCGGTGATTCCGCCGACGGAATTGATCGCCACAATCCCATCTACGCCGAGTGATTTAAGCGCCCACAGGTTGGCACGGTAGTTGATACGGTGCGGAGGGATTGCTCCTGGACTGCCGTGGCGCTGCAGGAAAAAAAGTGTGGCGCCGCCGAGACTGCCCTCCTGAATAGCACGAGAGGGCTCGCCAAAAGGGGTTTGCACGCGATGATCCTTCAGTACGGTGAGCCCTTCCAGTTCATCGACACCAGTCCCCCCGATGATGGCCAATTTACGCAATGAACTATCCTCTCTCATTTTGGTAGCGCAGGACTGCACAAGACAACATTACATCTCCACCCACAGCACAATTTTTTTTCGGGTGGCGCCGAACACATTTGATTTCAAAGTTTTTAGACAAATTGTTTATGTCGATACCGAGTTGCGAGCAGGTAAGGCTATATAAAAGCCAGCCAAGACTTAAGTCAACTCTTGAAAGCAATCGCAAGCAATTGATCTATTGTAGAAAGATCGATGAAAGCGTACACAAACTAATTTGTAACGCCTTCGTCTGTGGCAAATACGCCCAGTGGACACACCTTGCCAGCGTGATATGTTGGTGTACGGGAGTGATTAGCGCAGGCAGGGGGGAATCAAATGAAAATGTTAAACCCGGTGGTGGGGGCTTGGTACAAAGACTTGCAAACACAAGAGCTTTTCGAGGTGATTGACTGGGATACGACCAGCCTCAACATTGAAACCCAGTATCTCGACGGCGAGGTGTCTGAATACGATTTGGATGCGTGGCGAGAAATGCAACTGGTGGAAGTCGAGGCGCCAGAGGATTGGCGCGCAGCATTTGAACTCGACGATGATGACCTGATTGACCCCGATTTGCCCATGCACCCGCAGAACTGGGCTAGTCCCGTGACCTCTATTGAACCTGACACCATGTACGGCGTTGAGGACATCTGACGCCCTAGCGGATCGCCACGCACACTTTGCAGTACCAGGCGGTCTGGAAAGTTACAGAGTGGCTTGAGTTTCCACGCTTATACTGTATATAATCACACACCTGTATGGATAAACATAAGGTGACTGTGATGGAAAAGCTTACGCAGCGGCAACAACAGGTGTTGGACATGGTCCGCCAGCACATCGACGACACTGGCTATCCTCCAACCCGGGCCGATATAGCGCGAGAACTGGGTTTCAAGTCCGCTAACGCCGCGGAGGAACACCTTAAAGCCCTGGCGCGCAAAGGCGCCATAGAAATGATTGCTGGCGCGTCCCGCGGTATCAGGCTGCCCGAGCATGCGGGAATTCCAATTATCGGGCGGGTCGCCGCGGGCAGCCCTATCCTCGCCGAGGAGCATATTGAGGACTATTGCGTTCTACCTGCCAGTTTCTTTAAGCCGCACGCCGACTATTTCCTGATAGTCCAGGGCGACAGCATGATTGATGCGGGAATTCTTGACGGAGACCTGCTTGCGGTGCACAGCACTCCCATCGCCAAGAACGGCGACATCGTGGTCGCGCGTATTGAAGACGACGTCACCGTTAAACGCTTGCACCGAACAGCGCAGAAACACCTGCTGCAGTTGGTGCCAGAAAATCGCGATTACAAGCCGATCAATATCGATTTACGTGAACAGGCTTTTACGATCGAAGGGCTTAGCGTGGGGGTGTTACGTCGAGGAACTTAATAATAGCTAGTGCAATACACGGAGCGAGTCATGGGTTGGCACTACGTCAACGTCGCCGCGCTCTGAGATGACGACAGCAGCCTGAATGCCGGCCTGAATCATCGCCTTGGCCACTTCAAGGCCATTGTCCAGCATGTAGGCGCGAGCTTCGTCCGAGAAACAGATGGTTACCAGTGGCTCTGAGTCATCATCCGCACGCTGAACCACTATTTCGCCATCTCCACGATCAACGATCTCCAGCAAGGATGCAGACACTCAATAGACCCCTCTATTTAAACCATAATTGCAGGATAGGCTGGCCTTGTGGCGTACTCAACCCTTTTTTGCGGAGCGGCCCACATTGCCAGAACTTTCTTCCTGATGCCACCTACCGTTTTGATAGAACGCCTTCCAGCCCGTGGCCTTGCCCTCGACTTCCGTCATCACATACTGTTCCCTGGTCTTGCGACTGAACCGCACTTGCGCCGGATTGCCCTTCTTGTCTACCGTCGGCGCGCTGAACAGAAAGCTGTATTTGGGGTCAATCTCGGGTTGGTGCGCCAGTAACTCCGTTACCAGCGGCGCCCTTGTTTCCCGGTTGCGGGGAAACTGGCTGGCGGCGAGGAACAATCCAGCTGCGCCATCGCGCAATATATAGTGGTCCTCTACCTTCTGGCACTCCAATTCCGGCATGGGGACCGGAGCCATCTTGGGTGGTGCCGCCTCACCGTTGCGCAGCAATTTCCGGGTATTCTTGCACTCCGGCGCTGTGCAACCAAAGTATTTGCCAAAGCGGCCATTCTTCAGCTGCATCTGGGCGCTGCACTTGTCGCACTCCAGCGTCGGGCCGTCATAGCCCTTGATTTTGAATTTGCCCTCTTCGACTTCGAAACCGGGACAGTCAGGGTTGTTGCCGCACACATGCAATTTGCGACGCTCATCGATGAGGTAACTGTCCATGGCGGTATTGCACAGGGAACAACGGTGCTTGGAGCGCAGTAAGCGAGACTCTGCCTCATCATCTGCATCCTCCATAATGGCCTCATCACCAGCAGTGAGGTTCAGCGTATTTTTGCAACGCTCCTTAGGCGGCAGGGCGTAACCGGAGCAACCCAAAAACACGCCGGTACTGGCTGTGCGCACCTGCATCGGCCGACCGCAGGTGCTGCACTCGATATCTGTCATAGTCGGCTGGTTGGGTTGCATCCCAACGGGCTCGCCCTCCTCTGCCCGTTCCAGTAAAGTACTGAATTCAGCGTAAAAATTGTCAAGTAACTCGTGCCATTCCAGATTGCCCTGGGCAACCTCATCTAGGTGCTTTTCCATGGACGCGGTAAAACCGTAATCAAGCAAATCTGTAAAGCTCGTTTGCAAGCGCTGGGTGACGATATCGCCCATCTTCTCTGCGTAAAAGCGCTTGTTCTCCAGACGCACGTAGCCACGTTCCTGAATGGTAGAAATGATGGACGCATAGGTCGACGGGCGCCCGATACCGCGCTTTTCCATTTCTCGCACCAGACTGGCCTCACCGTACCGGGAGGAAGGTTTGGTAAAGTGCTGGGCCGGATGGAGTTTGAGCAGACTGAGCGTTTCCCCCTCCTGCACATCCGGCAACACATCGTCTTCATTCTTGCGACCCGCAGGCGCTAGTACGCGCGTGTAACCGTCAAACCGAATGATGCGGCCTTTGGCATTGAGTTCATAGGTACCTGCCGACCCCGTCACCACGGTAGACATATATTCTGCGTCGGGCATTTGTCCGGCGACAAACTGTCGCCATATCAATTCATAGAGACGCTCGGCGTCTCTCTCCATACCATTCAAGGCAGTCTGCAGCACATCCACATCCGAGGGGCGTATAGCCTCGTGGGCTTCCTGAGCTCCCTCCCGTGACGAAAACAGCCGAGGTTCGTCAGGCAGGTAGCGCGGCGGAAAGTTGGCGCCAATGTAAGTGCGACAGGCTGCCACTGCGTCGGCACTCAAATTGGTTGAGTCCGTACGCATGTAGGTGATATAGCCAGCCTCATACAGGCGCTGCGCCATCATCATCGTCTTTTTAACACTGAAACCGAGCCGGGTGCTGGCCGCCTGCTGGAGGGTAGAGGTGATAAAGGGTGCCGGCGCCTTGGAGCGGGTCGGTTTGTCCTCCCGCTTGCTCACCAGGTACGCTAGTTTTTCCAGTTCAGCGGTAGCGGCCCGGGCTATGCTTCCTTCGCCCGGCCGAAATTCCTGGCCATTCTGCTTGCGTACCTGGAAGCGAATTTCCTCGCCTTTGGCGGTCGCCAGGTCGGCGTGGATTTCCCAGTATTCCTCGGGCACGAAGGCACGTATCTCACGCTCGCGCTCGACGATCAAGCGCACTGCAACTGATTGCACCCGTCCGGCGGACAGGCCGCGCGCCACCTTGGACCATAACAGCGGAGAAACCATAAAACCGACGACCCGGTCCAGGAAGCGGCGCGCCTGCTGGGCATTGACCCGGTCCATATCCAGAGTCGCAGGGTGCTCGAAAGCTTCAGTAATGGCCTTCTTGGTGATTTCATTGAATACCACACGCTGGTATCGGGATGGGTCGCCACCAATCAACTCCTTTAGGTGCCAGGCGATGGCTTCCCCTTCCCGATCAAGGTCAGTGGCAAGATAGATCGCGTCGGAACCAGCCGCCAGCCTGGTCAATTCATTAACGACTTTTTCCTTGCCCGGCAGTATCTGGTAGTTGGCTTTCCAGCCGTGATCCGGATCGATTCCCATGCGCCGGACAAGTTGCTGTCGAGCGTTCTTTTTCCTATAGGCGGCTTTTTGCTTGGGGGCCATCTTGCGGGTGCGAGCCGCCTGTGCTGCCCGTTCCTTGGGATCGGCCTTGTTGGTGTCATCTCCAGACGTGGGCAGATCACGGATGTGGCCAACACTCGATTTCACAATGAAATCAGGCCCGAGGTATTTGTTGATCGTCTTCGCCTTCGCCGGAGACTCTACGATTACCAGTGATTTACCCATAAATTCCTTTCACACGCGCACAAAATTGGTAGGCGCCCAGCCGGGGGCGCCTAGCCGGGATACGCAAAAAAGGGGGCATATATAAGTCGTCAAGTCGCTGGGGTCAAGAGAAAATACCAACTGTCACCGGATTAGTGCTTCGCACCAGCGCTCCAGAATCTGCCGAATTTGCTCCACCCCGGCCTCCCCCGTGGACTCCGTCCAGTAGACACCACAACTCGACGGATCGACGCTGGCTGCATTGATTTCAGGGGACAATTCCAGCACTGGAGCGGGTACGGACAACCGCCGATCCGCGCCGCGCCAACCGGCTTCGGTGCGTACCCAGGCCGCGCATTCGATGGTGCTGGCCCGCTGGTTGGGGAGCCGTTTGCCGTAATAGATGATGTCCCGCACGGCGACGGGTCTACTGCCGATGTTCGGCATGTCGCGGAATTCCACGAATAATCCGTGCACTGCGGCATATTCGCGCATTCGGGCTATTTCGCGCTGCCGTTTACTGGGGAGAAAATGGCCCAGGGGTGCCAGCGCCAACGCAA
>JANPDE010000181.1:0-3028 GCA_031431315.1 Haliea sp.
GCCGCAGCGGTTCGCGGCGCTGCAGTATTTTGCGAATAATCTCGACGTATTCACGGGTGCGTAAGAGAGGTTTGTCGTACGCCACACCGTGCCAGCCCTCGGCAACCTGCGGGCCGGAACTGCCGAGTCCGAGGATGAAGCGCCCCTCCGACAATGCATCCAGGCCTATGGCGGTCATCGCCGCACAGGCCGGCGAACGGGCGGGCATTTGCATGATGGCAGTGCCTACTTTCAGGGTGCTGGTGTGGGCCGCCAACCAGGTAGCGCTGGTCACCGCATCGCAGCCGTAGGCTTCCGCGGCCCAGACCGAGTGAAACCCGAGTACCTCAGCATGCCGCACCAGGTCCAGGTCAATACGCGGTTTAGCGCTGAAAGCCTGCTGCAGCAGAGCCAGACCTAGTTGCATCGACGTTATCTCCTTGTATGCACAGCGCCACGTAGCAGTTTGATGTTGCGGAACTGGGCAGCCGACTATACTATAATGACATACATTATGCCTATATATTGAACTCGTAAAACGAGTCGGCACTGTGATATGAGTGCCGGTAATTCCCCGGATATATAGATAAAAGGCCTGACTATGAGCGTTACAGAAACGGCGGGAGCATGGTGGGTGTGGCCTGTGGCGTTTTCGCTCTATGTCTTGTTCAGGGCCTGGTACGATAACTGGCGCGGTCCACTCACTAAGCAGGAGGTGGAAGACTACCTGCGCCTGGCCCGGTCCGCACCGGGTGCCCAGCACACCGATCCGCTGGTACTGCGCCAATTCCTGTCGCACGATGACGGCAAGGAGTTTGTCATGTGCAACCTGGTGCGACTACAAGCGCAGGATGTTCCGCACCCGCTGACCGGTGTGCCGACGCACCCGCGGGAACTGTTACAGGAATATTTTCGCGCGTTTCTCCTGACGCTGATCCGGCACGGGGGGCATCCCCTGGTAGCATCGCGCAAGATCGCGGGCTATGTCGATACCTGGAACACGCCGCCGGACCCGGGCTGGACTCTGGCGGGTATGATGCGTTACCGCAGTCGCCGCGACATGATGGAGCTCACCCTGGACCCGCGTTTTACCAATGCGTATCCGTTCAAGGATGCCGCTGTGGAGCAAACCTATTCCTTCCCCACGCACGTCTTGTCGAGCATGGCGCTGGGGCCTCGCAGCGCGGTGGCACTGGTTCTGGCACTACTCGCAGCGCTGCTACACCTACTGTCCTTATTGTTGTGAAAATTGTTGTGAAAGTTGTTGTGAATGTCGGAGTGATTGCTACCGGGAGTGACCAATGACTCAATACACCGAATTGTGGGTGGATCGCAGCAACCTGAGAACCACCAATCCTGTCGTCAGGGACTTACCTCAGCTTGCAGCCGGAGCAGTCCTGGTCGCCATCGACCAGTTTGGCCTGACCTCTAACAATGTCACCTACGCCGTCGCTGGCGATGCAATCGGCTACTGGACTTTCTTCCCCGCCGAAGGTAACTGGGGCAAGGTGCCGGTCTGGGGCTGCGCCAATGTCATTGCATCGCGCTGTGATGAGATACCGGTGGGTGATCGCCTGTGGGGGTTTTTCCCCATGGCCAGCCACGTGGAGTTACATCCCGGACATATACGCGAGGACCAGTTCGTGGATCTTACCGCACACCGCCAGGCCCTGCCCGGACTCTACAATACCTATCGGCGCACACTGGCGGAGCCCGAATTCCTGCGTCAGCTCGAGGTGGAACGCTGCCTGTTGTTTCCGATGTTTGCCACATCCTTCGTGCTCTATGATTACTTGTTGGACAACGCATTCTTTGGCGCTAAGCAGGTCTTGATTGGTTCCGTGTCTTCCAAGACGGGGTTTGGGTTGGCGAAGATGCTGCGCCGTGATAAGACCGTAACGCAGCGTATTGTCGGGTTGACGTCGTCTGCCAATGTTGCGTTTGTGACGGGGTTGGACTGCTGCGACGATATCGTCGCTTACGGCGACGAGGCGCGTATTGACGTAAGCCGGTCGGCCGCGTATGTGGACATGTCCGGCGATGCACGGCTGACCGCAACACTGCACAAATTGCTGGGTGAGAATATGAAGGAAAGCGCGATGGTCGGGGCCACGCACTGGGAGGAGGGAGGTGCTACGGGAGATTTGCCCGGCGCCAGGCCCACCTTCTTTTTTGCCCCGACCCAGATCGCCAAGCGTGAAGCGGAATGGGGCCTGGGTGTCGTCATGCTAAAAGCGATGACTGCTGCCGCCGAGGTGGCGAAAAGTGTAGAGGATCAGATGAGAGTAGAGTGGATCCGTGACGTAAGTGGCCTCGCTACGACGTGGAATGATTTGCTGGACAACAAAGTGTCTCCGGGTCGCGGGCTGATGGTGTCATTGCTTTAACCGAACCGTCTAACCGGGTACTGAGCCGTCGAGGTGAGAATGAAGAAAGTCATAATTGTGTTGGGTGTACTCGTCATCGGCGCGGCGATTGGCTGGCACAACCGGGTCAACCTGTTAGTCTGGGGTCTGCCGATTTTCAAGGGGATCTCTGATCCCGTTGCGCCAAATGTCCCGGTGGTGTGGCAAGGCGGCCCGGCCACGGCGAGTCTGCCCGCGGCGGAACGACCGCCGAATATCATCTTCATTCTCGCGGATGACATGGGTTTCAACGATGTTTCCCTGTACAACGGCGGTGCTGCTGACGGCAGCGTGAAGACACCCAATATCGATGCCATCGCGGGGCAGGGGGTATTGTTTGAGAATGCCTATGCGGCCAACGCGGTCTGTGCACCGTCGCGGGCGTCGTTGCTCACCGGGCGTTATTCCACGCGTTTCGGTTTTGAATTCACGCCGTTCATGAATATCGGGGCGACGATTTTCCAGTGGATGAGTGACCTCGATCCACCACCGTTGCCATTATTCATAGACCACGCCAAGGCAAGGGCACTGCCGCCTTTCCTGGAGCTTGGCATGCCCTCCAGTGAAATCACGATCGCCGAGACGTTGAAATCCCACGGTTACCACACCGCGCATATCGGGAAGTGGCACCTCGGAGAACTGCC
>JANPDE010000182.1:0-10653 GCA_031431315.1 Haliea sp.
GGCCGAATTCGTTGTTGAACGCCGCCGCCCCGATCGGACCCTCCAGCATGATTTCCAGGGCGCTGACTATGCGATCAGGTTTGCCGTAGGCCCGTTCCCAGGGCTGGCCGAAGCCCGGAATATTCAGGTTGGACACGGAAAACCCCGTCAGGCCCACCTTGGGTTTGGAACCGCGCCCCACGGCGCCTTCGTCACGAATCTCCCCGCCAGCACCCGTGCCCGCTCCCGAAAACGGCGCGATCGCGGTCGGATGATTGTGCGTTTCCACCTTCATCAACAGGTGAATCGGTTCCCGGGAAAAACCGTATTCACAGGATTCAGGGTCGGGATAGAACCGTCCAGCGACAGGCCCGGCCACCACGGCGGCGTTGTCAGAATAGGCAGAGAGCACATTCTCACCGCCACGTTCGTGGGTGTTGCGAATCATTTTGAATAACGAGTGTGGCTGCGCTTGTCCATCAATGCTCCAGTCGGCATTGAAGATCTTATGCCGGCAGTGTTCGGAGTTGGCCTGCGCGAACATCATGAGCTCAATATCGCCGGGATTGCGACCCAGCTCAGTAAAACTGTCCAGCAGGTAGTCCATTTCATCGCCCGCCAGGGCGAGTCCCAGGGCGCGATCCGCATCCTCCAGGGCGCGACGACCGCCGCCGAGCACATCCACTATCGCAACAGGTCGCGGCGCAGTGTGATCAAACAATTGCTGCGCCGACTCCATGGCAGACACAACAGTTTCCGTCATCCGATCATGGAACAGCGCCTCCAGTGCTTGTCGTGCAGACTCGTCCAGGTTTCCCGGCAGGCGCACATACCAGGCGATGCCGCGCTCCAATCGCTCAATTTCATCGAGACCGCAGATGTGCGCGATCTCGGTGGCTTTGCTTGACCAGGGAGAAATCGTGCCCGGTCGCGGTATGACCAGCATCAGTACTGCATCGGCAGGCGGAGCCGCGCTTGCACTCGACAGTTGCGGTCCATACGCCAGCAGACTGGCAAGAATTTTCTCGCGCTCTGCCATCAGCGGCCTTCGCAATTGGGCAAAGTGTACAAATTCGGTGCTTAACAGTTGAATATCGGGATGGAGGGTGGAGATTTTTTGCGTCAGTTTTTCCAGGCGAAATTCGGACAGGGCGGCGGCGCCGCGCAGGGATAACATGCTGTGAAGAACTCCAGGAGGAGGCATTTCAGGGAGGCGCCATTGTACTGTATTTGCGCTCCCCTCGTTAACCGAAATTGCGCCCAATTGCCATGGTAATTATGGCTGTAAGCACTGGCAAAGCACCGCTAGAATGGCATCCATGAGACTTCGCACACTGCTACTCTTCGCGGCGTTACTGTCCCTGTTGTATGGCTGTGAACAGCCCGATGCCCTTGAGCGCATCCGCGCACGAGGGGAGCTGGTAGTGGTAAGCCGCAACAGTCCCACCACCTACTACATGGACAAGGACGGACCCACCGGGTTCGAGTATGCACTGGCCGAACGGCTGGCACAGGAGCTGGGCGTCGACCTCCGGATGGAGACTGCGTTCAACTTGCCCGACATATTCAGCAAGCTGCAACGCCATCAAGCCGATATCGCGGCGGCAGGCCTGACCCTGACGGAACAACGCTCAGCCACCCACCCCCACACGACTCCCTACTTGAAAACCACGCCGCAGGTAATATCGGTGGCGGGCAGCTTGCAGCCGCGCAGTATCCCCGATCTGGCGGGAATGAAAATCGTCGTGCTGGCGGGATCCAGTCACGCACAAATGTTGAGCTCTCTGAAGAATAGCGAGGTGCCCGACCTGCAGTGGGAGGAAATCGATGAAGCGGATACCATGCAACTGCTGGAGCTGCTCAATGACGGCCAGGCGAACCTGGCCATTCTCGACTCCAATGAATTTACCGCCCAGCAGAGCATATACCCACGCCTGCAAGTCGCCTTCGACCTGGGCATCGAGCAGGCTCTCGTTTGGTACCTGCCCCCAGACATCGACAATACTCGGCTGCAGGCGTTTATCGACAACTTTATTCAACAGAGGCAGCAAGATGGCACACTGGGGCGCCTGCGTGACCAGTACTTCGGCCACACCAAAGGTATCTCGCCCAGCCATGCCGATGAGTTTGCCCGCCACGTAAGTGAAATCCTGCCGGCCTATGAGCCGCTCATCAAACAGATTGCCAATGAGTATCGGATGGAGTGGCAGCTGCTGGCGGCCCTGGCGTACAAGGAGTCCCAGTGGAATCCCAAGGCCACCTCGCCCACCGGTGTGCGCGGGATGATGATGCTGACCGAACCCACTGCCAGGGAATTAGGTGTGGACAATCGCCTCGATGCGGCGCAGAGCCTGCGCGGTGGCGCCCGTTACCTGAAGGATATCGTGAGACGCCTGCCCAAACGAATCCAGGAACCAGATCGCACCTGGATGGCTTTAGCCGCCTACAATATCGGGATTGCTCACCTGGAGGATGCGCGAGTGCTCACGCAGCGCCAGGGCGGGGACCCGAACCTGTGGTCGGATGTCATGGAGCGACTGCCACTGCTGCAAAAAGCCAAACATTATATGGACACCCGCTACGGGTACGCCCGAGGCAAGGAAGCCGCCAATCTGGTACAGAGGGTCCGTCACTACCGCAGTGTGTTGGCCGCCTTACAGAAGATCCCGGACAACCAGCCACTGCCGCCACTGCGGGCCGAGGACTACCTTCCTGAGGTGCTGCGCGACATTGAAATGCTGGCGCTTTAGAAAAGTCTCTTGTAGTCCTGCGTTCTTCACTCGAGGATAGAAGTACTAGCGCCGCGCCTGGAAAAAGGCCTGCAGGCGCGCAGCGGATTCCTCCGCCAGTACACCGCCCTGCCAACTCACCCGGTGGTTGAACCAGGGTTCATCCAGCAATGCATGGTTACTACAGATCACACCCGCCCGAGGTTCCTTGGCGCCAAACACCAGTTGTCCGACACGGGCGTGCACTATCGCCCCGGCACACATGGTGCAGGGCTCCAGCGTGACATACAGAATGGCTCCGGGCAGTCGGTAGTTCCCCACAGCGCGAGCGGCATCGCGCAGCGCGACAATTTCGGCATGGCCGCTGGGGTCATGTGTTGCAATCATCTGATTCCAACCCTCGCCCAGCAACACACCATCGCGAACCACGACAGCACCCACCGGCACCTCGCCCTCGTGGGCAGCACGATCCGCCAGCGCCAATGCGCGACGCATCCAGTCTTGATGAGTCATAAGTGCGGGCAAAATTGCTATTTCCGTTTCAGTTATTCACAAGAAGTCTATCAGAGGTAGCGGCGTGGCTTACCCTGTCTGTCTGATTGCATTGTTCCAGCCGTCATTCGAAGTGCGTCCATAGCCGCACTACTTTGATGGCATGCTCTTCCTCCAGCACTTGGTAAACCAGTCGATGCTGGATATTTATCCGACGCGAGTATGCGCCGGACAAGTCACCGATGAGTTTTTCATAAGGCGGCGGACTCGCAAACGGATCTTTCCTGAGGAGTTCCAGGAGCTCCTGCGCTTTTGGCTTAAGCCCAGACGACGCAAGTTTCTTTGCATCCTTCTGTGCCTGTTTGGTGAAGTAGAGCTGCCACATTACCAATCCAGAGTTTGATCCGTATCAGCCAGATCAGTCACCAGCCCTTCGCGGATAGATTCACGCATGCCGGGAATAGACACCAGATAAAGTGTTTCGCTAATGGCGTTCCAATCCTCTTCCGCCAGCAAAACGGCATTGCCACGCTTTCCGGTAATGAGAATGGGTTTGTGCGTTTCCTTTGTTTCGTCAATCAGCGCATAGAGCTTCGATCGCGCTTCAGTGGCATTTAGTGTTGACATAGCAAACCTCCATTTCGCCTCAGCGTACGCTTATACGTACGTTATGTCAAAGGCTAAAACGTCGCCTTTTGTGACAACGGTACGTGGTCCGCGACATGGCCGCATTAAAGGTCTTTTTCAATTTCCTTGTCATGCCACGGCCTCAGGATAATTATTCCATCGGTAGTGATGAGATAACGAGCTGTGTAGTTGCCAATAAATAAATCACGCATTGAGTCTGGTTGTGGGGCTCTCAAAACTTGTACCCCAATTTTAGGAAACAATTTAAGTTTCTCGATACCAGCCAGCAATAGGCTTGCTACGCGCTGGGCGGCTACCGGATTTTTGATTGCAATAAATCCACGTAGCCGATGCACATTCTATGGATTCAGGCGTATACCGTATTTTCATACAGCAGGAGGTGTTAACTCGCTATCGCTACCCCAGCTCTGCAGCCATTCAGCAACCCCGGCTTCTTCAATAAGCCTGCCTTCCTGTGCGGAGCTGAACGCTTTTAAGGTATCTTCCCAGCGGCCCTCTTCCATCAACTGTCTGGCAATATATTCCCTAATCGCTTGATTTATAATGTAATCCTTACTTCTGTCCAGTCGCTTGGCAAGATTTTCGAGGGGCGCTTCAATATCCTCAGAGATGCTAACGCTGGTAACACTCATGGCTTGATCCTCAACACCGTAGCAATTTATAACGTAGCGTAATACTTGGGCTGGACCCAGGCAAAAAAGCTTACGACGTCATATTCAGCCGCTTGTCCGCTGCCCTGCTTCGCCGGGCCTTTAGTGTTTCAACAGCTCCAGCACGGCCTTCGCCACGAGTTCCGATGATGCAGGATTTTGGCCAGTAATCAGGTTGCCATCCGTAATGGCATAAGGCTGCCAGTCGTCGGCCCTGGAATAGTGTGCGCCTTTCGCCTTCAGCTCGTCTTCCAACATAAAGGGCACAACACTGGAAAGTTGCACGGCATCTTCTTCCGTATTGCTAAAGCCAGTGACAGACTTCCCTTTTACCAGTGGAGAACCATCCGAGGCCTTGACGTGACGCAATACTGCCGGCGCGTGACACACTGCGGCAACCGGCTTACCAGCGGCGTACATCTTTTCAATCAACGCTATGGAGTGACGGTCTTCCGTCAAATCCCACAGCGGCCCATGCCCGCCGGGATAAAACACCGCATCGTAATCATCCGATGAAACATCTGACAATCTCACTGTATTTGCCAGCGCGGTTTGCGCGCCACTATCTTGCTTGAAACGTTTCGTTGCTGCTGTTTGCGCGCCAGGCTCTTCACTTTTCGGATCCAGCGGTGGCTGCCCCCCTTTGGGTGACGCCAAGGTGATCACCGCGCCAGCATCGGCCAGCACATAATAAGGAGCAGCAAACTCTTCCAGCCAGAAACCTGTTTTCTTGCCGGTGTTGCCGAGCTGGTCATGCGAGGTGAGAACAATCAGGATTTTCAATGGGGTTTTCCTTTTTTGATTTAAACAGTTAACTAAGGCCTAAGGGCATATCACTGGTACAGATCAGGTCTACTGGCACGCCAAAATACCAACGCCGCGACAATCCCGTGCAGCGAAGCACATCCACCGACTCTTCCGCATTACTTCCATTGATAGCAGCGTAACGTGGGTCGTATCCATTTGTCGATATCACGCAGCGGGCTCAGCACTTCAGTAATGCCGAAGTAGGCTTTCCAACCAAGCAAGGCTTTTCTCAGATTGGAGACGGCGGAATATGGCCGGCTGAGAAAAGAATAAATGCCTACCACTCCCGAGTGCCCTCATGGCACTGGTCCCGTGCCAAAAGATTCTGAAAATACAGTGTCGTTCCGGTATATTACTTGCGCGTATCGGTGGTTTATCGATCCACTCGCTGGGTCGCGCCTGTGGGGCCCCACTAGCATTAATGTGCAAAATATTGCACCAACCAACCGCCGGTGAAGAAGCATGTCAGCCAAAAAAACAACGAAGAAAGCCAAGCCGCCATCTATCAAACCTCCGCTCAGCCCGGTCGCTCCTGCGGAAAATGTCTCGAACAGAAGCTTCCCCATCGTCGGCATCGGCGCCTCGGCCGGTGGGCTGGCAGCCTTTGAGGCTTTCTTCTCCGGCATGCCAAGCGACACCGATCCGGACATGGCTTTTGTGTTGGTGCAGCACCTCGCCCCCGACCACAAGAGCCTTCTCACTGAACTCATCCGGCGCTATACCCGTATGCAGGTGTTCGAAGTTGAGGATGGCATGGTGGTAGAGCCCAACTGCGCCTACATCATCCCGCCTAACCGCGACATGGCGTTTCTGAACGGTTCGCTGCAATTGCTGGAACCCTCAGCGCCGCGCGGCCAGCGCTTGCCAATCGATTTTTTCTTTCGCTCCCTCGCACAGGACCAGTGCGAGCGGGCCATCGGCATTGTGCTCTCTGGCACCGGCAGCGACGGCACGCTGGGCGTGCGGGCGATCAAAGGCGAGGGTGGCATGGTCATCGCGCAGAATCCTGAGTCCACCGAGTTTGATGGCATGCCGCGCAGTGCCATCGCCACCGGCCTGGTGGATTTCGAGTTGCCGCCGGCTGAGATGCCCGCCCAACTCATTGCCTACGCCAAACACGCTTTCGGCCAGCACCGCCAATCCGTCACCGTTGATACGTCCAGGACTGAGAGTGCGCTGAAGAAGATATTCGTCCTGTTGCGCGCCCAGACCGCGCACGACTTTTCGCTATACAAGCCAAGCACCATTAACCGCCGCATCGAACGACGCATGGCTGTTCACCAGATCGACACGATCGACAACTACGTCAAATTTCTGCAGCAAACGCCGCCCGAAGGAGAAGCACTGTTTCACGACCTGTTGATTGGCGTCACTAATTTCTTCCGCGATGCGGAAGCCTTTCAGGTACTTGAGGAACAGGTCATTCCCAAGCTGTTTGAGGACAAACCCGCAAGTTCAGTGATTCGCGTCTGGTCAGCCGGATGCTCCACCGGCGAGGAGGCGTATTCCATCGCCATTCTGCTACAAGAGCGCATGGCGGCACTCAAGCAAAACTATACGGTGCAGCTATTTGCCACCGACATTGATAGCAGGGCAATTGCCACGGCGCGCACCGGCCTTTATCCGGCCAGCATTGCTGCCGACATCACACCGGAACGGCTGTCACGCTTTTTTACCGCTGAATCCGATGGCAGCGCGTACCGCGTGCATAAAGCCATCCGCGACATGCTGATCTTTTCCGAACAAGACGTGATCAGAGATCCGCCTTTTTCCAAACTCGACCTGATCAGTTGCCGCAACCTGCTGATTTATCTGGGTACGGAACTGCAAAAGAAGCTGATTCCCATGTTTCATTACGCGCTGAAACCAGGCGGCATGTTATTTCTGGGCACCTCTGAAGGTGTGGGCGAGTTTGCTGATTTGTTTACCGTGCTAGACAGAAAGTCAAAGATATATCAGCATAAACAACATTTTATGGTCGGCGAACGCGGGACTGTGGGTGGCTTTCTTCCGCCCATGACGGCGCACAATGCGGCGCGCCCAAGCGGCACGCACAAGGCGGCATTCACGGCAAAACCGCCCATGCGCGAGTTGATCGAACAAGCGCTGTTGCAACAGCTCGCCCCGGCCAGCGCGCTGGTCAATGGCGAGGGTGACATTCTTTACCTGCATGGCCGCACCGGCATGTACCTGGAGCCAGCGCCGGGCGAGGCGAGCGTCAGCAACATCCTGAAGATGGCCCGCGAAGGCCTGCGACGTGATCTGTCCATCGCCCTGCACAAAGCAGCCGCGACTAAAGAGATCGCGCGTTCCCCGGGTTTGCACGTCAAAACCAATGGCCACTTCACCTGGGTCAACCTCTCTGTCTTCCCGGTAACGACCGGCACTGCCGTAACGCCAGAGCCGTATTTGTACCTGGTCACTCTGGAAGATGCGCTGCCGCCCGCCGCCGAACCCGAGCGGCAGAGCGCCGCGCTAGCCAGCGCTGCACACGCTGGCGCTGTAGCAGATGCCGCGTCCGACGCTGAGGTGCGCATTGCGGCGCTCAAGCAGGAATTGCAGGCCAGGGACGAATACCTCCAGAGCGCCCAGGAGGAACTGGAGAGTTCCAACGAAGAACTTAAATCCTCCAATGAGGAAATGCAGTCGGTGAACGAGGAATTGCAATCCACCAACGAGGAACTGGAGACCTCCAAGGAAGAATTACAGTCAGTCAACGAGGAACTGGGCACCGTCAATACCGAACTGCAAGCCAAAGTACTGGATCTGTCGCGGGCCAATAACGACATGAACAACCTGCTGGCCGGCACCGGCATCGGTACCGTGTTTGTAGACTATCAACTGCGCATACTGCGATTTACACCGGCCGCCAGCTTGATCATCAACCTGATCCTGAGCGACGTGGGAAGGCCGGTGGCCCACATCGTTTCCAATCTGGTCGGCTACAACTGCCTGGTGGAGGACGTGCAGGCTGTGCTGAACACGCTGATACCCAAAGAAGTGACCGTGCAAAGCATAGAGGGTAAATGGTATACCATGCGTATACTGCCGTACCGCACGCTCGATAATGTCATTGAAGGCGTGGTCATCAGTTTCGTTGACATCACCGAGATGGTGCAGGCACAGGAGGCATTGAGCAAAACCAGTGAGCTGCTGCGTCTGGCGGTGGTGGTGCGCGACGCACACGATGCCATTACGGTGCAGGACCTGGATGGCCGCATCCTGGCATGGAACCCCGGCGCAGAGAGGATCTATGGCTGGAGCGAGGCCGAGGCGCTGCTGATGAATGTGCGCGACCGTATCCCGCAGGAACTGCGCCCGAAGGCGTTGGCCACACTGCGACAGCTTAGTCAGGCCGAAATTCTGGAGCCGTATCGTACTCAGCGAATCACTAAGCAGGGTTCTGTCGTGGCGGTGTCGATCATTTCTACTGCGTTGCTCGATAGTGCCGGCGAGATGTACGCTATTGCCACTACAGAACGCACGATCAGTGCAGGCAATCAATGACCGAAAAAGATAAGCCTGCCACAGAGCGCGAAGCTTCGCACCCCGACAACGACGCCGCTGCGGCAAACTCATCGCAGGCACTGCGCCAGCAGGCCGAACGCGTGCTCAAACAAACCGCACTGTCACCAGAAGATAGTGAAACCTTGTCGTCCGCAGCAACGCGGCAGATGCTGCACGAGCTGCGCGTGCATCAGATCGAGCTGGAGATGCAGAACGAAGAATTGCGCGAGTCGCAGTTGGCACTGGACGTGGTGCGGGCGCGTTACTTCAACCTGTACGATCTGGCACCGGTAGGTTATTGCACCATCAGCGAGCCGGGACTGATCTTGCAAGCCAATCTCACTGCCGCCGGCCTGCTAGGCACGACCCGCGGCGCGCTGATCAAGAAGCCACTCAGCAAGTTCATCGCCAAAGAGGACCAGGACCTCTACTACCTTCACCGAAAAAAGCTCATTGAAACCGGCGAACCGCAGTCGTGCGAGTTGCGGATGGTGAAGCAGGATGGTACGCAATTTTCGGTGTATTTGTCGGCTACTGTCGCGCAAAACACTGATGGCGCGTTCGAAGTGCGCGCCGTACTGAGCGATGTTAGCGAACGTGAACACCTGTATAAGATGCTGCAGGAAAGGAACGTTGCCATTGAGGACGCGATGTCGGTGGCAGAAAAAGCCAATCGCGCCAAATCAGAATTCCTCTCCAGCATGAGTCATGAGCTGCGCACACCGCTCAATGCGATACTCGGCTTTGCGCAACTCATGGACGGCGCAGAGCCACCGCCTACACCGGCCCAGAAGGGAAGAATTGAACGGATTCTGCGGTCAGGGTGGTATTTGCTGGATCTGGTCAACGAAATCCTCGATCTTGCGTTGGTCGAATCCGGCAAGCTGTCGCTGTCGATGGAAACGGTATCGCTGGCTACTGTCCTGCTCGAATGTCAGGCCATGATGGAAACGCAAGGACAAAAGCACGGTATCAACATCACCTTTCCAGCGGCCAAAATTCCGTATTTTGTCGAAGGTGACCACACCCGGATAAAACAGGTGCTAGGCAACCTGCTGTCTAACGCGATCAAATACAACAAGGTGGACGGAACGGTTGTGGTGCAGTGCATAACACGTACCCCCGGACGAATTCGCATTTGCGTCGCTGATACCGGCGCGGGATTGTCACCGGCGCAGATTGCACAGCTGTTCCAGCCATTTAATCGTCTCGGCAAGGAGCATAGCGCGGAGGAAGGTACGGGCATCGGGCTGGTGATGACCAAGCGGCTGGTTGAACTGATGGGCGGTGCCATTGGCGTGGAAAGCACCGTCGGGGAGGGTAGTGTGTTCTGGTTCGAGTTGAACCTGACGGCTGCGCCGCAACCTGCCGCCAGCCTGTCCAAACACGCGGTGGCTGCCCCGGCGCAAGCTCGCACCGCTACCCCACACACGCTGCTATACGTCGAGGACAATCCGGCCAATTTGATGCTGGTTGAAGAACTCATCGCGCGGCGACCGGATATCACACTATCCAGCGCAACGGATGCGTTAACCGGTATCGAGCTGGCTCGCGCTACCCAGCCGGACGTTATTCTGATGGACATCAAATTGCCGGGCATGAACGGCATGCAAGCGCTGGAAATTCTGGCGGCGGACCCGGCAACTGCGCACATCCCGGTGGTTGCGCTCAGCGCCAACGCCATGCCGGGCGATATTGAAAAAGGTCTGGCGGCAGGGTTCTTCCGCTATCTTACGAAACCGATAAAGGTCAATGAGTTCATGGAGACGCTGGATGCGTTGCTGACATCGTCGGAAATGCAAGCACCCCCCCCCGCCGCCAATATTGACGCAACATAGCCA
>JANPDE010000183.1:0-23592 GCA_031431315.1 Haliea sp.
CAATCATTTGCGTGGGTGTGAGCCAGCCGTAGTGCTCCACGGCGCCTTGATACACGTATGGGAGTACAGCGTAAGCCCCGCCGAAGGTGAGCAGCGCAGCCTTGGTGAAGAACCAACCCATCTGGGTGAGTGTGTGGTCCCAGCCATAGGTGGTCGTCAGTAATCCCATCGGCACGGCCCACAAGACCGCGCCTGTCACCGCCACACGGGCGAGCTGGTACCAATTGAAAGTGGCATGCTCCGGTGTCGGCGTGTCATCGTCTATCAGCGCCGGTCCGAATGATGTGTCGGCGGCGCCATGTCCGCCACCCGCCTGGAACTTGTCCGGTGCAATCCGGCCCCCCACGTAGCCGATCAGTGCGGCTGCGGCGATGATGGCCGGGAAGGGCACATTCAGGGCGAAGATCGCCACAAAGGACGCCGCCGCGATGGCCCAGAGCCAGTTGTTCTTGAGCGCCCGGGAGCCGATGCGATGCGCGGCCTGCACCACGATGGCCGTTACGGCGGGTTTGATGCCATAGAACAGGCCCGCCACTATCGGCATCTCGCCATAGGCAATGTAGACCCAGGACAATGCAATCAGGATAAACAGGGACGGCAAGACAAATAACACACCCGCGATTATGCCGCCCCAGGTTCGGTGCATCAGCCATCCAATATACGTGGCGAGCTGCTGCGCCTCCGGGCCGGGCAGTAACATGCAGTAGTTAAGCGCATGCAGGAAACGTCGTTCAGAAATCCAGCGCCGGTTCTCGACCAGTTCCTGGTGCATGATCGAAATCTGCCCGACCGGCCCACCGAAGCTGATGAAGCCGAGCTTGAGCCAGAACCAGAAGGCCTCCGACAGACTGACACGTTCCGGACACGAACTCTGTGAGCCGACTGGCAATGCATTGGATTCACTCATGCAACGATACCTCTTCCAGAATGACGGGCGACAGTTTGGGCATCATTCATGAGCCCTGCTGCATGTTGCGAAAGCTGGCATAAACCGCATCAAGCGCTCGGGCGCCCTCTTCGATACGATTCATATCGTCAGCATTTCCAAGAACGATCCCTTCGATGAGCGCCATGACACCAGGTGCTTCAGGCCGCAGGAACTTTTCATCTTTCAGGTCGGCGTCATGCACGATTTCGGCTATTCGCGTCAATGCTTTATCGTTGAGGCCGGTGCGTTCCAGCAGCACTTCAAACGTGCAGCGCTCCCCCTCGTGCGTGAACTCCCCGTCGAACATATCGAAGCGCAAGGTTTCTGGACGCGGCATCCAAGTCTCTTCATCCACAAACTCAAACCGCGCCGCCGGATCAACGAAACGCTTGATCAACCATCCCGATGCAATTCTGTCGACCTTTATACCAGAACGTGTTACCCATGTTCGACCGCGAAATGCGGCGAGAGGATTGCTATCAGTGGTTGTAGCGCTATTGTTGCGGCCTGAATTTAATTCAGCGTCGATTTCCATCATCAGTACCTCGAGTTCCCCACGTTCAGGTGCCGTGAAAAAATCAATGCGTTTGAGTTCATCAGTACTGCGCTGTAGTCGCGTCCACTCCGGTTCCAACGACATGGCGACCGGGGATTCGTGTCGCGATCCGCGCAGCCGATCAAGAAAGTCTCGCGCCGACGCAGAAAGTTCCAGCCATTTCGTTGCATGCAGCTTACGAAACGCATTTCGCAGGCTCTCATCGGTTTCGCCTGCAATCATTTCGCTGCGCAATATCCATCCCTCGCCACCGCCGTCATGAATTTCTCGCAATAGCCACTGAAGATCTTCCAGTGTCTCGTTTTGTGCCGGTAGGAGGTATGCCGAGTTCTTTATCGCCAAGGCCCCGAGTTGGTTCAGTCTGCGCAGTACCTTGGCACGAAAGTAAGCGGGTTTCGGAGGGATTTGGTGCAGGAACAGCAACCACTGTGCACGGTCTGTCACGATTTTACTGCCGTACGCAGGGGGAGTGAAACGTGCGCCGAATGCCCGCTGATCATGCGATGGGGCATCTTCAGGAGACTAAGCGTCGTTTGCGTCGCCGGGTCATAGTATCCATCCAGTCCGACAACTACCGTGGCAGCTTCGCGTATTGGTGTAAACGTACCGAACAGCCGGTCAAAGACCGAAAATATGTTGCCGTAATTGGTGTCGGTCTGGGCGGCCACGCAGGAATGGTGGATCCTGTGCAGGCTCGGCCAGCTGGTGATCAGGGTAAGTGACACAGCCAGCCATTGCGGAGTGCGAACATTGGCGTGCTCGAAGAACCCGTTGATTGCCGACCACGCCCGGTACGCTGCGAAGGCATACAGACTTGGCCCGAGCACGATTGTGGCAACCGTGAGGAACGCGTACCTGATCAGGCTTTCGCCCGGATGCTGGCGCACCGTTGTTGTCGCATCGAGTACCGGGTCACAGTGGTGCACCTGATGAAATCGCCAGAAGCCTGGGACCTTATGCATTGCCACATGGCAAATATAGAACCAGAAATCTAATACAATGAAGGCCACTAGATCCCTAGCAAGGGGTGTCATCCCGAACGCGTGTAACAGGCCAATCTGGTGTTTGTCCAAGTACAACACAATGATCACAAGAGCCGTATTCAGAACAAAATTTGTTGCCAGGGTGATCCCGGTCAACGCGAGATTCGGCACCAGGTGCGCTCGGTTCCAGCGTCCACGAGCATGTAGCGGTACAAGGAGCTCGATCAGGGAAACGATGGCCAAAACAGCAATAAGTACAAGGAGAGTAAAGCCGTTTTGCTGCGCAATGTCTGAGAGGGCTACAATGGCCATTGTCAGTCCGCGTTGTCGTTCTGAGTAATATAGCAGTTGATATACTATAGTTCAACTGCCATATTTTTTATGCTCTCTGGGTGGCGAGCCTGTGCCTTTTGTGTCCTGCTCCCAGGGATTAGACTGACGAGGCCCCGCTTTGCAACGACCAGAATCAATAGAACAAGAGGTTTCCCATACTATCCATGTTCAGTGGTGGGAAGCACCTGCCAGCACTCGCGCTTGTGTCCACCCTGTTGCTCACTGCCTGCGATAATTCATCCGACAATGGGCTTTCTATCGCGCCCACGTACTTCGCCGACATCGTGTGGACGCAGTACGGTATTCCGCATATCACTGCCAAGGACTATGGCAGCGCCGGTTACGGCGTGGGTTACGCCTACGCCCGCGAAAACTTTTGTACCATCATGCGTGAGTACGTGTTTGCCGCCGGTGAATCCGCGCGCTACCTGGGTGATGAGGGCGACCTCAATTCCGACTTTGTCATGCACCTTTACAACAGCGACGAACGCATTGAGCGGATGATCAAGGACGACCTTCCCGACGACATCGTACAAGAACTGGCGGGTTACTCTGCGGGGACTAATCGCTTTCTCAAGGAAACCGGTGTGGACCATCTGGCCGAGGGTTGTCGCGGTGCGGCCCGGGTACGCGACATCGAGCTCGAGGATGTCGTGCGCCTGCTGCACAAGGCCGTGCTGGTTCGAGTTCTGGCGCGTGATGCGCTCACGCGGGGTGTGAAAGCCTTGAGAGATGCGGGGATCGAGCTGGATAAACCCTCGGTGAGGTGCAGTTTGTCGAGAAGAACGGCGAGCGCACAGGCGATCACTGGGGACGAGACAGATTGTCCGATTGCGTACGCTGACCTGACCTATTCGCAGTCGACCGATCCCGCTTCACAGCACTACGCGGATGCGACCAGGCTGTATTCCAGCGGCGGGTGGATAGACATACCGTTCTGCCGCGCGGATCGCGATGCGCAGGCGATCGGGCACGTAACGATTTCGCAGTAGTGTGGCGATCGGCGGCGGTGTTGGCTCTGTGCGAAAAACTGAGAAACCAGTCACGCGATCTCCGGTGATACCTTGCAATATCCCAAGCAACGTGTGATACAGTCGCGATCTCCGCCCGGCGCAATTCGAGCACCAGTTAAACCTTGCGAATAATGTGACATACTTCGTGTTGACGGTGAGTATGCCGGAAATCTGGGTTAGGAGACTCCGGGGTGATTAGTGTTAAGAAAAATGTATGATCCAGAATACTGAGTCCGACATTTGCTGCCCAGTATGTGACGCTGCCGACAGCCACGAGTTACCTGGGCAACCAGAGGACTTTGAATACCAGGTCGCAATCGCCTCGCAATTCCGCATTCGCGCTTGCAACAGTTGCGGTTCGGATTTTGTCTGGCCGCGACCGGCGCTGGATGAATTACGGCGCATGTACCCCGATAACTACTACGCATATGGCACGGGGATGGGTCGCTTCTGGCAGCTGATATACAACATGTGGTGCCGCAGTGAAGCGAAGCGGTTGCTCGGACTCTCCGCCAAGCGACCGCTTCACTTGTTCGACATTGGCACCGGTGATTGCCGCCGTTTCAAGGCAATGGGATCGACCAGTGAATTTGAGTTCTCCGGTGTTGAGATGAACGAAGAGATGGCCCGGGCCGGATGTGACCAGGGGTATGACATATCTCCGGGCGCCTTCGAGAAGTTTGACCTTTCCGGACGGGCCGGAAAAGTCGACGTGCTCACGATCAATCACGTCATTGAACACGTGACTGATCCCGGCGAAACCATGCGTAAGGCTCATGACCTGTTGGTGGATGACGGTGTCTTTACCGGGCGCACTCCCAAAGTGAACTGCAGCGGCCGTCGCTATTTTGGACGCTACTGGAGCGGCTATCATTTTCCCCGCCATCTGCACCTTTTTTCCAGGGAGTCCCTCGAGTTGCTGCTGAGAAAAAGCGGCTTCCGCGATGTCGAAATCTACGAGGAGCTCAACCTGTTCCCGGCGCTCTCACTGCAGAATTTCCTGCTGGGAAAGCTGAAACTGCCATTGTCCTTGGAGGGCGGCCACACCAAATTGTGGACGCTGCTGGTCTTTTTGACCGCGCCGCTGAGTTTTCTCGACTACTTCCTGCATCGCAGTGACTGTATGGTGTTTGTTGCACGAAAATGACGGCCTCTAACTCACATTCATTGCACGAGGGAATTCAGTTCACCGAGGACGAGAGATTCCGCTATCGCCGACCTCGGATTGGCAGGTTAATTCTCGACTTGTCGCTGCCCTGGCTGCAGGTGATTGTCGGCTGTGCGATCTTCATCGCCTATCCCTCCGTCTGGACGTGGCTCGTTGCAGCATTTCTGATCGCGGGCGCACAACACGGCCTCTCATTGATTGCGCACGAGGCTTCGCATTTTCTCGTTTGGCCGTGGGACAAGACCAAGAACGACTGGATCGGGACATACCTCTTCGCCGCGCCCACGGTCCTGCCCTTCAACGTGTATCGGCAGCGACACGTGATCCATCACCGCCTGGTCTCGCAGCCCGGCGATACCAAGAATGTCTACCTGCTCGATTGGAGCGGTTGGCGATTCTTCTATCGGGCGCTAAGAACGCTTACCGGCGTAGATTACATACTCAAAGTGCACGAAGCGCTGCGTAAAGGTAAGGGCGCCGAATACGAGAAGTTCGAGTCCAACCTGCGCCACGATCAGATTGGGATATTGGTGGTAAACGGGATTATCTTTTTGGTTATAACCCTGTTTGATCCGCTGTATTACGGAGTTCCCACTTACTACTTTATTCTCTGGCTATGGCCGTTGCTGACTCTGAGTTTCATGTTTGCGAAAATTCGAGCCCTGGTCGAACATCAACCGCCTCGCACAGGAAGTGCGGTAACGCCGGAAACACCGTATTTCATGAACACACCCGGCCCGATGCTGCGATCGGTCAGGGCCTCCTGGTTCGAGCGCCTGTTTCTCTCCACGATCAATTTTCACTACCACGCCGAGCACCATCTCTGGCCCTGGATTAACTATCAGCACTTGCCGGAGATGAATTCGCGGATCTGGCACGGACACAAGCGGGAAAATTTCCTGATCGTTCACAACAATTTCGTGGTTATGGACCACGACTACAAAACCGTTATAAAAAATATCATCCGCGGCAAGTGACCCGGCAGTTATGACCACAAACCCTCCTAATAAGCTGTTTATGGCCCTCAGTGGTATTTACCTGGTCTGCATCTTTGCCTTTGTCATTGCGATCGCGCAGAACCATTTCAACCTTGTCTCTCACGCTTACCCGCTGGATTACAACGAACCCAGCATGCTGGTTACCACATCGACCATCGCCAGTGGAGGCAATCCCTACTCCCTGGAGAGCCAGCCTGAACGAAATAGCGTATACCCCGTCCTGTTCAGCATCCTGGTCGCTCCCTTATCGCTTGCCTTCGGCAATACGCTCGAGTTGCACCGTATCCTCGTCGGGCTGTTCTTAATTGCCAGCTGCGGGCTGTGCTACTCTCTCTGTCGCCAGGAATCGGTTCCACGCACCGAGAGCTTTGTCGTGGCAGCCCTCTGGTACGCGGCGCTGCTTTACTACTCCACGCCAGTTGCCGGTCCCAACGGGCTGGGCTTATTCCTGTTCATGCTGGCCATCACGGTTCCCCGGGCCTGCGGTTTTTCAACGCGCAGTCTTGCGTTCACGATTGTGCTTGGCGTTCTGGCCTTTTTTACCAAGCAGTATTTCATCGCCTGTCTGGGCTACGTCGCCCTGTATTTGTTTCTCGCCGAATCGAAAAAGCGGGCTGTGTATTTCGCCCTGGCGGCGGTGTCGGTGTTCGTTGTCGCCCTGCTGCTGGTCTGCTACACCTCACCCTATTACATCGAAAATTCGTTCTTTGCCGTCCTATCTACCGCCAGGTTAGCCGCCTCGGACGAGAAGCTTATGGATCAGTTGCAAGAGTTCGGGCTCATATACCTGCCCCTGTTGGTATTCCTGACCGTGGCGCTCGCAGTCAACGTTGCGTCGGCCTTACACGAGCGTGAACAGCAACCCCGGGGGACGTCGCACACAAGCCTGGTGAGCCTGTTTGACCTCGATCAGCCGCTGTTTACGCGCAAGCCGAACTACATCTGGGTCTGTTGTGTTTGCTCGGTGGTCATTGTCGTGCTCGCGCTGGGCAAAAACCGCGGCAACCACATGACATACCTTTTCCAGCTAATATCGCCCTTTTTTCTGATTGGCGTCTTTGCCCTCGCCGCGAAAATGCCGAAGTGGCACTGGCCTTTCAGGTTCCTGGTTGTCGTTGGCTTATACAACAGTTACGCCATGCTGCCGGGTGACTTCTCCGTCAGGGAGGAGCCCTGGGATAGGATAAGGCATGAAATTGCCACGGCGGACGATATCTATGCATCCCCCCTGTTAATAAGCGAAGTGATGCACAAGGGTGCCCCGATCTATCTGAGTGGTGCCACGCCCTATTTTTTTTTCGGCAACCCCACGCCCAGCTTTCTTGCAAAAACCGACCCGAAGCAATCCGTGCTGGCGGTTTGGAATAATTACGCCGAGCGAATTCATACTAAAATCCGGAATCGGGAGTTTGACCTGCTGTTGCTGGACCACTCGATGATACTACCTACCAGCACGGGGGAATCTGCAGCCGAGGCCCGCGCATTCCTGGGCGAGTACTATCAGCTGCTCGATACTATTCGGCTGCAGCTGCTGGACCGTCCTGGCGGTGGCTATTACAGCGTCGAGATTTGGCGGCCTAAAAACGCCGGTTAAACCTTAAGTCTGTCGGTTCACTTAATGTCAGAGAGCACTTTTTGCGCGGCATGCGTGATGCCAGAAAAGCTCTGTCCTTCTACCGTGAGTCCGTACGCGCCGAGGATTGCCGCGAGAGCGACGCAGGACAAGTGCAGCAGTACCGCGTAAGCCAGCGCGACGTCCACGGGAATGTTGAACAAGGCCAATGCCGCGACCACCGCCGCCTCGAACAACCCCGCGCCCGATGGCGCCGAGGGGATGCTAAGCCCCAGCGCCACGGCGCAGGTTACCAATACACCGGCATACCAGGCCGAGCCGGGGACGAAAGCCAACAGCATCACCCAGCATCCCGCGGCCCAGCCACCCCAGATAACAAGGGACGACAGTATAGCGCTGGCCAGGCGTCGCGGTCTGATGGAACGGATACCGAGCAAAAACTGGTCTCCTTGCCGGATCAGGGGCTCTCGCAAGGCCGGCGTCAGCCACCCCAGGAGACGGCGGGCCAGTGTAACCACCTGATCGCGCCAGTAGGCAACTATGAGCAGAGTGGTAATGGCCAGGAAGGCCACTGCGGCCGTAATCGCGCCGGCGCGTACGAAGATTTCAGCGGCAGCCACGAAGGGCAGAACGACCATCAGGAGGCCCAGGACAATCAGCACATCGAGCAATCGTTCGACGATCACGGTCGAGAAACACTGCATCAGCGTTATTTCGCCGCTTCGACTCACCAGGTAGGCGCGGGCCATTTCTCCCGCGCGCAGGGGCAAGACATTATTGAGCAGATTGCCGATATTGGAAATGTTGAATGATCGGGAGATCGAGATGCGGTTATCGAGCAGTGCCCGCCAGCGATAGCCGCGCACCCACATGGAAAATAGTATGAATGCGGTACTCGTCAGCACCAACCCATAATCTGCATGGGCAATCGCCGCCGTAAACTGGTCGATATTCGCATCTTTTACGATCAGCCACAGCGCTGCGATGCTGATGAGGATGCCAGACATCAACCGCCAATTGAGTATCAAACGCGTCATTTTTTATGGTTTAAGCGCCCTGTCGCGAGTGTCAGAATAGCATTTTGGCGGGTGACGCGACACTCCGATCCGGTTGTCAGGCAGGTCTCACCACCACCGGTACGCCATTAACGACACTGGTGCCTGAGGGCACGTCCATCTCGTTGTCATCAATGAGATCGTTGGCAGAAATGCCGGGCGTTTTACCGCTGGCCACAGATTGTTGCGTCTCCTTGTAGTTATGGCCAAAACCGTGGGGTAGGCTGACGACGCCCGGCATGATGCGTTCAGTGATCGTCACTTCCGCCTCAAAGGCACCAACCCTGGAGGTGATCCTGGCCTTACCCTCCTGCCGCAGTCCAATGCGCTGCGCATCCTGCGGGTTAATCAGCAAGGTGCAGCGGTTTTTGCCGCGCGCGTAGTTATTGAGGTTGTGCAGCCACGAATTCATATCGCGAATGTGGCGGCGCCCGATCAGCAGCATCTCGTCCCCGGGTCCTTGTTCCAGGGCTGTGCGCAAGCGCGCAAGATCCGCCGTGATCAGGTCAGGTGCAATGTTGATGCGCTTGTTTTTGGTGGCCAGCAGTTCGGGCAGGCGCGACTCCAGTGGGCCGAGGTCAATACCGTGGGGAGCTTGCTTGAGTTGTGCGAGAGTGAGGCCCTCACCTGTGAACTTGTCGCCGTAGGGGCCGGACCGCAGCATGATGTCCAGCAGCCGCTCCGGCCCCTCGTGTGCGGAGGTTTTTTGCTTGATGTCCTCCGCCGACAAGTGTGCGAGCTGCGGCGCGTTGGCTTGCAACTGTCCGATCAAACCATCGAGCATCAGGCCTTCGAGGTCGGCGCGTGTCATGCCGTGCATACGTGCAGTTACATCAACGATGATCTGCCACTGCTCCAGCGCGCCCGGTTCCGGCGCAAATGTCTGTGGCGAGTACTGTGCGAAGTTGCGCACGCAGGTCGACGTGAACATGAAGTCGTAATTGCTGTGTTCCAACTGGGTAGTCGAGGGAATGATGATGTCGGCCTGGCTGGTGGTTTCGTTGATGTAGAAATCGAAGGCCACCACAAAATCCAGGTTCTTCATCGCTGCGTGAATGCGTTTGCCGTTGGGCACGCTCAGCACCGGGTTGCCGGCGACAGTAATCATGGCGTGAACCTGGTGTTCACCCTGCAGTTCCATTTCCTCGGCCATCAGGGAGGCCGGCAGCATGCTCATGTATTCAGGGAATCCGCGCGCTTTCGACTGCCAGCGGTTGTACCCCAGTTCCGGTGGAGCATAGGCCGGGTCGTTGTGGGCGGTGGCCGGTCGCGGGAACATTGAACCGCCTGTCGCATCGAGTCGACCGGTCAGGATATTCACCACATCCACCAGCCAGGAGGACAACGTGCCGAATTTCTGGGTACACAGTCCGATGCGGCCGTACAACACCGGCGCGCTGGCCCCGCAAAAATCCGTGACCAATTGACGTAGCCGAGCAGCGGATACACCCGTCATATCGGCGACCGCTTCCGGCGTGTAGTGAGCACTGAGGCTTTCGAGTTTCTCGATGCCGTCGGTGAAGTCCGCCAATCTGCCCGGCGCAACCCTGCCGGTGGCGAATAATTCTTGCACAAAGGCCAGCAGTAAAAACGCATCAGTGCCAGGGCGTATGAACAGGTGCTGGTTGGCGATCTCAGCAGTTTCGGTGCGCCGGGGATCGATGACGACCACCTGGCCACCGCGCTGCTGAATCGCCTTCAAACGATTCTCGATATCCGGTGCCGACATCAGCGAGCCCTGCGACACCATGGGGTTGCCGCCCATGCACACAAAGAAATCGGTGTGGTCGATATCGGGGATGGGGAATACCCAGCCGTTGCCGTAGAGCAGTTCGCAGCTCAGGTTTTTGGGTTGCTGGTCCACCGAGCCGGCGGAGAAAAAGCGCTCCGTATTGAGCATGGTGATAAATAACTGGGTATAGATCTGGGTGCTGAAGTTGTGGCCGTTGGGATTGCCGTAGTACATGGCGATGGCGTCCTTGCCATACTTGTCGCGGATTTCGGCCAGCCTTCGCGCGGTTTCTTCCAGTGCTTCTTCCCAGCCAATTTCCTGCCACTGTCCAGCGACTTTTTTGACGGGTTTGGTCAGGCGCTCAGGGTCCTCATAGATGTAACGGAAGGCTTGTGACTTGGCGCAGACATAACCCCTGGAGCGATGATTGTCGGGATCACCTTTGATGGAAATGACCTGTCTGGCGGGCCTGTCCACTTCCAGCACCAGTCCGCAACTGGCCTCGCAGGTGGGGCAGCTGCGATAAATTGTTTCGGTGGTCATGCCGATGCCTCGTTGGGATCGTGTAGGATCGTGTGGGAGTGACAGCCGCCCTGATCATATCTGAATCGCCAACGCCAGGGCTATCCAGTAAGCTGTACCGAACTCGTATTCCGTATGATCTGCCCGGTGCCAGCGCCCGTATACAGCCGATCTAAACCGCCACGCCAAATTAAGGATACAACCATGAAGTTCGCCTATCACGCCACCATGTCCCCGCCCGAACAGTTCCTGCCGCTGGCGCTGGCCGCAGAATCCGCGGGGTTCGATACCTTTACTTTCCCGGACAGTATTTGCTACCCACAGGAAGGGTCCGATGTGTACCCCTACAACGACGATGGCACCCGCGAGTTCCTTGACGGCGTGCCCTTTCTGGAGCCCTTCATCGCCATTCCCTACCTGGCCGCCAAAACAGAGAAATTGCGCTTTACTACCTCGGTAGTGAAACTTGCCATTCGCCAGCCCGTCATTGTCGCCAAGCAGCTTTCGAGCTTGGGCGTGATGATCGGGGACCGCTTCGGCTTCGGCGTGGGGATCAGCCCGTGGCCGGAAGATTTTCTCGCCTGTCAGATACCGTGGGAAAACCGCGGCAAGCGCATGGACGAGATGATGGAAATCATCAACGGCCTGATGAGCGGGGAGTATTTTGGCTACGACGGCGAAATCTTCAAGATCGAACCACTCAAACTGTGCCCGGTGCCGGAGCATCACATTCCCTTGCTGGTGGGCGGCCACGCCAAGCCTGCGCTGCGCCGTGCTGCAAAGCTGGGGGATGGCTGGATTTCCGCTGGCTCGTCGCTGATGGAGCTGCAGCAGATGATCGACGCGATCGAAGCGTTTCGCCGGGAATACGGCCGCGACCACTTGCCATTTGAATACCATGCCATGACCGAGGCGGCCTATACGGTAGATGGGCTGCACAACCTGGTGGATGCCGGGGTGACGGAGGTTATCATCGCCTTCCGCAATCCCTATGACGCCGAACCGGATACGCAGACGGTCGAGCAGAAAATAGGCATGATTAACTGGTATGCCGAGAATGTGATACAGCCGTATCGGGCTGCGTGAGACTGACGCAACACCCTTCGGCGTGCTGATAGCGTCGCTGTCTCGAGAGGGTCAGAGGTGGGAGGTGGCGGAGGGGCCGGCCTGCGCTTGAGCCGGCGGGCGTATCCCTGCCAGACGGGCCAGTTTTGGTTTTATCCAGATTTCGAAGTCATCAATGACTTCATAGACCACGGGCACCAGCACCAGAGACAACAGGGTGGAACTGATCAGGCCGCCGATCACGGCAATGGCCATCGGTGAGCGAAACGAACCACCCGCGCCAAGCGCCAGGGCAGTGGGCAGCATTCCCGCGGCCATGGCCACGGTGGTCATTACAATGGGGCGGGCGCGTTCGTGGCAGGCGCGCAGGACGGCGTCGTGTCGGGAAGCGCCCTCGCGCTCGGCCTCGATGGCGAACTCCACCAGCAGGATCGAGTTTTTGGCCGCGAGGCCCATGAGCATCAGCAGACCGATGAGTGCGGATAGGCCCAATTCATCCTGCGCGATCAGCAGACCAACGAACGCACCTGACAGCGACAGTGGTAGCGCTGTCAGAATGGTGATGGGCTTAAAGAAGCTGTGAAACAGCAGTACCATAACCGCAAATATAAGTCCGACGCCGGCCAGCATGGCGCTACTGAAGCCTGTGAACAACTCGCTCAACCGCTCGCTGTCGCCGTAGGGTGGTTGCGTGATGCCCGCGGGCAGTGCCTGCATCACCGGCAGTTCGGCGATCGCCTTGTTTGCATCGCCCAGCGAGATACCATTGAATTCCGCTTCAACAATTGCGCGCCGCTGCCGATCATAGCGATCGATCCGGGCAACACCCGCCTGGAATGAAATGGTTGCGACAGCGGATAGTGGTATCAATTTGCCGGAGGCGGTGGGTACCCGCAGGTTACGCAAGGTGGACAGGTCGGCGCGCGCTTCGTCGGGCAGTCGGACCCGGATAGACACACGTTGCTCGCCGGTATTGAACTTGGCGGTATTTGAATCAACGTCACCCAGGGTGGCGACCCGTGCGATGGCTCCCAGCGTCTCGGCGCTAACGCCCAGGCGCGCGGCCTCATCATGTTTGGGCGTGATGACGAGTTCTGCGCCGGGTCGCGGTGTGCGCTGGTGCACATTGCTCAGGCCCGGCACGTCGCGCATCTGGCGTTCCAGTGTCCGTGCGGTCGTCTCCAGCACCGGAATATCGTCACCTGCGAGGACGATCTGGATCGTAGTGCCGCCGCCGCCGCCATTTTGCGTATAACCGATGCGGATATCCGGAATACTCATAAGCAGGGGCAGCAGCTCTTCCTGGTACCGCTGGGTAGTTTGGGTTCGATCGGGCGTGAGCAATATCGTCACGCTGCCCGAGCGGAGATTACCGTCCAGACTGTCTGAGCCAACCAGCGTAAATACGGTTTCGATTTCGGGTCGTGCCAGCAACTTGCGCGTTAGCAATTCACTGCTGCTGCGCATATCGGTTAATGTCGCACCAGGGGCGCCCTCTACGGTCATCTGGATGATGCCATTGTCTTCCGGCGGTGTGACGCCAACCGGGAGCAGGGCAGCCAGGAACAGTGAACCGATGGTAAGCGCCGCCCCGATCGCTACGGACAGCCAGCGATGCGACAGGGCGAAATCCAGTGTTCGACGATACAGCCCCTCGAACGGCGGTGGGGGTTGGGGATTTTTTTCGGGGAGAATGAAATAGGCAGCCAACACTGGCGTCAACATCCGTGCAACCAGCAGTGAGAACAGCACGGCGATGGCGACGGTAAAACCGAACTCCTTGAAGAACTGTCCGGCGAAGCCACTCATAAAGGCCACCGGGAGGAACACAACAACGATCGTCAGGGTCGTGGCCAGCACGGCGAACCCGATCTGGTCGGCGCCTTCCATCGCGGCGTTGTAGGGATTTTCCCCGGCCTCTACCCGCTTCTGTATATTTTCTATTTCAACGATGGCATCGTCCACCAGGATACCGATCACCAGGGTCAGCGCCAGCAGGGTTATCATGTTGAGGCTAAAACCCATGTAGTGCATGACCGCGAAGGCGGGAATGAGTGACAGCGGCATGGCCAGTGCGGTGATCACCGTAGCGCGCCAGCTGCGTAGAAACAGGAACACCACCAGGGCTGCCAGTACCATGCCCTCAAGCAGCGAATGCAGGGTCGCGGTGAAACTGGCCTGGGTCCCGATGGCCACTGAATAGACCCGCTGGAATTGCAAGTTGGGGTAATCCAGCGCCAACTGCGCAGTGGCGTGCTCGATTTCGCGGGCGACCGCCACATCGGACGCTTTCGGTGTTTTCATGACCTGGAAGCCGACCACGGAGCGGCCGTTGAGATCGGCAAAGCCGCGCCGTTCGGCGGCGCCGCTGGCAACTGTAGCCACATCTGCGAGGCGAATCTCACGCCCCGCGCTCGTTGATAACACCATGTTTTCAAGAGACTCGACAGTATCTGCCGCACCGAGCACCCGCACGGTCTGTTCCCTTCCGCCCACTGCAGCGCGACCTCCAGGAACATCAATACTGGCGCTGCGCAACGCATTGTTTATTTGTGGCGCGGTTAGCCCAAGTGCCTCCAGTCGCTCGGGATTCAGCGTGACATTGATCTCGCGGTCGATCCCGCCCACTCGCTTAACCTGTGCGACACCGTGCTCCGTGACCAGGCGCCGGGCGATGATGTCGTCGACCAGCCAACTCAACTCGAGGTCCGACTGGTCGGTGCCCGATACGGCATAGGTCACAACCGGCATGGAGTCGATCTCAAAGCGCTCGACGATGGGCTCTTCCGTGCCGCGCGGGAGGTTGCTGCGTATGCGGTCTATGGCGGCGCGTACTTCGTCTGTCGCTTTTTGTGGATCCGCGCCTATCTCGAAGTCGACATACGTCATCGATAAGCCCTGCGTCACTGTTGAGTTGACGTGATCGACGTTGGCCAGGTTTGAGACGGCGGCCTCCACCTCATCAGTGATCTGTGTCTCGACTTCGCTGGCAGCCGCGCCGGGCAAGGTGACCGCGACCTTTATCAACGGGAAGGACACATCGGGAAAGAGTTTAATCGGCAGCGCGGTATAGCCGATGATGCCGGCAATCAGCAGGGCGATAAATAGTACTGCAACAGGAATGGGATGGCGGATGGACCAGGACGAAATACTGAGTTTCATCGGGTTATTTTCGCTTCAGCCGCTGTTGCATTCCGCGCCGGTTCCACGGGGTTTACCAGATCCCCCTCCAGAAGTGACACGCCGCTGCCGAGCGCGACCAACGTGCCCACTGGCGGCCCCTGTTCCAGAACGACAAAGCCAGCATCGCGGGCCCCGGTTTGCACTGACACAGGGTGTACACGATTGTTGTCATCGATGGTGATGAGCCGGGGACCATCGGCCTCCCACTGCACGGCTTTTTCCGCCACCGCGGGCACTGGCACAGCCGGGCGATTGAAGGTCACGCGGGCATAACCGCCCACCCGCAATTGCGGGCTTGGCACCAGGCTGACACGCACCCGGCCCAGCTTGGTCTGGGGGTCGACACGCGGAGAAATCAGCCTGACCGTACCCTCGATACTTTCCCCGGAAGGCATGCTGACGGTGGCGGTAGCGCCGGGCGTGATTCTGGCCAGTGCGTCCTCCGGAACCTCGGCATCGAGTTCTACCAGACTGTCCCGTGCAATTCGAAACATCGGCTGGGAGAGACTTGCGACATCCCCGGGACGAATACTGCGCTCCAGCACGACGCCGTTCACGGGTGCCCGCACCACCAAACGCTGCTCTTGCGTGAGGAGTTCGTCGAGTTGTGCGCGGGCGACTCCCACAGCGGCTTCCGATGTCCTGGCCTGGAAGCGCCGCGCCGCGATCTGCTCAGCCGACATCACGTTTTTGGTATCAAATGTTTTCACGCGATCGGCCTCGGCATGCGCTTGCTCGGCGACTGCAGTCGCCTGGGCCAGGCCCGCTCTTGCCTGATCGATCTTCGCCCGCAACAGGTCTGAGTGAAGCCGGGCAAGTGGCTGCCCGATGCTGACCAGCGCGCCTTCTTCTACCAGGACCTCGGCGACCTGATAGCCGGCGACTTCGGGGCCGACAGCAGCTTCCTCGCGCGGCAACAGGACGCCGGAGGCGGTGAGTTTTTCCGCGATCGGCAGCTCTACGATGCGCACCACACTCACCGTGGGTGCGGCGAGTGACGAGGGAATAGTCTTGCTGGTATCCGACTCCTGTGCGCAGGCCGCCAGCAATAAAGCAGCCAGGGAAAGCACTACAGGGGTACATTTCATAGTTCGGTAGCTCATTGGTCCAAGTCTATCGCACGATGACATCATGCCCTATTCTACGGGCTGCACGAAGTCGGACACCTCGAGATTAAAGCCGGACAGTGCATTAAAGTGCACCGGCGCCGACATCAGACGCATCTTGCCAATGCCGAGACGCTTGAGGATTTGCGAGCCAGTGCCGATGACACGGTAGTTCTGTACGCCTGCTGTACTGCCAGGGCCAGCAACACTGAAGGGCTCTGGGAACTGCAGCACTTCCGCCAACTGTTGCTGCGCGCTGACATGCTGTCCGATCAACACCACTGCGCCGTTACCTTCCGCGGCGATGCGCGCCATGGCGCGGCGGTAGGACCAGCCGGGATCGGCGCCGTCGATGCGAGTGCCCAGCACATCGCGCAGCGCATTGACGGTTTGCACCCGTACCAGCGTTTCCCGTTCCGCATTGATGGTGCCGCGCGTGAGAGCGTAGTGCACGGTGTCATCGATCAGGTCGAGGAAGGTGTGCAGGTCGAACTCCCCGAACTCCGTCAGCACGGTCTTGCGATCGCGCAACTCAATCGATTGCTCATGCAGCGCGCGATACTCGATCAGGGCGGCGATGGTGCCCATGCGCAAATCGTGCTTGAGTGCAAATGCCTCCAGTTGAGGACGCCGCGCCATGGTGCCGTCTTCATTCATAATTTCAACAATAAGTGCCGCCGGCTCGAATCCCGCCATGCGGGCCAGGTCGACGCCGGCCTCGGTATGACCGGCCCGGCGCAATACCCCGCCGGGCTTGGCGACCAGCGGGAATATATGGCCGGGCTGGGCGATGTCCGCGGGTTTGGCATTGGCCGCAACCGCCGTGCGCACGGTGTGCGCGCGTTGCACTGAACTGATCCCGGGGCCTTTGCGCTCGGCGGCGTCGATGGAGACGGTAAAATTGGTTTCGTGCTGGGAGCGGTTATCGCGCACCATCAGCGGAAGCTGCAATTGCCTGGCGCGTTCCACAGTGATCGGCATGCAAATGAGGCCACAGGCCTCACCGGAAAAAAAAGTGATGATGTCGGGAGTGACCGCTTCCGCAGCGATAATCAGGTCGCCTTCGTTCTCGCGATTTTCATCATCCATCAGGATGACCATCTTGCCAGCGCGGATATCGTCGAGAATGTCGGGGACGCTGCTCAATGCCATGTTAGTGACTCCAGTGGTGCTGTGCGCGCCGGTGCGGCTACTACAACAGTTCAATCGCCACGGCGGTAGCCTCACCGCCGCCAATACACAATGCCGCAACACCGCGGCGCAATCCGCGCTGTTTCAGGGCGTACATAAGCGTCACCATGATACGCGAGCCGGTGGAGCCGATGGGATGTCCCTGGGCGCAGGCGCCGCCGTTGACGTTGACCTTGCTGTGGTCAAGCCCCAGGTCCTGGATCGCCATCATGGTGACCATGGCGAAAGCCTCATTGATCTCAAACAAATCGACGTCTTTTACCGACCAGCCGGTTTTCGCCAGCAACTTTTTGATCGCACCGATGGGTGCGATGGTGAACTCGCCGGGCGCCTGGCTGTGCCGTGCGTGCGCCAGCAAGCGCGCCATGGGTTTTAAGCCCTTTGCTTTCGCCGCGGCTGCGCTCATGAGCAGCAGGGCGCTGGCGCCATCCGAGATTGAACTGGAATTGGCCGCAGTAATGGAGCCGCCCTCGGCGAACACCGCTCGCAGGGTGGGAATCTTGTCCAGCGCTGCCTTGTGCGGTTGCTCATCGTCAGTCACCACTGTCTCCCCTTTGCGGGTTTTCACAGTAACGGGCGCAGTTTCGGCGCGCAGTGAGCCATCCTCGATGGCCCGTTTGGCGCGTGTGAGAGACTCAATGGCAAAGGCATCCATCTGCTGCCGTGTGATGCCGCGCGCATCCGCGGTCTCCTGCGCGAAACTGCCCATGGCACGGCCGGTGTAGGCATCTTCCAAGCCATCCATGAACATGTGATCCATGACGGTTTTGTGGCTGGAGCCTACACCGCCACGTGCGCCGGGTAGCATGTGGGGGGCGCGAGTCATGCTTTCCATACCACCGGCGATCACTGCCTTGTTGGTGCCTGCCACAATGCTGTCATAGCCGAAGATGGCGGCCTGCATCCCGCTGCCGCAGGCTTTGTTGACGGTGACCGCACCGGCGGACGTGGGAATGCCAGCACCGATGGCGGCCTGGCGAGCGGGGCACTGTTTAAGGGCGGCGGGCAGCACGCAACCCATGAAGACTTCGTCGATGTCGCCGGCCTGTATGCCACTGCGTTCCACGGTGGCGGCGATGGCGGTGGCGGCCAGGTCTGGCGCCGGGATGTCGGAAAGTGCGCCCAGCAATCCACCCATTGGAGTGCGCGCCCCGTCAATGATGACGACTGATTCTGTGCTCATGGTGGAAGCTCCGCGGCGTTGGGGTATTGGTAGTATGGATAGCGAGACAACGATTTGCGCCGACTCGAAAAGGGCGCCAATTTAGCCATACACCCGGGCTTTTCTCAAGGCCGCCCCGTGACCTCGGGGTTGAACAGTTTGCCGCGCACAGCCGCTCGGTATTGCAGCGGACTCATGCCGCTGTGCTGCCGGAACAGTTGGGAAAAATAGCTGACGTCCTGTATGCCCTGTTGCCATGCGATGTCTCCCACCGTCAGGTTGCTGTGGCGCAGCAGCTCCTTGGCTGCCGTGATCCGCAGGTTCTGCAGGTAGGACAGGGGTGTCATGCCGGTGGCGCGTTTGAAGCGACGGTTCAGCGTGCGTGGGGTCAGTCGCAAGTGTGCGGCCAGCCGTGACATTGACACCGGCGACGACAGGTGTGACTGCAGCCATTGTTGTGCTTGTGCGACCACCTCGTCGTGGTGAGAACTGTCCGCTTTATTCTGGTAAGCCGCGGCGCGAAAGCTGTGCCGGATCTCGGGTGAAAACTGGTTCTCAACAGCCCTGGCAATGCGACTGCCGAACCACTCCTCCACGATATGCACCATCAGGTCGGCAATGGAATTGACACTGCCCACGCAGTAGATGTTGTCGCTCTGGGTGATTAGATGCCGGGTTTTCAGATCCACGGCAGGGTAGCGCCGGCTGAATTGCTCGAAGTAATTCCAGTGCGTCGTCGCCGGTTTGCCGTCCAATAACCCGGCTTCCGCCAGCAGGAAACTGGCGGTGCCCACACTGCAAATACGCGTGCCCTTGGACGCTTCGTCCCGCAGCAGCCCCCGCCACTCGCTAGCGTCGCTGAGCGCCGGCAGCGGATTGCGCCAGATGGCGGGTAGCAGCAATAGATCCAGTGAGGGCAAGTCGGTGAAGGCCAGTTCGGGTTGCAGGGTGATCCCGCTGCCCAGTGTTACTGGCTGGCTATCCGGCGCGGCGAGCAGAAAGCGCACCGCAGAATCGTTGCTGTGCTCGCTGGCCCGGGCCATCTGGCTGGCGGCGTGCAGGATTTCCATGGGCAGGGTGACGCTGGTCGCCAGGGCCTGCGGGTACAGTGCGGCGGCTGCCGTGTGCATGGGATAGGCGTCCATAAAGAGTGAATGGTCCAAATTACCATAATAAGTGTCTCGATCTACATGGTTAATGCCAGACGGCGACCGTACACTGGACAGGTTAAGGCGATTCGAAGACGGGAAACCAATGGCCAGGCAGCGCTTACCGGTAATTGTGGGTTTTGGGGGGGTAAACGCAGCGGGCAGGGCCTCCGGACACCACGCCTATGCCCGTATGGCGTATTCTGCCCTCCCCGCCGGGCAGCGCACGCGCACGCTGGACGCCCTGGCGACACTCATGGGCCTGGACGGGGGCGCCCTCCTGCACGAGCAACATATTCTCGATCACACCCTCATCAGGCGCATTGAAGCCAGCCATTTTGACGTCAACGCGGTGCACTGGAACCAACGTTTGCCCGCACACAGCAATGGCCAGCCGGTGAGTTTCGATCTTGAGCGCAAATACCTGCCCGACGTCATTCCACCGCAGTGGGTAGTGCAGGGCACCTCGGTGACACACGTCAACGTGAAGATCGTCGGTCAGCAGGATTTCCTGCTGCCCACGCAGCGTGAATTTGATGTGAAATCGGCAGGGCAACTGCCCACTGGTTTTGAACCGGGCAAGCTCTATGCCTCACGCAATCATCCACGCGGCCTGCAGATGACGATCTTCGCCGCCTCTGATGCCCTGGGCAGTATCGGCCTCGACTGGGAGGAAGTCTGCAGCCGTGTGGCGGTGGACCAGGTCAGCGTCTATGCCGGCAGCGCCATGGGGCAACTGGACGGCGCCGGGGCGGGGGGAATGATCAAGTCGCGGTACAACGGCCAGCGCGTAACGTCCAAACACTGCCCGCTCAGCTTTGCCGAGATGCCCGCCGACTTTATCAATGCCTATGTGCTGGGCAGCCTGGGTTCAACCGGTGCCAGCCTGGGTGCCTGTGCCTCATTCCTGTATAACCTGCGACACGGTATCGATGATATTCGCAATGGCCGTGCGCGCGTGGTGTTTGTCGGCGCGGCCGAAGCGCCCATTACGCCGGAAATCATGGAGGGCTATTCCGCCATGGGTGCGCTGGCGACGGAAAAAGGCCTGCGCCAACTGGATGGACTACACGCGGGACAAGAGCCGGATTTGCGGCGTGCCTGCCGGCCCTTTTCCGAGAACTGTGGCTTTACGATTGCCGAGTCAGCGCAGATGGTCGTGTTGTTCGATGATGAACTGGCCATGGACATGGGCGCCACTGTATTTGGTGCAGCCGCTGACGTGTTCGTGAATGCTGACGGGCATAAAAAATCCATATCCGGTCCGGGAGTAGGCAACTACATCACCATGGCCAAGGCGGTGGCCGCGGCCCGCGCGATTGTGGGTGACAAGAAGCTGAGACGGGGTGGGCTGGTACAGGCACACGGCACCGGCACACCGCAGAATCGGGTAACGGAATCGGCCATCCTGAGCCGCACCGCGCAGGCGTTTGGCATAGAGGACTGGCCGGTGGTGGCCGGCAAGGCTTTTGTGGGACATTCCATCGGCGCTGCTTCAGGCGATCAGATCACCTGCACGCTGGGTATCTGGGAGCACGGCATCCTGCCGGGTATCACGACGATCACCCGCATTGCCGCGGATGTGCACCAGGAGCACCTGTCCTTCAGTAACGCCCATCGAGAAATCGATCCCGCGGAACAGACTTACGCGATTATCAATTCCAAGGGCTTCGGCGGCAACAATGCCTCCGCGACCTTGATGAGTCCCGTCGCGACCCGGCGTATGCTGCAGCAGCGCTATTCCGCCAAGGAGTGGAAAAAATGGGAGCGCGCCAATGCCGCCGTGCGTGAGCGCCAGCAGGCCTACGACGACGGCATGATCGCGGGCACTATCCGTCCGGTCTACAAGTTTGACCACGATGTACTGCACGACAGTGATATCGAAGTGGACGCGCAGCAGTTGTCAATCGGCGGGCATAGCGTGCGCCTGGAGCGAAAGTCGCCCTACGATGATATGAAAATCGACTGAGTGTCGCGCCGCCCGAACGCACCGACCTCGCACGCAAATGCTCCGATTGCGCTGCGTATCCCCGACCTGTCGCGCCCCCTGCAGCTGTATGTGCACGGGGAACGGGATCGCTTCGTGTCGCAGCGCCTGCGCGAAGTGGGCATCTGGGAACCCTTCGAGACCTCCCTCGTCCTGCGCCTGCTACGTCCCGGCGCTGTGTTTGTCGATGTGGGTGCGAATATTGGCTATTTTTCCGTGCTGGCGGCCAGCGTGGTCGGCGCACAGGGCACGGTGTTCGCCTTTGAACCTGATCCGGAGAATTTCCGCCTGTTACGGGCCAATGCCGAACTCAATGGTCTGGAACATTGCATCACCGCCGTCGAAGCGGCATTGGCTGAGGCGCCGGGCGAAGGCCGGTTGTTCTTAAGCGCGGACAATCTGGGCGATCACCAGGTTTACGCTGGCGATGCGCCGCGCAGCAGTGTGCCCATCGCGCTGTTACACGGCGGCCAGTACCTGGCGGAACATCTGCAGCGCCTGGACCTGTTGAAGGTCGATACCCAGGGTGCGGAGTTCCAGGTGATGACCGGACTGCTGCCGCTGTTGCAGGCGCTCCAGCAACCACCGCGTATTATTATTGAATTGACCCCACACTCATTGCGAGCGGCAGGCTCAAGTGGTCGGGCATTGCTCGAGCTGCTGGCGACGCTGGGACAGCCCCTGTGGATTATCGATCACATCGAAGGCCGTCTCGCCCTCAGCAGCGCCGAGGAACTGGCCATGTGGTGCGACAATTGGGACAAGGTAGCTGACGCCCGGGGCTTTATGAATATCCTGGTGGGACCCGCGGACTGACCTTGTTAGTGAGCCATAGCCGGTCAAACGGTGCTCAAAAGACCGGCAATTGCTGGTATCATTGCGCTCCAAATTATCACCGGCGCGTTTTGATGAGCGACATTCTCCGCTTTTTACAGCAGCGCAATTCGTCTTCCAGATTGATCTCGCCCGCGCCTTCCGCCGCGCAATTGGACGACATCATTGGCGCCGCGGTGCGCGTGCCAGATCATGCCTGGCAGCGGCCCTGGCGGTTTATCACGATCGCCACAGAGCGCCGTCAGGCGTTCGGTGAATTACTGGAGCGCTGCCTGTTGGCGCGCACCCCCGATGCGGATGAAGCGGCGCGAGCCAAAGCGCGCAACGCACCCCTGCGGGCACCGCTGCTGGTGGTTGTGGTGGTCGATGTGACGGAACATCCGAAGGTGCCGGCAATGGAAAAGCGACTGTCGGGAGCCTGTGCGGCTCACGCAATCTTGCTGGCCGCCGAGGCCTGTGGTTTCGCGGGCATGTGGCGCACCGGTGCTGCGGCCTATGACCGCGCGCTGTTCAACGAACTGGGGCTGGCCGCGACTGAGGAGATTATCGGCTTTCTCTATATCGGTTCGCGCGACGGTGCGCCCAAGCCTATACCCCCACTGGTTAGCGCCAACTTCGTGTCAACCTGGTAAGCTTTTTTCAATGAATCAAATTGTGCGAGTGTGAACCATGATCCCGAGTTATGAAACGTTGGAGTTATCGATTGAAGCACAGGTAGCAACGGTTTGCCTGAATCGCCCGGACCAGGCCAATGCGATGAACGCGGCGATGTGGGAGGAGTTGCAGCGCTGTTTCGAGTGGCTGGACCGGGAACCCTCCGTGCGAGCAGTCGTTCTGGCCGGCAACGGCAAGCATTTTTGCGCCGGACTGGACCTCGCGATGTTTTCCAACCTGCACAGTACTTCCGCGGATCCGGCGCGACGGGCGGAGCAGTTCCGACGAACGCTATTGCGCATGCAGGGTAATCTCACGGCCATAGAAAAGTGCCGGGTCCCGGTACTGGCCGCGATCCACAACACCTGCATCGGTGGTGGTGTGGACATGACCTGTTGCGC
>JANPDE010000184.1:0-9359 GCA_031431315.1 Haliea sp.
ACGCCGGCCAGAGAAACGCGTTTCTTTTTGTCCTGAGCGGGCGATTTCACCGCGCCGGCCTTGGCCGTACCGTCAAGGACGTAGTCGGGAATGGTATTGGGCTCTATGGCAGTCGCAATCAGGGCGCCGGGCAAGTCCTGCCCGAGACAGGTAAAGAGCTCGAATTCGTTGTCGGTATGGGTTTTCAGCGCTTGTGCCAGATAGTCTCGCAATGCGCCCTCGGGCAGCAGATTGGAAAGTACAGGATGGAGCTTCTGCCGCTTGACCCAGGGTTTGGCCACAATCTCTACCGCTTTGGGGAAAGCGGGGTGTGTGATCAGGCTAAAGGTTGGACGATCCGCATTGGACACGAACTCTGGTGTAAACGTAAGGACGGTACGCCCATCCCGATACCCTGCCAGATAGCCGACCCTCGCCCCGTGCAGGGTGAGTTCCAGAACGCTGACTGTAGTGGCAGTAGTGGCATTAGCCATGGTCATCCCCCAGCAGATCACGCCATGGATCGTCCTCGGGAGAAGGCTCTGTAACGGAGCCTCTTGCGGTCACTGTAAACCTGTCGCCCATAGCCTTTTTACCTGCCAGAAAACCCTGCACATCACGCAGTTTTTCCTGCGGGATGAGCATGACTTCCATCTTCAGTCCCTTGGCAACCAGCTCTAACGTGTCCAGACGCGGGTTGCCCCTGGACTCCATGCGTTGATATTGCTGGCGTGACATACCGACACGCAACATCATGTCCTCTTGCTTTAGGCCCAGCGTCTTGCGCCGTTGTTTTAACTGTTCGTGTATTTTGCTCATTATGCCCACCCATAAAGAAACATATTTGTTTCTTCTCATCATTATAGATACATATTAGTTTCTTAAAAAGTTATTGCAACAGAAAAGTAGCTTTTTGCGGTTGTGGGCACATTTAGAATCAAAAGAAACTTATTGGTTGCTTTAGAGTGTGTTGATTTTGTCAGATTGGCTCTGAATGAGCGTTACTTGCTGAGTTTGGGGTGCCGGGGTCTTAGCCAGAGAACTGGCCTGACCGAAAAGGGAGACTCGCACAGGAGCAACCCCAGGGAGCGATTTATCGGATAACCTTGAGCCAGTCCCCGGTGCGCGGCTCGCCAGCGTGGCGTCCTGTGGCACCTGGATGGAGGGCACATATACTATCGACACCCATTAATACTTTCGCTACTTCCAAATAAAAATACTTCCATACTCCTTGAGTTCCCATTTCGGGAACTTTACAATAACCTCCTATGAGGATCATTGCCAAAAGTCGTTTGCGACAGTACTGGGAGAAATCCGGCAATGCAAAGGCCAGGCCCTTCTTAATCGAGTGGTATCACTTTTGCGAGAAGCAAATCTGGAAAACACCCCGTGCAGTAAAAACGACTTTCGGTAACGCCTCTATCGTGGGTAACAACCGGGTTGTTTTTAACTTAAAAGGTAACGATTACCGTATTGTTTGTGCGATGGACTACCCCCGACAAGCAATGTTTATAAAGTTTGTGGGCACTCATGCTGAATATGATCGTGTAATTGTTGCAGAGGTTGAATAAAAATGATCAGACCCATTAAAACCAAAAAAGATTACCAAAAAGCACTCGCTCGTGTAGAAGCGCTTTGGGGCTCACCTGTCGGTACTACAAAAGGTGACGAACTGGATGTATTGCTAACACTCGTTGAAGCCCATGAACAGAAACACTACCCGATGCCTCCGTCCGATCCTATTGAAGCTATTTTGTTTCAAATGGAGCGTATGAATCTGGATAGAAAAGATCTGGAACAATACCTTGGTACCAAAAGTCGCGTTAGCGAAGTGCTTGCGGGGAAACGTCCTCTGTCGTTAAAGCAAATTGCCAGTCTTCATCATGGACTTGAAATACCCTATGAATCATTAATCAATCAAAACCAGAATGGTTAGTCTTTGTCTCTTCGTAGACCACCTAATGTTCAGCCCGCCCTCAAATTGAACCCTATTATTTTTGACAGACTCGATTCCTTACCATGATGTAAGGAATATTTTATTTTGAAAGGATATCGATCATGACAACCGCCACCCTTACCTCCAAGGGGCAAGTCACCATCCCCGCTCCGGTCCGGAATGCCCTGGGCCTGGGGGCAGGAGATCGCATTGATTTTATTGAAACCGAAAAGGGCCAGTTTGCCATTGTGGCGGCTACCCAGCCGGTTCAAGGTCTGAAGGGGCTTATCGCCAAACCCAAAAAGGCAGTTTCCATTGAAAAGATGAATGCCGCCATCGCGGCACGGGGAGCGTCTGCCAAGTGATCGGACTCGACAGGGGTGTTACCACAGTGACAAAAAAGAAATCATGGCCGTCCTCGATACGCTGCTGAGAACCAAGAGCCTCATGGTCGAACACGCTGATGTGGTGTGGCAGGCGCTGCGACTGTTTGCCAATGCCAACACCGACTTTGCCGATTGCCTGATTGAACGCTGCAACCATGTAGCCGGTTGTGACTTTACGGCCACCTTTGATCGTGACGCTGCGAAGGCAGCAGGCATGAAACTGCTGGGTTGATCAAAATCGCGTATTACTTTCATTCATCTCCCGATACAACCTCATCAAGACACTCGGCCACCACAGTGACCATGGCGGCGCTGAACAGGCGAAAAAATACAGCGTTAAACGTTACTCACCTGATGACCTTGATCCAATCGCCGGTGCGCGGTTCACCGCGCGGGTAGAGGCCGTTGAGCAATCTGAGTTGTGCTTCTGCAGCGGGCAACGGCGCACCGGCGGCAAGGCTGGTCATCGTTGCGCCCTGTGGGACCTGGATGAAATGGATGCGGAGGCCAACGCCCGCCACCTGGCGCTCCCCGGGGTGCAGCGGACGGAAACTTTCGATCATAGAGAGAAGAGCAGCATCCTCAGCGGCAAACGCCGGCGCGCTGCCCTCGATCAGGAAAAACAGGCTGTTATAGTCGATCGCCGCCACTCGCCGGGCGCTGGCACCGCTGCCGGCGATGGCGGTGTAACCCTTCAACCCGGCCTGGTCCAGCGCTGCTTCTGCGCTGAGCGTGTCGGCGGAAGTGTCCTCAAGCACCGCGCGGGGTGTCATCGTCTGATCTCGGCGCCGCACGGTGATGGTGAGCTGCCCGCTGCCATCCGCAGCGCTGGCAACAATGGCCTTGGCGCCGGCGTTCACCGTCCAGCCTTCGGGGTGCTCGAAGGTAAAAGCCAGTTTGTTGTGGTAGTAGCGATTTTCCGCACGCGCACTCGACACGCTGTCGCCCCATACCAGGCCTTCGATATGCTGCTGGAATTCGCCGGGCACGGAGGGATCATCAGGCTGCGCGCCAGCATCAAGCTCGCTGACTGCGCTGATGACTTTTTTCAGGCGTTGGTCGTTACGCGGGTGAGTGGAGTACAGCCCGTGGTAGGTCGCCACCTTTTTCCCGCCGGACCGGGCTTGCAGTCGCTGGAACTGCTCCTGGTCCTTGAGCACGCTGATCACTTCCAGCAGGGCGTCGGGATTGTAACCGGACTGGTACATGTACTGCGCGCCCACTCCGTCCGCCTCCAGTTCCATGTCGCGGCCGTAGCCGCTGATCAACTCGGTGCCGTACATGTCGGAGGCGCTGGCGAGGTCACCGCTGCCGGTGAGCACGTAGGCGGTAGTTGCCACGACCTTGTTGGTGACGGCCGCAGTCTGCTGGCGGGTGTGATGATTGGACGTCACATGGCCCATTTCATGGCCCAGCACCCCGGCCAGTTCGCCTTCACTTTCCAGGTACGCCAGCAGGCCGCGGTAGATGTAGATATAGCCGCCGGGCAGGGCGAAGGCATTGATGTCGGGACTGTCGATGACGGTAAAGGTGAAGGGTATGTCGGATTCTTCGCTGTTGGCGACAAGGCGCTGTCCGACACGGTTTACATAAGACTGCAATTGTGGGTTGTTGTAGGCGGCTTGCTGGGCCAGCATCTCCTGGTGCATCGCCGCGCCGGTGGCCGCGCTGCCAGCGCAGCCCGCCAACAGGGCCAGGGCCACCACAAGACCAGCAAGAACCAGCGCGCTGTTACCCGGGTTGCCCACGTTCACCGCCTAATACTTGCTGGACAGGAAGGCCAGCAACTGCTCGCCTATCCCGTCGCAGGCGGTGCCCTGTACCGGCGCTATGATCGGGATGGGTACGATCACCGCGGGCAAATAGGATTGGCCCGTGGCGCTGGTATTGACGTGTCCCACTTCCGCCCGGTCGGTGAAATCCCAGATCGTGGCCTCGTAGTTGGCGTCCTGGGTCCAGGTGCCAAAGCCAAAGCAGCCGCCCACTGAACAGGCCACTGCCCCTGCCCCACTGGAGCGCACCGTGGAGCCGTCCAGCCAGATCATGTACTCAACATTCAACGTCGCCATTTTTTCCTGCACCGGTTTTTGTTCGAGTAGCCGCTCGATATCCTCCGGGTGCATGGGCGCGGTGCGCGGCTCGAACCAGGGGTACAGGGCATTCAGGAACTCCAGCTCGCCGATGACCGTCACCGACTGGTCGCCGGCGGCAATATGATCGCCCACGCATTTTACAAAATCGGGCTCCGTTTCGTAGTCGCTGCCATGGCGTCGGCCAAGGATGACCACGCTGGCATCGCCAATCCCCTGGGTAGGCTCGTTGTAGACCCTCTCGTCTACGGTGGAGGTCACGCAGGCCGAGATCAGCGTGAGACCGGAAGCGAGCAGCAGGGAGCGAATCATGGCAGCCAAGTTTAGCGTGGCCTCATCGCTTTGCAGCAGCGCGGTGTGGGTCTTGCCATGGTTGGCCATAGTGAGCTCTGCAATCGGTATGACGTACTGTAGCTCCTCCCCATGGAGAATCAATACCCCGTCGCTCCCGGTTCCTTTTCAAAATAAACTTTTGGCCTAAGCGTCAGTGCAATGGTGAAGACCACTATGCGCGTCAATAATGTCCCCAGTAAAAAGTGCGCTGATGCGCCACTGCCGAGACGTGAAAGCGAGTGGGCAGTTTTCTTGTCAGGAGCCGGTTTACATCTAACTATCTTGGAATATTGGGAGAAGTGATATGAAATCCATGAGAATCATTCTAATGGCATTGGTGGCATTTTCACCCGGACTTGTTCTGGCGGACAATGCAGTGAACGTAAAATACGCGGGTAATGCAGTGGGTAAACAGGTCTGCCGGGCAATTGTCCGTGATGACGTGAAGAAGTTGCAGAAAGTATTGCAGTCATATCGGAATACGCTTATCTATGCATACTCGTTCCATGACATGGCCAGCCGCGCACTTGCAGGTAGCTTTACCTGTAACGACATGGAGTTGCGAGATTTTTCCGATAGCGTGGGTGCCGAACAGGTTCTCGGCTATCTCACTACGGCGCACGGAAGAGTCGAGGAGCAAGTCGTCGTCGTGGGAAAATGACCGCGTCGCACAGTCGGTCACGGCGACTGTGCATTCGCGTGCACACCTTTGTCGCGCAGCCACTCCTGCACCGCGGGAACTCTGGTGAAATGCGTGGCGAAGTTAGCGCCGGCATCGCGCAGCGCCATCACGGCAGCCAGGTTTACCGCTTCCTGGTCGCTCTGCAGGAGTGCCGTCGGCGTTTTTCCGTAGCTGGACATACTCCACTCGGCGATCGGCGTGCCGTCAGTGGTGACCAACTCAAAGCGGTAGCGCATCCAGATTTCGTACACTTTGACATTGGTATGGGCAGGTATCGCGTACTGTAGCTCCTCGACGTGGGGGATCAGCACCGCGTCTATTTCCGGGCGGGACTGGCCGGGCCCCGGCCTGGCCTCCAGGCGCACCACTTTCTCAAACATGCCTGCCAACAGCGTGTCCCACATCTGCACCTGGGCAGTGCCCGTATTGACGATCCAACTGGATTCCCTCTTGCTGGTGGCTTCGTCGAAAATTTCATGGCCAGAGAAGTCGGGGTCAAACCATACGCCGAGGGTGATCGGCAGCGGTTCGATCAGCGGCGCAGGAAAATCGCCCTGCACCACAACCTTGGTTGGGCCGCAGCCGGCCAACAGCCCCGGCAGTAGCAGGGCGGCGCACAGCGTGCAGTAGCGCACGCGCTTAGCGGTAGTCATTCAGCCCAACGAAGGTGCCGCCATTGCGGTAGGTCAATTGTCGCATCAGGTTGGCAAAGGCTATAGCCGACGGGGTGACTTGCTGTGTAGCCATATACGTCTGGGGAAAGCCGATACCGTGAATCCTCACCAGTCTATTCCCTTTGCCATCCGCTTTGTTGATGCGTTCAACACTGCGCACCAGTCGTTCAGTGGAGCCGCCCATGAAATCATCACCAAAAACATAGATGCTGATCTTTTTACCGGGTTCGTAGAATGTTCTGATCGCATCCACTATCCCTTGCTCGGGGTTTGAGGGGTCAAAGACATTCCAATTGCGGAGGTTGGCCAACACCTGGCTCCTGATTTTGGGAGAGTCTTTGATCCACTTGCCCCGGTAGGAGGCAAACATGTAAGTGCCCACACCGTTCATAATCTGGAAGCCCTTGACGGAAGGATAGATCGTCAGAACGTTTTCCACCTCCCGGACCACGCGCGGCCACGCGTATTGCATCGACCCCGAGGTGTCGATGATGAAAATAATGTACTCGCTGTCCACCGGAATGCCGCCTATCAGTTGATTCTTCGACTGATGTTGCGTACCCAGCAGGCGCTTCATCTCCTGGGTCAATTGTTGTTTCGCCACGGCCAGTTGCCCGGCGATGGCCGCATCAGCGCTGGTCTCGACCTGCAGGCTGTCGTGGCGCGATTTGGCGCTGGCCATCTGGCCGCGCAGGATCGCGATGCGCTGCTCGTACTCGGACAGTTGTTCCTGTTTGGCATTCAGGTCCCGGTTGAGAATTTTGGATTCGCCGCGCAGATCGAACAGTTGTTCCTGTAGCGCCGCCAGTTTGCCCTTGAGTTCTGTAACGACAGCCTCGATGATCTGCGGTTGTGTGGTTTTGGTCAGCATCAACAGCAGAATCATCGCGCCGAAGCCGCAGCAGATCACGTCCAGGAACGACAGCGAACCTTCAGGATGGGGTCTGCGTCTTCTGCGTGCCATCAGGGCCAGTCTCGCGAGGGCATCAGCAGGGAGCCCCGGGTCGCCATGGCGAGCTGCCAGAACTCCGCCGCCGCCATCGGATCGCCTTCCATGGGCGCCAGTATGATGTTCACCGGCACTCTGCCCGGCAACTGTCGCACGGCCTGTGCGTACAGCTTCTGCCGCTCGGGGCCGCTGACCTTGTTGCCGCGCGGGGGCGCGGTGCCCTGCGTGGGCAAGCCGTCGGTGATCAGGAAAATATTGTCCGGCACCGGCGACAGTTTACGCAGTGCCAGAAAGGCGTTTTCCAGGCTGGTGCCACCGCCGGGGGTGAGCTTGCGCAGCGCATTGCCCATATCGGCCAGCTGTGCCTGATTGGCCACTTCCAACCATTTGCCTTCGGTGCCCGCCAGCGCAACGTTAGCCTGGGTGTTGAAGGTGATGACCTGGTATTTGCTGGCGAGGGGTAATTGCGCGGTCAGCCAGTCCACTGTGTCCAGGCTCCTGGTCCATTTTTCCGCGCGGCGCTGGACTGTTTCGCCCATGTTGCGCAGGCGAATGATCTGCACCACCTTGTCGGCCAGCATGCTGGCCGAGGTGTCGAGCAGTATGGCAATGTTCTGGCCCCCCAGCTTTAGCCCTGTCAGGTACTGGCGATTGCCTTCGCCGATGAACGCACGGGCATTGCCGCCGCCCACATCTTGCGTGGCGGCCTGGCGCAATTCCTGCACCTCGGCTTCCAGCGCCAGTAGCTCGGCCTTGAGTGCCTCGATCGCGCTGTTGTCGGTGTAGCCCTCGCGCTTGCGGTCCTCGATCTGGGCTTCGTACTGGTCCTTGTCCTGTGTTATCCGCGTCGCCAGACCCTGGGCGTCCGCCAGTTGCTGATCCACTTCGGCCAGCGTGTTGCGCAGCCGCACCAGGCCTTCATCCCCTTCGCTAACGTCCTCCTCAAGCAGATTTACCTCAGACTGCAGGTTCTCGGTCGCCTCGGTCGAGGCGTCTTTGAAGCCGTGGTTCATTACCAGGAAAATCAGTAATACCGCGCCAAATCCGCAGCACATGATGTCCAGGAAACTGAGGCTGAAGATACTGAATTCGCGCGTTTTCCTGGCCATGACAGCTAGGCCACCACCTCGATCAACAGGGTCACGCTACCCGCACCGATCGTGATGGTATCGCCGCTGGCCAGGATTTGGCCGGGACGATAGTGCGCGCCATTGACCACGGCGTCGGCGCCGCGCAATTGCCAGCCGTCCCGGTCAAGGTAGATTTCGCCGCCACCGGCCAGGGCGGTCCCGGACGCAGTCAATGGCCGTGCAACGTGTTTGTGTAGCAGGTGAGTGGGTCTGGTTACCGGTGCGGCCCTGGGGATAATTTTCTCCTGCAGGCAGGGCAGGGTGGTCACGAAACTCAGGTCCTGGTCGCGCTGGATCAATTGCTCCTGATGCAACTGCAGGGCGCGACAGACATCGTCCGTCCCCACTATATCCAGTCTGGTGAACGCTGCGGTCAGGCCCGGTAGCAGCGCGGCCAGCGGGTCCGCAAGTACATGATCGTCCGGGCGCAACAGGCCCATGCACTCCCTGGCACTGTCAAACAGGCGCTGTCCCGCCACCTGTAATTGCTGGGCGCTGATCCGCGCCTGATAGCCGTTGATATCCACATTGGTTTCTGCCCTGCTGTGCAGGGCGCGCAGGGCCGCAGGCAGTGCATCGTATAGCTGCTGTTCCGTAGCCGCTTTGTGCCGCGGGTCGAAACGCGTCTGGCGCATAAACTCGGCCGCGATAATCTCGACCAGACGCTCCTGCAATTGCAGCAGGCCGCAGCCGGGCAGGGGCGTGCTACGTTGCAGCTCCAGGGTGTTGTTGCGCCCGGCCAGCTCCGTGACCAGCGCCTGGTGGAGCTGGATTTCCAGATGAAAAAGACGCTCGCTCTGGCTGTAGAGACTGCCCAGCGCCACGCTGCGATTGACCAGGCCGACGGCGTCGAACGGGCACTGTTGCACGATGCCCAGCAGCAGGGCGAGCTGCTCGCGCTGCATGCTGCCCGGTACGGCCAACAGGACCTCAGCGGGCTTTTCTGCCTCCTGATGCAACTGCCGCAGGTGGGCATGGACCAGATCGCCGGTATGGCGGGCCGGGCCGAGGGCGGGCTGCAGCACCTCGGTGCTCAATTGCCACCAGAAACGCGTGTTGATATTCCGCGGTTGCAAGCGCGCCGCGGCGCGTGCTGGCGCGCCGAATAGATACTCCTTGCCGTGCAACAGGGCGTAGCCCGGGCTCTGCACACGGGCGTCCTGATGCCACAGGTGCAGGTTGCTGTCATGCAGGTCCAGC
>JANPDE010000185.1:0-3268 GCA_031431315.1 Haliea sp.
GTAAATCAGCGCATTCCGTGCGATCTCTTCCGGTGCCACCACAATACGATGATCGTTCTGCCACTGTAATACATAATTGCGACGGTCCTTTTGGCGCCCAGTCTCATCGACTTGATAGGCACCCACCAGCGCACGGAAGTACATGGTCCGCAGTTGCTCGCGCACCGCTTCATGGTCTGTGGTGCCTGCCAGGCGCACGGCGGCTTCCAGTATCTCTCCGGCGCTATAGCCCAGAACCGCGTAACTTCCGGGACTGTAGCCGTAGAGTTGTTCAAAGCGATATGCAAAATCTTGTGCGCCAGGCTGGTGCGAGCCGCGCAGCCACTGCACCACACCCACCACGCCTTCTGCGTCGATGCCTAGCTGATCACCGAACTCACGCAGTCCCGGCCCCACGGTGAAGCCCAACATGTTAGGTTTTACTCCCTCCTTCTTAAGGGCACGCACTATCGCTATGGAGTCATCCAGATAGGAGATGCCAAAGACCACATCTGCGTCAACCTTTCCTAAGCGCTTTGCCAGCGTAGCGAAGTCACGCTGTTCGGGTGCATAGCCCTCATCCAGCACGAGCTTGAGCCCATGCTTTTCCATTTTCCTTCGTGAACTCGCCGCCAGCTCTTCACCGAATTCGGTACGTGCGTAAATCAGGGCGATGGTTTTAGCGCCCGCATCTGCGGCGATGTGCAGACTATTGAGGTAGTCATCGACAGGCGTATCCACGCCAAAAATATTTTTCAGACCCCGACTCCAGATTTCCTCGGCGGAGGCAGCGGTGGACACCATGGGCGTGTTGTATTTCTCGGCTACGAGGCTGGCCTTTAAAGTGAGCGAAGACGAGTAGGGGCCAACCAGAAAATCCACCTGATCCTTGGTTAACAACTTTTCAAAGCCCGCCACACTACCGGCATCCCGGGAACCATCGTCGTAATGCACCACTTCAACAGGTCGTCCCAGTAGCTCCCCGCGGGCATTCACGTCCGCCGCCCACATTTGCAAACCACGCAACTGCTCTATCCCGAACTCACTGTAGTGTCCGGTGAGTGACTGAGTCGTGCCGATCTTAATGGCCTCTTCGGCCGACTGCGCTTTACCAGATAGCGCAAGAGCGAAGACAAAACAGGTTAGGAGTAGATGCCGAATCACTTTGGTCCCCGCTATTATTGCATGATATCCAGTTCGCGCTTGGTGGAGAAAAGCCATCGCACCATTTCATATTCGAAGGCTGATCCGTTTTCGTAGTAAAAAAAGGCGGTGTTGGCCCGTGTGTCAATTGGGGAGAGTATAGTCGCCCCCAGATTCACAGGATCGGACAAAACCTCGTCCCTGACGGTGCTCTGTAGATAGAAGTCAGGTATCTTGCCTACGCCATCGCGTAGATTCGAAGGTCCCAGAAAGGGAATAACCAGGAAGGGTCCCTGGCCGGAGCCCCAGTAGCCCAGTGTTTGGCCAAAGTCTTCTTCTGGCCGAGGAATCTCCATTGCGCTGGCGACATCCACCAAACCGAACAAACCGACCGTGCTATTGACGACAACGCGCCCAGTGCTCTGGAACAACTTGTTGGGGCTGAGTTGCAGGACGGAGTTGAACATCGTGGTCACATCTTCAAAGTTGTTGAAGAAGTTATGCACACCGGTGCGCGCGACGCCTGGCACTACAGCCTCATAACCACGCACCACGGGCAGGAATACTATCTGGTCGAAATGGTAGTTAAAAATATAGATACGCCTGTTCATTGGCTCCCATGGATCATAAACCCATGTGATGTCGGCGTGATTGGGTGGCAGCACTCGCTTGGCGATGAACACTGGCTCCGGGTAGTCAGCTGCTTGCGGTTGTGGAGTAGGGCCGCTACTGCAAGCGCTGAGCAATATCGTTAAAACCAGAATCGAGATACATAGAAGGAACCGTGACATCACAGGGCCCCTCCGTCGGTAAATGCGGCAACCATGTGGGCAACGTTGTCGCGATAATTCATATTGCCGCAATGACCGCCATGCGGTTAGATCGTGGCCCTGTCGCCAAACACGTCGCGAAAGAAGTTGATTTCACCGGGCTCGAGGATGACGTCGTCAGCATTGTGCATTACCGTTATCTTCTTCGCAGTGCGCAGGTAATCGGCGATGCCCTTCAGGCTAATGGCTGCGATAAATTCCTCGCGTGTTATGCCCGGATAGTCAGCCTGATAGTAAGGGTAAAAAAACTCATGGTAGTAATCAGTAAAGCCCAGTCGCACAGCGACATCGTTGTATTCGCTGAGGTCGCTGTAACGGTTCAGCGGTAGCCCCTTAGGTTTGATGTAGCCGTAATCAGTCATGACATCGGAAGTAAATACCAGAGAAGCCGATGAGATGCGAAATGAAGTGCCAATCAATGCGGCTAGTTGCTCGTTTTTCAAGTCCAGCGCTTTATAGGCTTTGTAGAGAAAATCGTCACCGACAGCGTCGGTGGACTCCTTGTACACAGTGGTATACGCGTGAATGAGATTGTCCACGAAAGTGTCAAAATTGTCGACGCCGCCAGGGATGTTCTGGCTCATGCGATCCAGGAGCGAAATAGAGTTGTAAATCGATACCGGCGGATTAATCAGCAGCACGCGTTTAAAATTAAAAGACCGGCGATCTTCGTCCAGCTTCGATACGAAAGCAGCGTTGAAGCCGCCCAGGCTATATCCCGTAAGGTTGAACGACGTGGCAGTGACGTCCGTCTTGAGTTCTGCCCAGATCATTTCCATCACACGGTAGAGATCTTCCGCGTCTTTTTCAGCGTGGCCCACCACGCCGGTTTTGGAGGCGGCGGTCACAAAATTGTTAAAGGTTGGAGACGAAATGGAGACTACATGGAAGCCAGCCTGGTAAAACGCCCTGGCCATATTTTTGTTCTTACTACCGTTGTGTGCGGCACCAGTTCCTGCGATGAGAAATATCAATGGAGCATCGTGCTTCTGCAGCGCCACGGAATAAAGCAGCTCACTGCCGTAAAAAAATACGTCCGGCGTAGCACGGTCAGGGAATATCGTAATGCGTTTTTCCTTGAATGGAATAGTCGCCGGCAACTGGGCTTCGAACTCGGTCGGCGTACCTATGACAGTGGCCTCGAAGCGGTCAGTGATGGGGTATCCGTAGTTTTCTACGTTGACCACCGAGGCGCATACGAGAGAGGTGAACAGGAGCGCGCAGATGGCTGCAAAAAAAGCCTGCGTGGATTTTGTTATGGTCACGTGAGTTCCGGATCGTTCCTTGAGTAAGCCATGATGGTGGCATGAAAACCG
>JANPDE010000186.1:0-1938 GCA_031431315.1 Haliea sp.
GTCGAGACAGCAGCCGTACTGCGTGATCGCGGCCACGGCAATGTGGTCACCTATTCCCGCAAGGTGTTTATTCCACTCACCCATCTGTGCCGAGATGTCTGTCACTATTGTACGTTCGCGCGCACGCCCAAAAAAATTGACCAGCCTTATCTGCCCGTCGAGGAGGTTCTGGAGCTCTGTCGCCAGGGCGCGAGCATGGGCTGCCAGGAAGCGCTGTTCACCCTGGGAGAAAAGCCGGAGCTGCGCTACAGCGCCGCGCGCCAGGCACTCAAGGCAATGGGGTTCGCCAGCACGCTGGACTATGTCAGGGAGGTCGCCGGCCGGGTGCTGGCGGAAACCGGACTGCTACCGCACATTAACGCTGGCTGCATGGAAGCGGGCGAGATTGCAAGCTTGCGCCGGGTGAGCGCTTCAATGGGTATCATGCTGGAGTCCGCCTCCTCGCGTTTATGCGAGAAGGGCATGCCCCACTACGGTTCACCCGATAAGGAACCGACCAGGCGGCTGCAGACCATGGCGCTGGCGGGCCAGGCGGCAGTGCCGTTTACGTCGGGGATACTCATCGGTATTGGCGAAACCCGCCGCGAACGGATCGAAGCCTTGCTAGCACTGCGCCAGGTCCACGACTGCTACGGCCATCTGCAGGAAATTATCGTACAGAATTTTCGCGCCAAGCCAGGCACCCTGATGGCGGCGGCACCGGAGCCGGACCTCAACGAATTGTTATGGACGATTGCGGTGGCGCGCCTGGTGTTTGGCTCACACATGAATATCCAGGCACCACCCAACTTAAGTCCCGGAGTCCTGCCGCAATTGATCGCGGCCGGGATCAACGATTGGGGCGGTGTCTCGCCATTGACCCCGGATTATGTAAACCCGGAAGCACCCTGGCCACACCTGGAGCGCCTGGCGACAGAAACCGCCGCCGCCGGAAAATTTCTGGAACAACGCTTGACGGTGTATCCGGCATACGTGGTCGAGGGCGAACGCTGGCTGGATGAGCGGCTGAAAACGGCTGTGCTACGACTCTCGGATGCCGCCGGCTTTGCGCGCCGCGACGACTGGGTACCCGGTGAGGAGCACCCGGTGCCTCTGATCGAAGCCAGGCTGATGGCGAGCGCGCCACGTGCGGATGAAACATCACCCGAGGTGCGCGAAATTGTCAGGCGCTGTTGTGAGACTGGTGATCTGACGCAGACGGACGTCACCCGCCTGTTCAATGTTCGCGGCTCTGACTTTGCATTCGTGGTAGGCGAGGCCAATGCACTTCGGCAGCAGGTTAGCGGTGACACCGTAAGCTACGTCGTCAATCGCAATATCAACTACACCAACGTGTGTTATTTCAAATGCCAGTTCTGCGCGTTTTCCAAGGGCAAGCAGAGCGAGAACCTGCGCGGCCGGCCCTACGATATTACCGCGGAGGATATCGCCGGTCGTTGTCTCGAGGCCTGGGAGCGGGGTGCGACGGAAGTCTGTATGCAGGGTGGGATTCACCCCGATTACACCGGCCAGACCTACCTGGATATTGTGCACACCGTGCGCAGCGTTGCTCCCAGGATGCATATCCACGCCTTTTCGCCGCTGGAAGTATGGCAGGGCGCTGCGACCCTCGGGATCAGTGTTCCGGCGTTTTTGCGCCAACTGCGGTTGGCGGGATTGAATACTTTACCGGGCACTGCCGCGGAGGTTCTGCACGATGACGTGCGCGCCGATCTCTGCCCTGACAAACTCAATACGGCGCAATGGCTGGAGGTCATGGCGGCGGCCCATGCAGAGGGCCTGCGCACCACCGCCACGATTATGTATGGCCATATTGACAGGCCGTGGCACTGGTCCAGCCACCTGCTGCATATCAGGGAACTGCAGCAGCGTACCGGGGGATTTACGGAGTTCGTACCGCTGCCCTTCGTGCACATGGAGGCGCCGATGTATCTCAAG
>JANPDE010000187.1:0-3947 GCA_031431315.1 Haliea sp.
CCAGGCATTTGACTGTGCAGTGTACGGTACTGATTCCGGCGCGCGCCGCCGCCATCACGTTGGCGGTGGCCAGACCGTAATCGTTGTGGGGGTGAAAGTCGAACTGCTGCTGTGGGTAGCGTGCCTTCATGTCGCTGATGCTGTCGAAGACCTCTTCGGGGGACATGACGCCCAGCGTATCGGGCAGCATGAAATGTTGGATGCCACAATCCTTGAGCTGATCCATCATCGTGTACACGTAGTCACGACTGTTGCAATAACCGTTTGACCAGTCCTCCAGGTAAGCGTTGACGCGCAGTCCTTTGGTCAGCGCGTAGTCCACAGTGCGCAATATTTCACTCACATGTTGGTTCAGTGTTTTCCCCAACTGTTCCCGACAGTGTTTTTCACTGCCCTTGGTGAGGAGGTTGATGACCTGTCCACCGGCTTGCAGGATCCAGTCGACGCTTTTGGTGTGATCGACAAAACCAAGTACTTCAATGCGATCACCCAGACCCTGTTGCTGTGCCCATTGGTTGATGCTGGAGACTGCCTCCATCTCCCCTTTTGAAACGCGGGCTGACGCCACTTCGATTCGGTCTACCCGCAGTTGTTGCAGCAGTGCCCTGGCGAGATTGACCTTCTCTTCAGGCGAAAAGGACACGCCCTGGGTTTGCTCCCCGTCGCGCAGAGTGGTGTCCATCAATTGGATATGCCGCGGTGTGTTGTCCATAGTACTTCCGTCGATAAACGTGCCCACCGGTTGGGGAGGCTTCAATCGAATCCGGAATTATCCATTGATTCGCAGGGCTTGTACAATTGTCATCGTGTGGTTGCGGGGACTTTTCGCTTAGCCGCGGCCCCGTTTTAACAGGCGAAAGAATGTATAGGAGGGGTCGTCCAGGCCATGCCGGCCGATGTGCGAACCCTCGATCATCGGGTGCTTGAGGCACACGGTCGAGGGGTTGTTGCTGGTAGCCCAGTCGGCGACCACCGCGCGGTGACTGAATTTCCAAACGCCTGCGCGTTTTTCGTATTTGTCGAAATAGCGGCCTCCGATTAACAGGTCCACAGGCCGGTCCTCGGTTTGCACCTGGTGAAACGCCAGCACGTAGATCTCGCCTTCGGCGTAGTCGCCTTCCACGGTGATATTTACCGTGGTGACGTTGTGGTGCAGGATCAGCATCGGCGCCTGAATGGCAGGCAGCGCGTCGATGAACTCCATCGCGAGACCCTTGAAAAAGGCGCCGTGATCGTCGATGGCATCCTCGTGATAGAGCGCGCGCATTTTGTCGTGATCGTGGCGATCCGCTGCGTTGCAGTAGCGGTGTATCAGCTCAATGATCTCCTGCTTGTCGAGGAGGACCTGTAAACGTGCATCCATCAGTGCTTGCCCAGCGCGCGCTGGTAAGCGGCTATCGTTGCGGCCAGACCCATGCGAATCGCGTCTACCGTGAGGGCGTGGCCGATAGAAACCTCTCGCAAGCCCGCGATGGTGGCGAAGCGCGGCAGATTCCCAAGATCCAGATCATGGCCTGCATTGACACCCAGGCCTTCCTCCGCTGCTACTTCCGCCGCCTGCACAAATCGCCGGAACACGGCATCCACATCCTGGCCGAGCCGGCATGCCCGCGCATAGGATTCGGTGTACAACTCAATGCGGTCGGTGCCGGTCTGCGCCGCCAGGCGGATCTGGTCCGGGTCCGGGTCCATAAACAGGCTGGTGCGTATCCCCAGGGATTGCAGTTCCTGCACCAGTGGTGCGATACACTCGCCATCCCGGTGCAGGTCAAAGCCGTGATCCGAGGTCAGTTGTCCGTCACCGTCGGGCACCAGGGTGCACTGCGTCGGGCGAATCTCTTTTACCAGCGCCATGAATCCGGGGTAGTCCTCCACGCCTGTGCGCTCGCTGCGACGAGGTCCGGTGGTCGGGTTCCCCTCGATGTTAAATTCCACATCCAGCATCGCGGCCAGGTCAAAGCAGTCGCGCACGCGTATGTGGCGTTGGTCCGGGCGCGGGTGCACCGTAATGCCGTCCGCGCCGGCGTCGACGCACATGCGGGCGTGCTGTGGAACATCCGGGTTGGCCGTGTCTCGCGAATTGCGGATCAGGGCAATTTTATTGAGGTTTACACTCAACGCGATCATCAGGGTTGCTGGCGCAGGATTTCTTTGATGACGATGTCCTGCTTGGGCACATCGCCCATCGCACCCACCTGGCCGGTGGGCGCGGTGGTGATGAAGTCCACGATATCCATGCCCTGGATCACTTCACCGAATACCGTATAGCCCGGACGGCCTTGGGCCCCATCAAGCCGCGAGTTGGAGCGCTGGTTGATAAAAAACTGGGAGGTAGCGGAATCAGGATCATTGGTGCGCGCCATGGCGAGAGTGCCGCGAAGATTGTGCAGGCCATTGCCGGATTCATTGGCGACGGGTTCCCGGGTGGTTTTCTCCTTCATGTCCGGCCCGTAGCCGCCACCCTGTATCATGAATTCGGGTATAACCCGATGAAAAATTGTGCCGTTGTAAAAACCGCTGTCCACATAGGCCAGGAAATTTGCGACCGTGGCAGGCGCCTTGTCAGCCCGCAGTTGCACGGTGATGTCCCCTTCACTGGTTTTTATGACTACCCTGGGGTTGTTGGCCGGTGCGACATCCGCGAGCGCAGTGGCGGGCAGTAGTAGGGACAGGCACAGCAAAACCATTCTCAACATCGTGATCTCCTTTAGGTCCGGCCGGGTTAGGTCCGGCCGGGTTAGCTCCGGCCAGGTTAGGTCCAGCCAGAATTCTTGCGTCGCTGCGGCATCAGGCGGGGCGCAACCAAGGCAATGCCGACGCCCAGCAGGACCGCCAGGGCGCCGTTCATAAAGTCCTGGCTCTTGACTTTATCCAGCAGGCGCTGGTTTTCCGCCTGCAGCATGCCCACATCAGAGCGCAGGTTCTCCGCTTCCTCCACCAGCCGGTGATTGTCTATGTCCAGCTGTACCGCGTTGCCGGCGACCTGCTTCAGTTGATGCAGTTCCTGGGCAACGGCATTGAACTCGGCATCGCAGGTGGTAACGCGATTGAGTAATTCCGCCTCGTTCGAGGTCGGTGCAGCGATCCCGGCGTCTGCGTCGTTGTTGAGCTTGGCAGCTGTTCTGGCCTTAGTGTCCTCCGCGCCCACCAGAGGGTTTGCGGCTGCAACGGGTGAATTTTGCGCTGGCAGCTCCAGCACCAGGTCTTGGGTTGGTATCCAGCCGGTAATACCGCTGTCCGCAGTGATGTCAGCCCACAGGCCATCATCGGAGGTGCGTGCAACGGTGACGCGGGTAGCCGGCGGGACGCCCCGGTAGACAACGGTGTAGTTCTCGCCGGGACCACCACGGAGCGCAACCGCTTGGTCCCCGCTAATATAGCGGAGGTCCTGTGCCAGGCTGGCGGCAGACATTAATACCGAAAACAACAACAGAGGCACAGAGAATCGCAATGTGGGCTCCTTTTATTAGCGCTGGAATGGATGGGAACAACAGTGCCGTCAGGCCGGTTTCTAGTTTAGCGTGCAGCAAGGGCTACTGTAACCCGCTGGAGGAACAAGATGAAGCTCAGGGCAACACCAGTTTGTAGGGCTTGACGGTAATTTTGCTGAACACGCCGGCGTCCACGTAGGGATCGGAGTCGGCCCACGCAGTAGCAGCCTCCAGGCTGTCAAATTCGGCGACGATCAGGCTACCGGTAAACCCGGCTTCTCCTGGATCTTCCGTATCCAGTGCCGGGTGCGGACCCGCCGCCAGCAGCCTACCCTCATCTGCCAGCACCTGCAGGCGCGCCAGATGTGCCGGGCGCGCGCTCTGGCGGAGGGGTTTGCTGTTGGCAACGTCTTCACACAGTATCGCGTAGTACATGCGGGGCGGATTCTCCGTTAGTCGTCGCGCTGCAACAGTTGTTCGTCCGCCGCACTGTCCTTCAAGTGCGGACTGATGAGC
>JANPDE010000188.1:0-4539 GCA_031431315.1 Haliea sp.
CGTACGTCACAACTGTTGAGTTCACTGCGCCAGAGTGCCTCCCCGGCAAAGCCAGGGGCTCTCCCTTTTGTAATAGTGTAGCCCGACCGGCACAGCTTGGGTACATTCGAACAGGGCGGCGGGTGCTTTCGCCTGCTCGCGCTGCTATCCTTGAAGGCGATAGGCAATCGATAAAAACAACACTGGAAGAACCGGAAACCGCTATGCATGATACAACTGCCGCGCTCAGACCACTGGGAAGCATGCACCACCTGGCGCTGCGCTGCCGCGACGCCGAACAAACGCGCTGGTTTTACGAAGATGTCCTGGGCTTGAAGCTGGCGGCTGCTTTGACCCTGGAAAAGTCGCCTGGCACTGAGCAGGAGCGACCGTTTTTGCACCTCTTCCTGGAACTTGGCGATGGCAACTACATTGCGTTTTTTGACGAACCGGGTCACGCCAAACCGGAGCACTTTGCATTGAAAGACAGCTTCGATATCCACATCGCCTTTGAAACGAACAGCGCCGCGTCGATGCTGGCCTGGAAGGAGAAGATCGCCGCCGCCGGCGATTTTATTTTTGGACCCATCAACCACGATTTTGTGGAGTCCGTCTATTTTTTCGATCCAAATGGTTACGCCTTGGAAATCACGCACAAATCCGACCAGCATGACGCCGTACTCCTGGAAGAAAAGCGCACGGCGCGCGAGCAAATCGCCGATTGGACGGCCAGCACACGGGCGCGCAAGATTGAACTCTTTGGCGCCGACGCCATTGACGCGCGCTGCACCGCGCTCAGGGCCACGCGCAAGGCCGCCAAAAAATCGCCGTCGGAGAACGCGTGATGTTTGTCGATGTTGACAAGGGCATCGAAAGAACGCCGTATTTGTTGCTGTTCAAGGAAAAATCGCCAGGCTTCAAGGACGTGTACGGCGGCGTTGATAGGGTGGTACTGCGCGCCCACCTGCTGCGGCCGCCCGCTTCCAAATCCGACACAGTGATTGTATTTATGCACCCCATCGGCGGCGGTGAGTACCTGCCGTTACCGATGGCACTGGCCAAAGCAGGCCACCATGTCATCTATTGCCAGAGTCGCTACCCGAATAACGACACGGCGCTGATTATGGAAAAAGTGGCGGTGGACCTGGGCGAGTGCATCCGGGACGCGAAAGATCGACTCGGCTACAAGAGGGTCATCCTGGGTGGCTGGAGCGGTGGTGGCTCGCTGGCCCTGTTCTACCAGCGCCAGGCCGAGCACGCCACCGTCACCTGCACACCCGCGGGCGATCCGCCTAATTTGCAGGAGGAAGAGCTCATACCGGCGGATGGCATGCTGCTACTGGCCGCCCATGTCAGCCGCGCACTGACATTAACGGAGTGGATGGACGCCTCGATACTGGATGAGGCACGCCCCGAAGTGCGCGACTCCGAACTGGACCTGTACAATGGGGACAATCCCAACCAACCACCCTACAGCGCGGCATTTCAGGCGCGCTATCAAGCAGCGCAGATCGCCCGCAACCGACGTATTACCGCCTGGGTCAGGAACAAGCTGGCCGAGTTAAACGCGCAGGGCCGACCCAATGATGAATTCGCCTTCACCGTGCACGGCACCATGGCCGCGCCGGTGTGGCGGGACTTGACCATCGACCCCAACGAGCGCCAGGCCAACACCTGCTTTCTCGGCGACCCCAGGGTGGTGAACAATGGGCCTGTGGGCCTGGCCCGCTTCACCACACTGCGCAGCTGGTTGTCGCAGTGGAGTTATGACGATTCCAATGCCAATGGCCTTACCGATGCCGCCCATATGAGTTTGCCCACACTGGTCATCAGCAACCTGGCGGACGACGCCTGCACGCCCAGTCATGCGCGCAGGTTGTTTGACGCGGTGGCCAACCACAACAAGGAATTTGTCGAAATTCCTGGTGCCACGCACTACTACCTCGGTCAGCACGAACAGCTGCGCACCGCGGAGCAAACCTGTACGGCGTGGTTACGCCGACAGGGTTTAACCGACATATAACGGGCCGCGCACCACGGCGACGCGAGAGAAATTTTATCTACCGGTTTTTTAAAGGTAACGTAGTATGTCCATGCGCAGAATCCTGATCCTGGCGACAACCGTGGCCGTTGCGAGCGCCCTCCGGGCGGAACCCATCAACACACCTCCCGCAGCAGAGGAAGCCTCGGCACCGCCACCCTTCAAACGCACCGAGCAGCGCGCACCGTGCAACAACTACACCGCCCAGCGGCGCCCCCTGTTTGGCGACTTCCACGTACACACTGCCTGGTCGTTTGACGCCAGCAGCCAGGACACGCGCAACACACCGGCCGACGCCTATCGCTTCGCCCAGGGCGCAGCCATGGGTATCCAGCCCTATGACGAGAACAACCGCGCCACCCGCACCATAAAGCTGGATCGCCCGCTGGATTTCACCGCGGTCACCGATCACTCCGAATTTCTGGGGGAAGTGCAGATGTGCACTACCGAGGGAGAGCCCGGTTACTGGCATCCGGTGTGCCTGATCCATCGCTATTTTCCACAGTACTCATTCTGGACGTTTGGCGCTGCAGGCCTGAGCTATAAGCACCGCTGGGGACTGTGCGGTGACAACAATGAGATCTGCAGCGCGCAGGCAGCAGATACCTGGAAGCGCATACAGCAGGCCGCAGAGGACGCCTATGATCGCAGCAGCGACTGCAGTTTCACCAGTTTCGTGGGCTATGAGTGGACTGCCGGTGGCGAAACCGGACAGAACCTGCACCACAACGTGATTTTCCGCAATCAGCAGGTGCCGGATCGCGCCATGAGCTGGCTGGAAACCCCTTCCCAGGTGCAGCTGTGGGACTATCTGGACGAGGAGTGTGTGGCGGGCAAGCCCGGGTGCGACGCGGTGGCCATTCCGCACAACTCCAACCTGTCGGGTGGGCTGATGTTTGAATCCGCCCGCATCACCAACGGGCAGATTCCCAGTGAACCTGTGACTGTAGCCGAAGCGACGCGTCGAGCGCGCTGGAACCCGCTGTTTGAAGTCATGCAGCACAAGGGTTCATCGGAGTGTGACAGCCGCCTGCCGACCTGGTCAGAGGACGAGTACTGTAACTTCGAGCTGATGGGTTATGACCGCTTCGGCGGCAAGAATACCGGAGCCCTGCGGTTTGATACGCTGGGCTGGTTGAGCCCCCTGCTGGGGAAAGAGCTGATCCCTGTCACTGCGCCACCGGCAGAGGCCAACTTCCTGCGTTACGCGCTGAAGAAAGGCCTGCAGCAACAGGCCGAGTTGGGCGCCAACAGCTTCAAGTACGGCCTGATTTCCAGCACCGATACCCATATCGCGGCCCCCGGCCTCACCATGGAAAAAAATCATCCGGGCCACGGCGGCGCCGGGACGGGTGCTCGGGATGGCGTGCCGTCAGGACTGCCGGATGAACTGGAGTTCGGCCCGGGCGGCTTGGCTGTACTGTATGCGCAAGAGAACAGCCGTGATGCCCTGTTCAGTGCCATGCAGCGGCGCGAAGCCTATGCCACCAGCGGCACCCGCCCGATACTGCGGTTTTTCGGTGGCTGGGACTATCCTGACACGCTGTGTGAGTCGGGCGACATGGTCGCGCAGGGCTATGCCGGCGGCGTACCCATGGGTGGCGACCTGCCACCGGCAAGTTCCGGCGGGCGCGCGCCGCGCTTCCTGATATCGGCCAGCATGGACAACGGCACCGCGGAGTACCCCGGCAGTCCGCTGCAACGCATCCAGCTGATCAAAGGCTGGTATGAGGCTGGCGAGTTACACGAGCAGGTGCTGGATGTGGCCGGCGGTGACAATGACGCGAGCGTGGACATCAATACCTGCGAGCCTTCGGGCGGCGGCCACAGCCAGTTGTGCCGCGTGTGGCAGGACAACCACTTCAACCCCGCGGCACAGGCCTTCTACTATACCCGTGTACTGGAGAACCCCAGCTGCCGCTGGAGCCAGCGCATCTGCGCCGCTGCCGGAGTGCGCTGTGACAATCCTCAGAGTATTCCGGCGGGAATGGAAAACTGTTGTGCCGCCGAGCACCAGAAAATCATCCAGGAGCGCGCGTGGAGTTCGCCTATATGGTACACACCATCGACCTGATGTACGGGGTGTGATCGAATGCGAGGAGCTGGCATACTGCTGTTGATCAGTATCCGATTTACAGCACAAACGGGATACGTTCCCAGGAGAACACCGATGAACCCAAGCCACATTGCCCTTACTGCTGCATTGCTGTTGATCCTGCCGCCGGCCAGCGCCCTCGCACAGCCCGACTCTGACACCAACGTGGTAGAGGAGAGCGTTACGGTTGAAAACGGTGCGGTTCAAGTCTGCGGCGAAGGTGACGGACTTGAACCCTGCCGCGACGCCAACGGGCAAACCTATGCGGAAGAAGCCAAGGGAGCCAGCATGGCCAGCGAGTCCGACGACGAATTAGCCGCTGAAGCCGCGCGCATTCGCGCTGAATCTCCTGCACAGCTAAACAAAACGATCGGTGAAATGGAGCAGGGCATCAACCCCGACGCCCATGCTACCGAAGGACTTC
>JANPDE010000189.1:0-1514 GCA_031431315.1 Haliea sp.
CGGCTCGCCATGGACGAGGCGAGCTTCAAGCAATGGGGTTGGCGCATTCCGTTTATTCTTTCGCTCGGCTTGCTGGGGGTATCGGTGTACATCCGCTTGCAGCTGAATGAATCGCCGCTGTTCAAAGAAATGCAGGCGGGCGGTCATGCGTCTACCTCACCGATCCGAGACAGCTTTTTTCGCATGCCAAATGCCAAGTATGTGTTCCTGGCCTTGTTTGGTGCGGTAGCAGGGCAGGGCGTGGTCTGGTACACCGGCCAGTTTTACGCGCTATATTTCCTGTCGACCACGTTGAAAGTGCCGTTTCAGGAGTCCTACATCCTGATCGCCATAGCGTTAGCAGTGGCCACGCCATTCTTTATTGTCTTCGGCAAGCTGTCCGACAAGCTTGGTCGCAAGTGGATCATGATGGCCGGGTGCGCGCTCGCTATCGTGACGTACTTTCCCATTTTCAAAGCGCTCACCTTGTATGCCAATCCTGCACTGGCGGCGGCACATACTACCAATTCGGTAACGGTGGCCGCGACCAACTGCAATTTCGTCATCATTCCGTCACCCTCCTACATGCCGAGCGATTGCGACAAAGCCAAAAGCTTTCTGGCCAAAAATGGTGTGGTGTATCAGTCGGTGGATTTGCCGGCGGGCAGTCCGGATCAGGTGCTGGTAAAAATTAACGATGTCGAGCTGACCGGCTTTGATGAGGCCGCTTACCAAGCCGCGCTGGTCACCGCCGGCTACCCTGGCAGAGCGGATCCTGCGCACATGAACAAACCGATGGTGTTGCTATTGCTGTGCCTGTTGATGTTGTATGTGACCATGGTCTACGGGCCGATTGCGGCTTTCCTGGTCGAGCTGTTCCCGACCAATATTCGTTATACCTCGATGTCATTGCCCTACCACATCGGCAATGGCTGGTTCGGCGGCTTTCTGCCCCTGGTGGCATCTGCGATGGTGGCAGCGACCGGAGACATTTATTACGGCCTGTGGTATCCGATCGGCGTCGCCGCGATGACCCTTGTCGTCGGAGTGTTGTTCCTGCCGGAAACGCGCAACCGGAGTTTGGATTTCAACGCCCACGATTGAGCGCCTCGGCGTTGTATCAAGAGCGCCGCCATGCGTTCGACAATGGCCGGTGCAGTGCAGTGTCTGTAGGTGAGCAGGTCATCGAGATGACGATCAAGCGCGGGATCCGGCGAGAGACCGGACGTTGCCAACAGCCGCATGAAACGGTCATTGGAGGAAAGCTGCGCAGCCAAACTGCCTTCGGCTCCGGAGAGTAAATACCCTTGAGACTGAAACTCGTTACACTGTTGCTCACTCAGCACGTTTTGGTACCTGCTGCACCACCGAAGATCCGGTATAGGATGTCCCTGCACCGCGTGCGATGTGGCCATCAAACCCCTGCGGGGCTTCGTCGTAGCGCTCTTCGTCCAAAACGCTGGCGCGTTTTGTCGAACATTGGTTGAACCAGACCAAACCGACAATGCGAAAAAAAATAAGCCTCCATGAAGGTG
>JANPDE010000190.1:0-8495 GCA_031431315.1 Haliea sp.
CGGGTGGGCTGGCGGAGGCGCGTCAGGCATTGGCTGACGGTGACATGTCTGTGGAGACCATTGCCCATCTCTTCAAGGCTGGCCACCTCGCGGGAGAGCGCAACGACTGGCACGAGCCGCGCGAATCGCTGGCGCGACTGATCGACTGTGCCGCCGAACTGGGCGCCCGCTCCATCTACATGCTGACCGGCGGTCATGGTGGGCTAGCCTGGGAGGATGCAGCCGACAACTTCTGCGCAGCGATTGCGCCCTGTGTTGACCAGGCCAAAGCAGCGGGCATCGAACTGGCGATCGAAAGTGCTTCGGCACTGTATGCAGATATTCATATCGCCCACTCGCTCATCGATACGATTGCGCTCGCGGAAATGGCTAACGTGGGCGTCTGCATCGAGTTGTTCTTCTGCTGGGCCGAGGCGGATCTGCCGGCACTGTTCGCACGTGCCATGCCACGCTGCCAATTGGTCCAGCTTTCTGACTACGTGTACGGTGACCGCGCGCTGCCGGCGCGGGCGGTGCCGGGCGATGGTGCTATCCCGCTGGCGCACCTTGTCAAAGCACTGCTGGACGCCGGCTATACGGGCGCTTTCGACCTGGAACTTCTCGGTCCCCGTATCGAAGCAGAAGGCCCATCTGCGGTGGCGCGGGCGGCGGCTCACGTGAGTACTCTCCTAACTCAACTCAAGGCCTGAAGGAAACGGTATGGCGTTTGGTGATTGTCCCGATGACGCGGCCCTGCGCGAAGCCTGGGTGACGTTCTGCGCACAACTGCGCGGGGCAGGCGAACAGGTGTTCAAGGAGCATAATCCCGCCAACGCTCTGCAACGGGCCGATGCGTTTCGCTTCCTGACACAGAATCTCGGCCAGGCCTTCGATCTGGCGCTGGAGACAAAGGACACTCGCTATCCGCTGCTGCATGCGTTCTGCACACCCACGCGCAAGCTGGGCGGTGACGCAGCGGATTTCACCTACCGGCAGGCATGGATCGACGGCCAGCACGTCTACAGGATCACTGGCACTACCGGTACCGCGCGCTTTCTCAATATCACCGTGCAGGGGCCGCGCCCGGCGACGCAGCCCGGCACGACCTGGCCTAGCCTGCACGAACCGTTTGGCGATGTTCCGGAAGCCAGCCTGTTCAAACACCAGATCCAAACGTCCGCGGACGGCCGTTTCGAGCTCTATATCGGTGGCGAAAAGCGCGGCCCGAACTGGCTTGCGACCACTGCGGGTTCGCGCAAGCTATTCATCCGCCAGGGCTTTGACCACTGGGATGAGACACCGGCGCAGCTGTCCATTGAGCGCATCGGCATGGAGGCACCGCGTCCGCTGCCGACACCGGCCGCCATGGTCGATGCAATGGCGTGGGCCGGCGATTTCCTGACCAGCATGATGCGCGACTGGCCAGACCACCCGTATCAGTACAGCGGCGGTGTCGTCGATCCCACCTGTTTCAACAAATTCCCACCGAATCGCGCCGCTAACAGCTTTGATGACGCCCGGCGCGGACGGCTCGCCGCGCACCTGTGCTGGGCGCTGGCGCCGGACGAGGCGCTGATCGTCGAGTTCGACGCGCACGAGAGTTTCTGGATGGTGTCGCTGGGCGGCGCGTTCATGAACAGCATGGATTACCTGTACCGACCGGTGAGTTTCACGCCCGCCCGCACATCCGTCGATGACGACAACAAGGTGCGGCTCATCCTCGCGCACACGGATCCCGGTTATCACAACTGGCTAGACACGCAGGGCTTCGTGGCCGGCAACCTCACCTACCGCAATCTGATGAGCACGGCGACTACCGAGTTTCAAACACATCTTGTCAAGCGCGCTGAACTTGATGCAGCGCTGCCCGCCGACAGCGCACGCGTAACCCCAACAGAGCGAGTGACGCAGCTGCACACGCGCTTTGACAGTATCCGGCGACGCTACGCTTTGTAGTCATCGCAGCAATAGCCAGAACCCCGCCATGACCAGCCCCGTACCGGCAGCACGCGGGACAACATTTCCTCGCGGCAGGACTTTTTCCAGCAGGATGTAGGTTGCGATTGCCGCGATCCAGATGATGTTCATCACACCAACGACAAACAGCAGCGCCATCAGTGCCCAGCAGCAACCCATGCAGTAAAAACCATGGCGCAATCCGAGCTCAATGGGTGCCCACGTGCCCCGCTTGAATCCGCCGTGAGACTGGATAAAGTTAAAGGGCGATTGGCAATGACTCAGGCAGGTATTTTTCAAGGCCGTGAACTGGTAGAGCCCGGCGATAATCAATACCGCACCTCCAAACCTGTCGCTGGATACCTCCATCATCGGAGTCAGCAACGCGGCGCGTTCAAGCAGTCCCTGCGCAATGGTGGCGAGAAGCGAAAAAGCGGTCCAGCTGGCCAGGTAGCCAACGGCGAACCAACCGGTTGCGGCGAGCGGTTTTCCCGCCTGTGCGGATTGGCGTGCCACCCGCGCATAAATCAGGATTATCGGCGCCGCCGAGGGTGTCATCATTCCGATCATCATGATCCCCCACATCAGGAACATGAACGTGAAGTCAGCCAGCGTCCATACCCGCGCCATGGGCGCCATGGCTTCGCTCATATCCATACCTGGCATGTCCATGCCCGGCATATCCTGCGCAATCCACAGCAGGTAGAGCCAGGCAACGACCGTCAGCGCAATAGTGGCGGCAATGAGAATCCTGCGGTCACGCTTTAACAAAAACTCCAGTACTTCGGTGGGCATCAGTTCAGCGCACGATCCCGCTCTGACACAAATGGATATTGGCAAATTGTCCGTAGCTGTCGCGCAACTGCATCCTGATGGGGCTTGATGTCGTGGTCCAGCCGCGCCCCATCTCAGCGAGCGTGTATTCGAAGCCGTTGGGAAGGTCTATTCTGGCTCGATGCGTTTGCCCCGTGGTGGGATTGACGATCGGCTCGCCCCGGCCTTCAGTCACTCCGGGTACTACCAAGCGCGCCTTGCGCTCTTCCACATCCACTTCGAACTCTATGGGTGCGAAGATCGGTTCGTGAAGTTTCTCCAGCGTCGTGGAAAACACCTGGAAGACGGTTGCACCCGGTTCGGTATCCTGGCCCGTCATGATGCGCAGCAGCAGTTCCCGTTGTTTTGGCGTAGCCCGCTCATCCACCACAACAGCGGCTTCGCCTTTTCCCTCGTGAATAGGTCCTGGCCATCGGAATATGCCGACAAACCTCAGTCCGTCCAGAGGCGTATCGCCGTGGAATCCGGAGTCGACCTGGAATCCACTCACGGCTTCACAATTACCGTGTGTGGGAAGCGCGTCGAACTGGCACGGACACCCGTAGGCGCAATTGCAATTGACGAACTCTCTTCCTTTAATCGTCCATTTCACCATAAGAAACCTCCCAATTGAATGTATGAGGGATCATGTACCGAACCGTTCGGCGAGCACGCCATGACGCAAACCGTGATCACTGACCGTCAAGGTGTTCTGGCGAAGTTTATCCATTATGCTCCTGACGATACAAGCGCCCGCCAGGATAACCTCCGCGCGCTTTGGTTGCAGCGCGACGCTGTGCAGCATTGCGCGACCGGTACAGCTCGATCTGGCGGTCGATTTCGGCGCGGTCCAGCACGATGTCCGGATCATACACCTTCATAGCATGCTTCACCGCGGCCATATTGGTGACACCGCCTCCCATCCCCACCAGCAAGTCCGGCGCCACGCGCCCCTCCTCCTCAGGGGAAATCACCTCAATCGCCACACCCGTACGCGCTTGAAGCGTGCCAATTACTTGCGCACTATTGCGCGCGATGCGCAAACCGGCCGTACCCACGGCCGCGAGCGCCAGCACACCATTGCGCTTTGCTTCCTCGACCATGCCTATAATCGCTGTTACGGTGCGTTCGACGGCTTCGGAGCCGATCTCACCACGCTCCTCAAGGCCTTCGCCGAGGCGCGTGATCCCGGCTCGATCGACCATTTTGCTCAGGCTGCGAATACCGATCTACGCGTCCCTTTGACCTGGCTTACCATCCTGTCGGGATTAATCTTCAGGTCTGAAAGAGGAACTATATCTTTGGAAAATTTGGTTGGCAAAATATCGGAAAATACTGCGCGTTTTCGTCAGGCATGCACTGCCAGTTTGACGCCAAGTCCATGCAAGACATTCATAATCGTCTCATAGCGTGGCTTTCTTTAACCGCGCTCGTAAATCCTTAGGTCGAGCGAGCTGCGCAATTCCACTGGCAAAAGCGTCACCAAGAGCATCACCGTGAACTGAGCGCGGTTGACTAGACCGCCGGTTATGCGGCATACAACTTTTGTACCTTGATATTGGCCGAGGCCTGGCGCGCTACCCAAAGATCATAGTGGGTCTGCTGGTTTAGCCAGCTTTCCGCTGTGGTATCAAAAGCAATGGCCAGGCGCAGCGCCATTTCCGGGCTGATACCCGCTCTCCCATTCAAAATTGCAGACAACGTTTTGCGACTAACCCCCAGCGCAGCAGCCGCTTCAGTAATCGTGAGCCCAAGGGGTTCGAGACAAAGCTCGCGCAAGACTTCTCCAGGATGCGGCGGGTTGTGCATTTGCATAGCCATGGCTAATGATAATCCTCGTAATCCACCTCTGTGGCATCTGGCGTGTCGAATCTGAAGGTGATTCGCCAGTTGCCACTCACTCGAACCGACCAACGGCCTTTGTACTTGCTTTTCAACTGATGCAAGTACAAACCCGGCAGGTCCATGTCCCTCACCTCAGCGGCTGCGTGGAGCCTGCCAAGAATCAGTCGGAGCTTCTTTGCATGCACCGATTGGATCCCCGAGGATGAACCCTTGAGGAAGTAGCGCTCCAATCCCTTGTGCATGAAACTCCGTATCATGAGCCAAACTGTAACCTATGCCGTTACGGGTTACAAGGCTGTAGTTAATGCCGTTCAACGTTGCAGTTGAACCGCAGGCCGAGGCTTGTCGAGGGCTGTCGGCTCGCACGATTGGCTATGGTTGCCGCTGTACGAGACCTATTAATCGACCTATAATCAGGTCTCGTATAGTGTTTTCCTCAGGGTGATGCCATGACTTATCAAGTACTTACCGAAATTGCAGCCAGTATTTCTGAGCTGAAAGCAAACCCCATGAAAGTCGTCGCCAGTGGCAACGGCATGCCCATCGTGGTGTTAAATAGAAACGAGCCCGCTTTTTACTGCGTGCCTGCCGTGGCCTACGAGGCCATGATTGACCTGCTGGATAATGTTGAATTGCTAAGGCTCGTGAAGGAACGGCAAAGCGAACAATCCATCAAGGTTTCCCTGGATGACCTATAAACTGGCATTCAAGAAATCGGCGCTCAAGGAATGGGAAAAGCTGGGTTCCACCATTAAAGAGCAATTTAAAAAGAAACTGCAGGAGCGGCTGGAGAATCCCCACGTTCCCTCATCGGCGTTATCGGGCGCGCCAGACATTTACAAAATTAAGCTGCGTCAACTTGGCTACCGGCTCGTCTATGCTGTACACGATCAGACCGTCACCGTAACAGTCATTGCCGTAGGGAAACGCGACCGCAATGAAGTGTACGATATTGCTCTTTCGCGACTACACGATCGCTCTTGAAGCCATAACAGACTGGATTCCGTTAGACTGGCACTCGAAACACTCACAGATTAATAGCGGAGCGCCACACCGTGTTCGAAGAACTGCAGCTTGACCGTCACCTACGCCTGGGACTTGATGCTCTTGCATTAGCTGAAGCCACGGAAGTACAGAAGCGGGCCATTCCCGCTGCGCTGCAAGGCATTGACCTGCTGGTCAGCGCCGAGACCGGCAGCGGCAAGACCTTGGCCTACCTGATTCCCCTGTCACAAAAGATTCTCGCCGCGGCCGCGGACAAACGATCGGGCACACGCGCGGTAATTCTCGTGCCCACCCGGGAACTGGCGCGACAGGTGCTTAAACAGTGCCGCCAATTGCTGGACTTGTCTCCAGTCCAAGCCCAGGCCATCACCGGTGGGGCCGACTTCAAATATCAGAAAGCGCAGCTGCGCAAGGATCCCGAAATCGTGGTGGCCACACCGGGGCGGCTGCTGGAGCACTGCCAGAAACGCAGTGTCGACCTCAGCGCGCTACAGACCCTGGTGCTAGATGAGGCGGATCGCATGCTGGATATGGGCTTTCGCGATGATGTGGTGAAAGTCGCCGGGTTCTGCGCTGCGGACAAGCAGGTGCTGCTTTTATCCGCGACTCTCTCGCACCGGGGTGTGGGCGCCATCTCCGAGACACTGCTGCGCTCACCGCAAACGATTGCAGTAGGCGAGGTACGCCAGCCGCATAGCAGTATTGACCACCAACTGATACTGGCCGACAGCCAGGAGCACAAGGACAAATTGCTCACCGCCCTGTTACAACAGGGTGGTTTCCACCGCGCCCTGGTGTTTAGTAATAAACGCAACACCGCGGAACGGCTGGCCAACTTGCTCAGATCGCAGCACCTGCGCTGCGCCAGCCTGCACGGTGAAATGAGTACCGAGGAACGTAAACACGTCATGCAGCAGTTTCATGACGGCAAAGTGCATATTGTCTGCGCCAGTGACCTGGCTGCCCGGGGGATCGACGTGGCCGGCATCGACCTGGTGGTCAATTACGACATCCCTTACAGCGGTGACAACTACCTGCACCGCACCGGCCGCACGGGCCGCGCCGGGGCCAAAGGGCTGGCCGTCTCCCTGGCCAGCGCCACCGAGTGGAACCTGATGGTCAGCATCGAGCGCTACCTGTCTCTGCGTTTCGAGCGGCGCACACTGGAGGGCCTCAAGGCAAAGTACAACGGACCCAAAAAACTTAAATCCTCAGGCAAGGCTGCCGGCAGCAAGAAAAAACCGGGCAAATCCGCTGCTGACAAAAGCAAGACGCGGGCGCGCAACCAGAAAAAAATCGGCAAGCGGCGGGAAAAAACCACAGACGGGGCGGCGCCAGCCAACGACGGCTTTGCCCCTTTGAAGAAAAAGAAACCCAGCTGATGTCTGTAGCGCTCGGATAGCCTTTCTGACTACCCGGGCATAGCGCCTGCGCCACGCCAGAATGCCCAGGGGTAGAAAATGTTGTCTTTAAGACTACATTTTATTGTTTAATACTATGGCGCTGGATGTGCAACTCGTTGATTATCACTAGGAAGGGGTTGGGAGAATGACTGAGAAAACTATTGAGATTGAGCACCCGGGCATCATGCTTAAAGAGGATTTCCTCGACGATATGGCCATCAAGCCAGGCACATTAGCCAGGGCAATAGGGGTTGATCGCACGGCGATCAAGAAAATCATCGAGGGCAAACGCGCCATCACTGCCGATATGGCTTTGCGCCTGGGCTTGTTTTTCAATATGAGCGCTGGCTTTTGGCTGAACTTGCAAAAGGACTATGAACTTCGTCTGGCAAAACGCGAGAACCTGGCTGAATTCAGGAGAGTGGTTCAACCCTATCACGCCGCCTCTGCTTAGCCCGGCAAGCTCACACCTGCGCTACCGGCTTATCGAAGCACACTACTCTACACCGTAATTCTACATTCGCAGCGTGTCTGAATGTGGGAACATGATTGCTGGCCAAGGCAGTAGTAGCCTGCAATACTATTGTTTGTTTTCTTACACTTATATCCAAGTCTATGACGCGAGTATTCTTCGGCCTGGAACTGGATGCCACCACCGCGTTGCGAGTCGCTGACTGGCGCGACCGGCAACTGTCCTGCAGTGGGCGGCCTGTGCCTCCGGCCAATTTTCATATTACCCTGGCATTTATCGGTGAATTGAGAGACCCCGCCATCGCACGACTGTGCTCTGCCGTAGATGAATGGCTGACCGGCAGCGCAATGCGCGGGGCGACGTTGCAGCTGGATTGCTCGGGGTACTGGCCCAAACCGGGAATTTACTGGCTGGGTCCGACCACCTGGCCGGAGCACCTCGCAAGCCTGGCACAGAAACTCAAGATTCTGGCCAGCGCAGTGGGCGGTAAGCTGGACAGAAATCCGTTCCATCCCCACATCACTCTGTTTCGTCATTGCAGCGCCGCGCCACCGGCGCCGGCGCTGACTCCCTCCATTGCGCTGGCCTACCAGCACTTTGCCCTGTATGAATCACGACAGGGCAAGCAGGGCGTCAGCTACCTTGTGCTACAGGACTGGGACCTGCAGCCGGCGGATTGATCACGTGCGAATATTGCTTGACCGCAGTTTCAGCTAGAATCGCGCACTGTCATTCAGCCGGAATATCCGACCATGTCCAACCCCCTGCTTGAAACACACGGGCTGCCGCCCTTTTCCCGCATCGAACCCGCACAGGTAGAGCCCGCCATCAGCCAACTCATCGAGCGCAACAAGCAGAGCATTGGCAAACTGCTGGCCAGCAACGCTAGCTACACCTGGGACAATCTCCTGCAGCCCATCGAAGATCTGGAGGACGAACTGGCCCAGGCCTGGTCGCCGGTGTCCCACCTGAACAGTGTGTGCAACAGCGATGCCTTGCGTGAGGCCTACAACGCCTGCCTG
>JANPDE010000191.1:0-4884 GCA_031431315.1 Haliea sp.
GCCACGCGACGCGTTTATGCAGGGGCAGGGGACCATGCCTGCAACGGGAACCTGGTGTCGCCATATCGGCATCTATGCGTATCGAACGAGGCTCCTGCACCAGTTTGTTTCCTGGCCGGTTGCTCCCCAGGAACAGTTGGAAAGTCTGGAGCAGTTACGCGCCTTGCACAATGGAGTACGTATCCATGTCGAAAGAGCCGTGCAGCGTGTACCTGGGGGAGTTGATACCGCAGCCGACCTGGACCTTGTTCGTCGCCTGTTACAAGATCAATCGTGAATGTGGGCGCAGCAACATTCGGACGCGAACCCTTGAATATCTTTACTGAAGTAGCGCTGGCATCACATAACTCGCTCGCCCTGCAAGCGCGCGCGCACGCCTTCGTCTCTGTAACCAGCAACGACCAACTGGTGGCTGCTCTGGCGTGGGCGCGAGCCAGGAACATGCCTGTAGTACCTCTGGGTGAAGGAAGTAACATCGTGTTTTCTGGCGATATCAACGCACTTGTAGTACGTCAGGAAACCCGGGGCATCGAAGTACTCGAAACCGGCGCCAACAGAGTCGTTCTGCGGGTAGCAGCCGGGGAAAACTGGCACGCCTTGGTACAATGGGCTCTCGAGAGAGGGTACTACGGGTTGGAAAACCTCGCGCTGATTCCCGGAACTGTGGGCGCGGCCCCAATTCAAAACATCGGCGCCTACGGTGTCGAGTTGCATTCCGTCCTGTTGCAAGTGCATGCCACACTGATAGCTAGCGATGAACCACTGACACTCGATAAGGCAGCGTGTGAGCTCGGCTACCGCGATAGTATTTTCAAGCGTGACCTCAAAGACAAGCTGATAATCACCGCCATGGATTTGGAGCTCTCACTGCAACCGAGGGTAGTGACCACTTATCCTGCTCTGGCTAGCTACTTCCAGCAACATCCACACATCGACCCAACGCCTGAAGCGGCGTTCAACGCAGTAGTCAGTATCCGTCGCAGCAAATTGCCTGATCCGAAGATAGAGCCCAATGCAGGCAGTTTTTTTAAAAATCCACTCGTTCCTGCCAAGGCAGGCAGTGCGCTGCGCAAGCGATTTCCTCTACTGCCCACGTTCCCCCAAAGCGATGGGAGTGTGAAACTCTCCGCCGCCTGGATGATCGAACATTGTGGCTGGAAGGGCTTACGGCGTGACGATCTGGGTGTTCACAAGCACCACGCCCTGGTGTTAGTCAATTACGGAAACAGCAGTGGCAAGCAACTACTGGCCCTGGCCGAAGAAATCGCATTGTCCATATATAGTAAGTTTGCAGTGCACCTGGAGATCGAGCCTGCGGTGTATGGTACTCCTACATGAATCAATTTGATCACAAGGCATTTTTAACAACCCTCACTACTCGGTCCGGCGTGTACCAGATGTACGACGAGGGTGGGGAATTGCTCTACGTAGGTAAAGCCAAAAACCTGAAGAGTCGAGTGGGAAGTTATTTTCGAGCGAGTGGCCTGACGGAAAAGACAATGGCTCTCGTCGCCCGGATTCACGATATCCAGGTGACGGTTACTTCCACTGAGGTTGATGCACTTCTGTTGGAACATAATTTGATAAAGACGCAACAGCCCGCATACAATATTTTGTTACGCGATGATAAGTCCTACCCTTACATATTCCTTTCGAGTGAAGACAAATTCCCGCGTATTGCACTGCACAGGGGAGCCAAACGACTAAAAGGTAAATATTTTGGCCCCTATCCCAGCGCTGGGGCAGTGCGTGATTCAATGCATTTTCTGCAGAAAGTTTTTAAGGTGCGCCAGTGCGAGGATAGCTATTTCAACAATCGTTCGCGGCCTTGCCTGCAATACCAGATAGACCGTTGCAGTGGGCCTTGTGTCGGATTGGTGAGCGTCGAGGATTATACAAAGCAGGTGGACAGTACCAGTTTGTTCCTGCGCGGGAAATCCCAGCAGCTTCTGCTGCGACTAGCGGACGATATGGAAAAGGCCGCGGGACAGCTCGCGTATGAAGAGGCGGCGAAGTATCGCGATCAAATCGCTCAGTTACAGCAAGTCCAGGCCCGCCAGGGAATTGAAGGCGTTAAGGGAGATCTTGACATTCTTGCAGCCGCTACCTCCCAGGGACGTGCGTGTGTGCAGGTACTATTTGTACGCGGAGCTCGAGTCCTGGGAAGCAAAACGTACTATCCGCCGCTTAAGCTGGAGGAGAGCGCGGCAGAGGTTTTGGCTGCATTTGTCCCACAGTATTATCTTGGCACGGCAAGGGATATTCCTGCAGAAATAATTGTCAATGCGATACCAGAGGATGCGGATATTCTGGTTCAGGCGCTGTCTGCTCAGGCGCAACGATCAGTCCAATTGCGCAACCGTGTACGTGATGCCCGGGGCCAATGGCTAAAACTTGCGCAACAGACTGCGGAAACAAGCCTGGCGGCGCATCTGGCGGGACGTCAGACCATACTGGGACGACTGCAAGCACTTCAGGATTTGCTGGTCCTGCCGGAACTACCCGAGCGTTTGGAGTGCTTCGACATAAGTCATAGCTCGGGCGAAGCAACGGTAGCGTCCTGTGTCGTTTTTGACCAGCATGGCCCGCGTAAATCTGACTATCGCAGGTTTAACATTGAAGGGGTCACCCCCGGTGATGACTACGGTGCCATGCAGCAGGCCCTGGATCGTCGCTACAGGCGATTGAAGTCTACCGAGGCCGTCATGCCGGATGTATTATTTGTAGACGGCGGTAAAGGTCAGGTCGCCCAGGCCATTGCAGTTCTTGAGGAACTACAAGTGGATGGGATTGAGGTGATTGGAGTGGCGAAGGGCCCCACACGCAAGGCAGGATTCGAAACTCTGATCATTGGCTCCACTGGAGCCCAAATCCAGTTACCCCCTGACCAAGGGGCCCTGCACCTGATTCAGCAAATTCGCGATGAAGCACACCGGTTCGCCATCACCGGCCATCGCGGACGGCGCGACAAGGCCCGTCAGCGATCTGTGTTAGAAGACATTCCTGGTGTAGGGAGCGGACGCAGGCGTGTACTGCTGCGTCATTTTGGCAGCGCGCAAGGGGTAAAAAGCGCCAATGTTGAAGAGTTGCGGAAAATATCGGGCATTAACGCCACCATCGCACAGCAAATATACGATCATCTGCACAGCAGCAAGTAGTCCTATGCATGAGCAGTTCTAGCTGGAATAGCACTCGCAAAGCGCGGGGACGCTGCAAGGCCAGCCGCCCCGTTTTAAAGACGCAACCATCGCGTGATGTCGCTTCTGCCTACCCGCGCAGTTGGTCCAATTCTTTAAGAACGGCTGGAGATTTTCGGCCACTGAGCCGTACCCGGCCAGTGTAAGTGGGCCCGTTTCGGACGTGACAGGAAGGCCATTCCGATCAATCACGTCTGTACCCTGAAGATTCCATATGGACTCATCAAAGGCTATGCCTTTGTATGACAAATATACGGCGATGAAGTTATCCAGCAAATTGACGCCACTTAATGCTCCCGGAGGAAGTTCGACTGCCGCAGTATCGCCAGGCTTCCCTTCATTGAAATTTCCCAGTAGATCCATGTAGTGGACGGTTCCGCCAAAAACCCTCAACTGAGGATCAACCCCGGTTCCCAGAGGGTCGGCTACTCCTGGCACAACTGTATTGTTTGTGGCGGAAAAGGGAGAAAAATTAAACAACGGCGCGGTGAGAAATCGTTTGTCCTGAGATGACAGACCCCGCAATTCAAGCATAGCCGTTTGATCGTTGGAACTGATCGTTGCAGCCGTAGCAGGTACGGTCACCCACATGGACAGCAAAAAAATGAAGGCGCCGATAGGTCTAATCATGGAAATACACGTGCACTCAATTCGATATGTTATGACTAAAATCACGCAAAAAACGTACCGCACCAATAAAATCAAGGGTTTACGAAGTCCATTCCAACCCTACTAAACGAAAGTTTAAAGTAACCTGACTGCCCAGTACAAGCATTAGGTGTCAATTCGAGCAGATTGTTCCACAATTTTTGGAGTGGTTCACAGTGGGAAACACTAGTCTTCACTCGCATACGTTTCAGGGCCGCAGTCCACCGTTCGGTTTTGTTTTGTAACTGGGTGCGACCATGGGTTAGTATGCTTCAAAAAGCTGTTGTTACCCTGGCCAATAGGGCGATTTCGAGCTTCCTGAAGGGTATGGACACATTTGCCAATCACAATCCCAAATGCCCTGACAATCCTGAGGATTTTACTCATCCCAGTGCTCGTCGTGGTCTTTTATTTGTCTTTTAACAATCACTTACTGGTCGCTGCTGGTGTTTTTGGCTTTGCCGCTGTAACAGATTGGTTCGATGGTTATCTGGCGCGACGACTCGGTCAAATGACCGCGTTTGGGGCCTTCCTGGATCCCGTCGCCGATAAATTGATGGTTGCCGTTGCACTTGTCTTACTCGTCGAGCGACACGACACACTCCTTTTTACCCTGGCAGCGTGCGTGATCATAGGGCGCGAGATTGTCGTTTCGGCGCTGCGGGAGTGGATGGCCGAACTCGGTGAGCGCACATCAGTTAGGGTGTCCTACGTTGGCAAGGTGAAAACCGCCTTCCAGATGGTTGCAATAACAGGACTATTAGCCATTAATCCCCAAACGAACGAGAATTGGCTGTTAGCCCTCTGTTATCTCGTTCTGTATACCGCTGCAGTGCTCACGCTCTGGTCCATGACCATTTATTTGAAAGCAGCGTGGTCAATCATTAGGGATCAGGATAATTCTCTCTAATTCAATAGCTTGAGCCAAGTTATTGGTATTTGACTTGACTCTGAATGCCCGCTGCATACAATAAGCGCCACTCGGAACCGGTGGTTGACGCAACGAGGGCATTCCAGAGTAGCTCAACGAGTTTGACGC
>JANPDE010000192.1:0-1941 GCA_031431315.1 Haliea sp.
CAGCAGGTTCTTCACCTGATCGATTACCAGCAGACTGCCGACACCAAGGGTAAAGCCGACAATCACCGAGTGCGAGATGTACCGTGTAAGGTCGCCAAGACGAAACAGGGTGATGCCGAGCTGCACCACCCCGACCATAAATGTTAGCAAAATGACCACACTAATCAGGGTTTCAGGGGTCGCAATAGCGCCAATGACGCTCAGCACCGCAATTGAAATCGCGTTGGTGGGGCCGTTGATCAGTTGCCGTGAGGAGTCGAATAACGCGCCGATGACAGTCATAACCATCGCCGTATACAGGCCGTATTGGGGTGGCAGACCCAGGATCAGGGCGTACGCCATGGCCTGCGGCACCGCAATAGCGGCGACGGTGAGTCCCGCAAACAAATCGGCGCGCGCGCTTGCGCGGGTATACCCGCGCAACGAATCGAAGGCCGGCACCACTCGATAGAACCAGTTTTTAGACGGCAGTGTGGACGAACCCAGTGGCATTATTGCGGATATCCTATCTATTTAGTTCACAGAACACGGGCGCATTTTATGATTAATCTGAGGCCACGTGGTGATTAACCCGCGAGGGATTGCGTCCACCTGACATGAATATATAAACTATCAGAAAAAGGATCACGCAGCGCCTACGATTGTGTTGCACCAATGGAAAAAGTAGGCATTTTAGGTCGTGCAATTTTGAGTCTGGTTCAGTACCATGCCAGTCACACACTTGGTCTCGCACCCCAAGCCAGCCAGTTAATTCATTGCTTTAACTTGTTGATTTATTTATATTTAAACTGATACGAGATTCGTCAGTGACTACAACGCCCGATACACTTGAGCAATACTGGTCCTTTGGCATTTATCTCGTGATAATCGCGATACTGTGTGTCGCCATGCTGGGTATCTCCCACTTCATCGGATCCCGCAACCGGGGCCGCGCCGGTAGAGAGCCCTTCGAATCCGGCATCGTCTCGGTGGGCAGTGCCCGCCTGCGTCTCTCGTCCAAATTCTACCTCGTGGCCATGTTTTTTGTCATTTTCGATGTGGAAGCGCTCTTCCTCTATGTCTGGGCCATCTCGGTGCGGGAAAGCGGCTGGGCAGGCTTTATCGAAATTACGATCTTCATTACTGTATTGCTGGCCGGTCTTGTCTATGTCTGGAAGGTCGGCGGCCTCGACTGGGCACCCGATAGTCGCCGGCGCAAGGCAAAAGAAGCGATAACGCATTCCTGAGCATCCGTCATCTGGATAGGACTAGAGAATTTCATGGACTACACCCTGACCCGCATAGATCCGGACGCCCCCGGTCACTACCCCAACAGCCAGGTCTCCACGGTACCTGACCCGCTAGAGGATCAGGTCCACAAGAACATCTTTCTCGGCAAACTGGAAAATATCCTGCATGACAGCGTCAACTGGGGTCGCAAGAATTCCCTGTGGCCATACAACTTTGGGCTCTCTTGCTGCTATGTGGAAATGGCCACTTCCTTTACCACGCCCCACGATCTCGCCCGCTTTGGGGCAGAAGTGATTCGCGCCTCACCGCGTCAGGCGGACTTGATCGTTATAGCCGGCACCTGTTTTATCAAGATGGCCCCGGTCGTACAACGGTTGTATGAACAGATGCTGGAACCGAAATGGGTGATCTCCATGGGGGCCTGCGCGAACTCTGGCGGCATGTACGATATCTATTCTGTGGTTCAGGGCGTGGATAAATTTTTGCCGGTAGATGTTTACATCCCCGGTTGCCCACCGCGTCCGGAGGCTTTTATCCAGGGCTTGAATTTACTACAGGATGCAATCGGCAAGGAGCGTCGGCCATTGTCCTGGGTAGTGGGTGAACAAGGCGTTTATAAGGCCAACCTGCCCGCCCAGCGAGATTTAAAAAAAGAAGAGCGTTGCGCCGTACAGGTATTGCGTAGTCCTGACCAAATTTAACGAGTCGAAA
>JANPDE010000193.1:0-8495 GCA_031431315.1 Haliea sp.
GCCTCGCATGCGTGTGCTGCATACGTCGGATACGGAGCGAGGCCAGATCTATATTCCAGTGATCAACTGGATGATGCTGATTGCCGTCGTAGTGTTGGTGATGGAATTCAAGTCGTCGGGCGCGCTGGCAGCGGCGTATGGTATTGCTGTGTCCGGCACTATGCTCATCACCACGTTGCTCACAGGGGTTGTGGCGCTGACTGTGCCAGGCCGCATGCGCATGCTAGCACTGGCCTCCCTGCCAGTTTTCTTCCTGATGGAGCTGGTGTTTTTTGGTTCCAACGCCACCAAGTTGTTCCATGGCGGTTGGATGCCGATTGTACTGGGCCTGGCGATCTTTACTTTACTGATCACCTGGAAGCGAGGGAGCAAGGCGGTGTCGTTGGCGCGCCAGAAAATCGATGTCAGCATGAGGGAATTTTTACGGGCCGGTGTGTCCGGTGTGACGCGTGTGCCGGGTACTGCGGTGTATCTCACCTCAGACCCTGAGTTGGTACCCAGTGCCTTGTTTCACAGCCTGAAGCACTTCAAGGTGATGCACGAGCAGATCGTGTTCCTGCATATCGTCACCGGGGATATTCCCCGAGTGTCGGACAGCCAGAGGCTGGAGGTGAAGCGTCTGGACGATCATGTTTATGCAGCGACCATGCGTTTTGGGTTTCGTGAAGAGGCGGATGTCATGACTGCATTGGCAGGATTGGATGCGCTAGGTGTGTACCTTGACCCAATGCTGACCACCTTCTTTGTCGCGCGCGCTGGTATCACTGATGGGCCGGGAGCCTTGCCCGCATGGCAGACCGGATTGTTTGGCTGGATGAGCCGTCAAGCCGACAGTGCGGCGAGTTATTACCAGTTACCGGCCAATAAGGTGGTTGAGCTGGGTACGCAAGTAACCTTGTAGATTCAGCAGCGGGTATTAATCTTTAGTCTGTGCTCCAACATTCCCTGATGATGATCTTGGTGCTGACTTTCATCGTATATACTGGTGGCTCACTGGTTGAAGGTAGTCTGTTTATGACATTGAAAGTGGTTGTTTGGGGTACGGGCAACGTGGGACGACCGGCGATTCGGGCAGTCCTATCAAACCGCGATCTTGAGCTGGTTGGCGTAATTGTGTCCAACAGGGATAAGGTCGGACTGGATGCCGGCGAGATCGCCGGTGTGGGAACTACCGGTGTGATCGCCACGGACAACTGGCGCAGCGTACTGGATGCCGGGGTCGATGCCGTGATCTACACCGCCACGGCGGATATACGCCCGATCGAGGCCATGGGCGACCTGCTCGCCTGCCTGGAGTCCGGCATCAATGTGGTGTCCAGTGCCTTCTACGTCTTTCTGCATCCTGCATCGACACCACAGGAAGCCATGCAGCCGGTGAGCGAGGCCTGCGCTAAAAGCGGCGCCTCCCTGTTCGTATCCGGCATTGATCCAGGCTGGGTTATGGACATGCTGCCAGTCGTGCTGAGTGGCGCTGTCTCCGGCATTCGCGAGATTCGCACCCGCGAGATATTCAATTACGCGCTGTATGACCAGCCTCGGGTGGTGCGCGAGGTGATCGGCTTTGGCGGCCCCATGGAGTCGCTACCGTTGATGCTGCACGACTTCGCCATAGAAATGGTGTGGGCGCCCATGGTGCGACTGGTCGGCGAAGCAATGGGTAAACCCGTGGAGAAACTGGAAGTGAAGGTCGAACGCCTGCCGCTGGCGCGTACCATCGATGTTCCGGGCATGGGTACCTTCGAAGCCGGTACCCAGGGAGCATTTCGCTTTGAAGTGCTGGGCTATCACGGAGGACATCCACTGTATGCGCTGGAGCACGTCACCCGCATCGATGACGCCTGTGCACCGCACTGGCCTTACCCGCCCGAAGGAAGGGGCTGCCACCAGGTGATTATCAAGGGAGATCCGGACTTGCATGTCAGCGTACATGCGCAGGATCACTTTGAGCCGGGCGCGGCGGGGGGTGGCAATGCCTCTGCTGCCAACTGGCTGGTTAACGCTGTTCCCGCCGTGTGCCGCGCCAAACCCGGCGTAGTGACCGTGCTGGATTTGCCGCGCATCACAGGTGCCGGGCAACTGTACCATGGATAGCTCAGCCATAAACAAGGAGACGCCCGCTGCAAATGAATGCGTTGCCGAACCTGGTACAGAAACGTTAACAGAGACGTTAACGGAGCCCGCGCGCACCGCAAACAAAGCCGCTCCTCGAATGTCCCGCGGCCAGCGATTGGCAAAACTGGCGGGAACCCACGCGCTGGTATTCCTGCTTGCGCTGTCGGCGTTCGCGGCCGCGGATAGTTGGAATACCGTCACGGGGCTGGGAATAGCCGGCTTGCTCTGTATCGTGACTGCAGCCCTGGCGGGTGTGACTACTGCGACGCTGGTGCACGAGTGGTTCCATTATCTGGGCGCATGGTACTGCGGTGCGCGATTCGATATACCCTCACGGCAAGGGCTTTTTGTCTTCAACTGGGACTTCGGCAGTAACAATGTGCGCCAATTTCTTACCATGAGTATTGCTGGCAGTGTGGGCGGTATTCTGTCGGTTGTGCTGTTGTGGTATGCAGTACCTGCTGATACTTGGGGACGCGCGGCACTGCGCGGCGCCGCTGTCGCCAGTGTTATCTATGCCGCCTTGATTGAATGGCCGGTGATCAGGCGCATCCGCCGCGGTGGTGATCCACTGGCCGAGTTGTCAAAAATAGATAAAGCATTATTGTCGCGCAGCTTTCTCATTGCCGGCGTATCCGGCATTGTGATGTCGTGGATTTTTGTCTCCTGAGGCGACGTTGCATACCGCGTAGTGATCAGGAGTGTTGGCAGTGTTTGCAGCTGCCCAGTCAACCCGGAGGTTATCGTGCGAAAGACATTGACGGTGCGAAGGGCGGCCCTGTTTACCATCATGCTATATTTGCTCGGCATGGGGCAGGTCACGTCGGCCAGCGATGACAATCCCGCTCCGCGCATTCTGGTGACCGGGGAGGGCAGTGCCGAGATCGCGCCGGACATGGCGGTGCTGGTGCTGAGTGTGAGCCGCGATGCGCCGACGGCGCGTGAAGCTCTGACTGCCAACTCCGCTGCCATGAACAAGGTGCTCGAGGCCATGACAAAACTGGGTATCGCCAAGCGCGATTTGCAGACAGCGAACTTTGATATCCAGCCACGGTACACCTATCCCCAACCAGTCAATGGCGCCGACCAGTCGCCGCGCCTGGTGGGTTATACAGCACGCAACTCGCTGACCGTGAGGGTGCGCGATATCACAAAAGTTGGCGAGGTACTGGATACATCGGTGACACTCGGTGTTAACGAGGGAGGCAGCATCCAGTTCACCAATGACGATCCCTCAGCGGCGATTGCACAGGCGCGAATCAAGGCAGTGGAGAACGCTTTGGCCAAGGCCCGCACCCTGGCCGAGGCGGCGGGCGTAAAAACCGGGAGGGTCCTGGAAATCTCCGAGCAAAACTTCACACCGCGCCCGCTGTCGATGGCCAAGATGGAGGTGGCCATGGACAGAGCGGGGGGTGTCGTGCCCATCGCCGCGGGTGAAAACAGCTACCAGGTGATGGTGAACGTAACGCTGTCAATCGAGCAATAACCACCAGGCTGCCAACGCAACCCGCCCGGAATTCGCTCTGGTGGTCCAGCGCCGTCGAGACGCGGTCCCTGTGATTTGATTGGCAAAATAGCACAACGGCTGTAGCATGAAGAGGTAGTTCACGATAGCATAAAAAATATTTGCTTGTTGAAGTGGGTGCTGTAGGGAATATGATCAGAATCGAAACTGTGGTGCGCTTGCTGTCGGTTGCATTCCTGGCATTTCTCTACGGCTTCTTGGCCCACAGCTTCCAGTGGTTCCCCTATCAGCAGATAAACCCGCAGATCGACTCCGTAAAATCCCAGCTTTTCGGAAAACGTTATTTAGAAAACATGGCTGCCACACACTTTCTTCATCCGGCTTCCTATGACAGGCGGGGAGCGCAAATTCTTAATAAAAATGCCATTCAACCGGGCCTGACGTTGCTAACCAGCTACTACCCCGATATGGACTGGAGGGCAGGCATCAAGCTCATCGACATCAACGGCAAGACCGTACACCAGTGGAAAACCGACATGGTGGAGTTGTGGCCCGATGCACCAGAAATCGTAAAGGCAAGGAATAGTTATGTTCACGGGAGTTATCTGTTTCCCAATGGAGATGTCCTTTTTAACATCGAGCATACGGGCATGTTTATGATTGATTCCTGCGGCGCAGTTAAGTGGCATCTCGACATCCCCACGCATCATTCAGTTACAAGAGCTAATGACGGCAATTTTTGGGTACCAAGAAGCAAGACCTTAAGCCGTGACAGCCCAGAAGACACTAAGTACCTGCGTCAGTTCCCAGGACTGTCAACGACGAAAGTGAACCCTCTCTATTCTGATCACCTGATCAAGGTATCCCCGCAGGGCGAAGTGCTCGCTGACATCGACCTGTTGAAAGTGTTATATGAAAATAATTTGCAACGCTATATAGTGAAGATATCCAAGCGCAAAGCCGGGGATGTTCTGCACCTGAACGACGTAGAGGAATTGAGTGAATCGCTCGCTGCGCAATATCCAATGTTTGAATCGGGTGACCTTGTGGTATCGCTGCGGCACTTGCATATGGTATTGGTCGTGGATCCAGACACGGGTGTTGTAAAGTGGTACGCCACGGATCCATTTATAGAACAACACGACCCGGATTTTACGGGTGATGGCTGGATCACGGTCTTTGATAATAACCACGATTTCAGTAACCTGACAGGTCCAGGGCGGGGAGCAATGCTAGGTGGTAGCCGTATCGTTGCATTGCAGCCGCACACCGGGAAGATGAAAGTTGTTTACCCACGCAGCAAAGGCGATTTTTTCTACACCGATGGGGCGGGGAAGTCACAACAATTGGCCAATGGCAACCTGTTGATAACAGAAGCCAAAGCGGGGCGGGTTTTTGAGATCACCAGTGATGGCGAGTTGGTCTGGGAATGGATCGCAGCACCCAACGAGAAAAACCAGGTGGCTGAATTGATGGAGGGAACCCGCTACGACATTAGCATGGAACAGGTCGCGTCGTGGCCATGTCATGCACCACAATAATTGAAAGTAGGATTCGCAGTTGTATGTATGAGAAATTCAGATTTGGCAATGCGACCACAGTTTTGGCGTGGTTGTTATTTACCCTCACCTGCAGTCCTGCCAACGCGTATCTGGGGCCGGGTGGTGCGGTTTCAAGCATCGGTGCCCTGCTCGCACTGATTGGCGCTGTGCTTCTCGCCATCATCGGATTCGTCTGGTACCCGGTCAAGCGTATGCTGACGGGGAAACGACGGGCCAGCGAAGCGGATGACGAAGATAATAAAGAGGATGATGATTCCCATGAAGAACGTGAAAAGCTTCAGTGAACAGGCTTGCGCCTGTCACCCCTGAATAAAGGCGTGGGCGTAATTGGTGCCAGCTTTGTCGTGATCGCTTTTGCGCTGCTAGCCCATTACATAGGCTTGATACGCTGGACCGGTGAAGTAATGCGCCATGCCCGAAGGGCGAACGAGGTGTTACGGAACAGCGCCCTGGATGACTTTGCAAAGGAAAAGGCTATGCAAAGTGCCGCTATTGAGCTGTTCAAGTTGCTGGGTCTGTTGTCTGTCGGTAGTATCATCGCGGTAGGACTGCCAATAGCTGTGGTGTGGTTGGCGGGCGCTGCAGGAATGCTTTCATTTGACGCTGTAATGGTCATGCTTTTTCGTTGGGAGTTTCTGTTAGCGGCAACCATAGTCGGATCCGCGGTATTTTTCCTGTTGCGACGAACCAGTAAATAAATTTTGAAAACCAGTATTCGATACTGGATCAGTTTAGAAGCTGTTAAGGATGTGATTACCGAGGAACTATCCTTGCGTTAATTGGCATAAGTGATACTCTTTCTGTGAGTTGCATCCCAAGTTGCTTAGGCTGTTGTAAAGATAATTAGCGTCTTTACTCGCATAAACTATAAAATTTTCGGACGTTAAATCAGGAAAGCCTGGCAAGGAACTTCCCCTTGGGTAGTTATCCGGCCGACGAGAATGAAAAATCGGTATTCCTGGCTCACCTTTTCTGTGGTGCTCACGATTGCAGCCTTGGGGTTGTGGGTGGCCTACCAGGATCACGATCGGATATTGTCATCTCTTCGAGCAATTGGCTGGCAGGGCTTTCTATTTCTCTGTCTCTTTTCCTCGTTTAACTATGTCCTGCGTTATCTCCGCTGGAATTACCTACTGCGTATACTTGGTGACTCGGTAACTCCTCTGGAGAGTCTGCTGTGTTACCTGTCCGGCTTTGCCTTTACCACCACGCCAGCCAAAGTAGGCGAAGTTGCTCGCTGTTTCTACTTTAACCGGCGACATGGTGTCGATTACAGCCACACACTCGCAGGACTGCTCTGCGAACGAACGTTGGACGCGCTGTGCACTTTATTTATTGCCATCCTGGCCCTGAATATCTATGAAAACGTTCGCTGGATCGGCGGTATCTTTACGCTGTGTGTTGTCATGATGGTAATCCTGTTAAGTCACCAGAGGCTATTATTGCATTTGGTAAAATTCTTCCGCTGCATCAAACTCAGGTTTGTACAACGGTTTTTGGAGTTGGTACCGCGGTTATTAGCGCGCGCCAATCAGCTATTCACGCCTAAACCCTTTACGACAGGAATGGTGATCGGGTTGTTCGCTTGGTCAGCAGAGGCACTGGCCTTCGCCTGGCTGGCACAGGAACTCGGCGGCCAGGGATCCACTGTAATCTATATGAGTATTTTCTGTGCCTCAATCATCGTCGGTGCACTGACGTTTGTGCCGGGTGGACTTGGAGGTACCGAAGTCGTTCTGTACATGCTATCGGTGGCAACGGGAATGGGCGAAGCTGAGGCCCTGGCCGCCACTATATTGATTCGACTGGCCACCCTCTGGTACGCTGTTGCACTGGGTTTACTTTCTCTTTTATGGATGGAAGTGAGCCCGTTGCGCTACAGCGAATAACCGACCTGGGCGACTGAATCAGTATTAATCCAAGTAAAGATATATCTAAAAACACCTGTTTCTCTTTTTGCCCCATCTACCGTGTATTCTTATGAAATCTGCAATCAATGAACGTAATGGGTACTGGTATTTTTTTTCTATGCTCGCGTCAGTCATTGTTATTGGCGGCTACATTTTTAATGTGTTCCGGCTGAGTCTAAATATCCCCTATAGGGATGATTTCCAGGATATTCTAACTTTCGTTGTGGATTTTCGCATGGCTGATAGTTTACTCGAAGCGCTTTCGATAATGCTTCAACAACACGCCGATCATCTCACCCTCAGCTCAAGAATAATTTACTACCTCTTTTTCCTGGCTGAAGGAGAAGTTAATTTTCGCACCCTGGCAATCGTTTCACACCTTGGCCTGCTATGGTTAACCTGGCTCTATTACCTACAAATTGAGAACAAATCTGGACTTAGGCCTATTCTATTTCTTTGTCTGGCCTTACTGCTATTTAACCCTAGAGACTATGGTATTGCGATCTGGCCAATGGCTGCATTCGGCTTTTTCTTTGTCTATTGTTATTCCCTGGCTTCACTTCATTTTTTGAATAGCCCCAACATTTACAAATTGTGCGCCGCGGCATTGGCCGCCTTCCTGGCAACTTTCACCATGTCAATCGGTCAGCTAATTTGGGGGCTGGGGCTCGTTTACCTGATAACGCAAAGAAACTATCTTCAGGAAAAATTCAATGCCTACATGATTATCTGGATCGCGTTTGCAATATGCACACTGACTATCTTTAATCTTTTTTATAAAACCTTCTTCACCGAATCGCAGATGTTGATTGCAGTTTTTAATAATCCGATATTTAGTTTGCAAGCTTTCTTGGCCTTGCTTGGATCGGCTGTTGGTTTTGAGAATGCTCTGTTATCACAAATATTGGGAACTTTCTCCCTGATTCTCTCTGTGTTGTTTATTAAACAGGGATTGAAAAATACGTTACTGCCTTTACATTATTTTCTCATTTTCAATATCGTCGCAGTTGCAATAATTGTCATGGCGCGGGTCTTCGTAATTGTAGCGACGACGCTCGATTTTAGTGCGCTGGCCTTCGAGCCAAGATATAGTTTTGCATCGTCAACGATGTGGGCCACACTGTTTGTGTTGTTCATCAATAACTTGAAACCTCTGAATTTCATGCGGATAAGTGCCCTCACTATGTTTTGCGTCATGTTTAACGTTTTGAGCTACATATATTTCCTTCCGTCTTTGGAGGAGCTCCATCGCCGTAGGATTGCTAACGTGAACGCATTCGGCTTAACCTCCTCGCAAGACTGGCCAGTTGCTCCCACCCTGAAAAAGGCTGCTGCTGCTGGTATATACAAGGCACCCGGATTACCATTTAATCCGGATTAGCCAACTACCGGCGGGTTCAACTTGCTAGTACAAAAGAGAGACCCCCCCGGCTTTGCCGGGGAGGG
>JANPDE010000194.1:0-5573 GCA_031431315.1 Haliea sp.
AGGTCCAGCAGTCCGATACTCATCAGGTAGTCCTATATATCCACCGGGAAAGAGACGGGCACGTCCTCAGATATTTCTTCCGATGATTGGTAATCAAACGGTGAGTCCTTGCCCGTTTTGGAGGGAGTGCTTTTTTGTGCTTGCTCCCGGGCAGCGGGTACCGGTTGCGCCGGTGCAGTTTTCTGTGGTGCCGGGCTCGCGGGCTCTGCGACCTTTGCCTGCGGCGCGGGCTGGGCGAGTAGCGGCATCGACCCCAGTGCCATGGCGAGGAACAGGGGGACCAGCTGTCGTGGCTTGATCATGTCTTACTCCGCGTAGCGCGCAATGCGGAATCCTACGTCATCCCGTCCAGCTTGCCCATAATCGCGAAACGCGAGGCGCAACTCGGAGAGTTTCGCCTGCGTCCAGGCCGCGCCGCGGATGACGAAGTTGTCGCCGGTTTGTCCACCCAGCGGGTCTTTCAGTGTGGGACCGTTGGCATTGGGAATGCTGTAGACATCGTGCACCCATTCAGCGACGTTACCGCCCATGTCAAACATGCCGTGCTGGTTGGCTTTGAACGAGGCCACCGGCGCGCTGACCACGTGGCCGTCCTTGTAATTGTTGAGTATGCGACCGGTGACATAGGCCGAGGTGTTATCGGCGTAATTTTCTACCGCGACGGTGGGCGGAAACGTTTCGCCCCAGGGAAACGTCAACAGGGTTTGGCCGTTGGCGCGGGCGGCCCAGGTCCATTCGGCTTCGGAAGGCAGGCGGTAACCAGTGGCCGCGGGGTTGAAGCCCGTGACGACACCATTGGTCTGCCGATAAAACGCCGGCAAGCCTTCCTTGGCGCTCAGCCAATTGCAGAATGCAGCGGCCTGCTGCCAGCTGATCTGCACCACCGGTTGCTGCTCTGCATTAAGGCTGTTGCCGTTGATCTGTCCGGAGTTATGGCTGGGTTGGAACTGGCGGAACTGGGTATTGGTGACTTCGGTGGTCTGCAGGTAGAACATGCGGCGCAGCGACACCGGGTAGAGCACCTCGTTGGCACGGCGCCCGGGTTCGCGACGGGAGGCGCCCATGGTGAAATCACCCGTGGGTGACTCAGCGGGTTTGAACAACAACAGGGTCTGGCCCGCGGCCGTGGTGATTTGGGGTTTCAGGCGCGCGGTGTCGGCGGCCTGCGCGGCCCCTTGAGTGGAATGCTGCGAGGCCTGTTGCGCGTCCTGTTGTGATGCGAGCAGGGTCACTTCAACCAGCTGCGGCAATCCCGGTCGCGGCGTCACGCTGCGGCGCACACTGGCAAAACCCTCCAGGCTGATTTCGACGCTGTGCTCCACGGCTGGCAGCGACAGCGTCTGGTTGCCCTTGCCGACCGCCTTGCCGTTGATGCGGACGACGGCGTTGGCGGGGCTGATTCGCAAGCGCACTTCACCCAGTTGCGCCTGCAGTGTCACGGTGCGCTGGTCGCGACTGGCGGCTACCAGCTCTACGGTGCCGTCGTAGCGCTGGTAGCCGGATTTGAAGACCTCCAGGCGATGCTTGCGTCCTGGGCTGATATCCACAGTCAGCGGCGTCTGGCCCTGGAATTCGCCGTCCAGCGTGACGTTGGCGCCGCTGGGAACGCTGGCCAGCTCCAGTGCACCTGGCGCCGGTAGCAGGTTTATCCTGCCCAGGTCCTGATCCGCGCCGGCCTTGATGGCCAGGGTCTGCTGCCAGTCGGCAAATGTCGGCAGCTGCAAGGTCAGTTGGCGCTCGCCCTGCAGTACTTCCACGGTAGCCGGCGTTTGTCCCGCTGCCTCGCCATCCACCAGAATAGTGGCGCCGGCGGGGAGGCTGTCCACGGTTACCTGTGCCCAGGCTGGGGCCAGTTGTAGCTGCAACTGTTGCCGCACGTTGCGCCCGGTGACCTGCACGGTTTGGTCCAGCGGCAGGTGTCGCGCTTCTTCCAGCAACAGTCGGTGTTCCCCGGCAGCCAACGGCAGATCGCGCAACGGGGTCTTGCCGACCGCGTTACCGTCCACCGTGACACTGGCGCCCTGCGGCGCGCTGTCGAGTGTCACCAAACCGGGCAGCGCCTGCAGCGGCAGGGTAACGCTCTGGTTGTCACGTTCGTCGACAATGACGGTGGTGATGAGCGGCTGGTAGCCGACAGCAGTCACGCTGACTTCATAGGTGCCGGGGCGCAGTAAATAATGTTTGCCGAAGGGCAGGGCCAGCCCCGCGACGGAGACTCGCGCCGGTGACTGTGCGTCGACCACAATCTGCAGTGTGCGGGTGCTATGCAGAAACAGCATCACCAGCGCGAACAGCAACAGGCCACCTGCCAGCACCAAGCGCCCCGGCTTGCGCGTACCCTTTTTTTTCCAGGCCGTCGGGTCCAGCGGTCTGAAGTCGCTGGGCGCGATAGTGACTGGCGTGTTCGTCACAGGTGTGTCGGTCACTGGCGTTAGCGTCATGTGTACCGCCCTGTCAGATCGGATCGGTGCAGATGATCGTCACCGGTGCCGCGGGATTATCGGCGGTAATGGTGAAGCTCTGGCGCACATCGCGGTAGCCATTGCGGGTGCCCAGGGCCGTGTAGGTGCCCGGCCGCAGGGTGAGTTCGTGCTCGGCAAAGCGGCCCAGTTTGGCCACTTTGTAGACCAGCACGTCAGTTTCCTTATCCGAGCGCAGGGTAACGGCGACAGTGGCATTGGCCTGGCGCAACAGAGTATCGAGCCGATTGATCTGTTGCTCCAGTGTCGGCCCACGGGATACAACCTGTTTGGCTTGCAACAATAACTGTGTGGTCGCTGCGGCGACCGCCGCATCGGACAGTCGCGTGGGATCATCGATAGCGGTGCGCAGTTGTTGGTCCAACTGCGCCCGCGCCCTACTGCGTTTAAGTCCCTCGCTGGCAAACAACACACTGCTATCCAATTTTTGCGCCTGTTCATAGGCGGCCACGGCGTTCTGCCACTGCTCCTGCTGCTCGTCCTGGCGGCCTTGTTTGTCCAGGCTGGCGAGTTGCCGGGCGGTCTCTGCGGCCCGCACTTCCTGTAACGCGCTGGCTGCTTCTTTCGACCCCGGCTGCAATTTCGCTGCCGCGTTGAACGCCTTGCGGGCACTGTCGAAGCGGCTCTCGTTCAGGGCGGCATAGCCCTGGCTCATGGCCGCGTTGAAGCCCTGCTCCCGGGACTGCGCGGTAACGCGTTGCAGTGCGCTCTGCGCGCGCTGGTGCAGTGGATCCAGTGCCGTCGCCTGCTGTAGCAATTGCTGTGCCTGGGCCAGATCGCCCGCTTGCTCGGCGGTCGCCGCTGACTGCAACAGGGGCAGTACTTGCGGCAGCACCTCGGCACGGTGGTGCAGCATGGCGATGTCAGTGTTGGCTGGCGCGATGATTGCCGCTAATGTCAGGGCGGCAGTCGCTGCTGTCGCGTCTCCTGCGTCAATGGCCTGTTGTGCCTGCTCCAGTAGTCGCTTGATCTCCTGCGGCATAGATGCCTGCAGTGCCTGCAAGGCCGCCAGGCCCTGCTGATAGCGTGCGACGGCCTGCTCGTACTGGCGGTTTTTATACAGCGCGTCTGCGTCCGCGGCGATGGCTTTGATCTCCGCAAACGGTGCGGGCGCCCACTTTTCTACCCCCTGCTCCTGCAGTGCAAACTGCAGATCCAGTAACTCGGCCAGTACCTCCTGTGCCTGTTTGCGCAAGCGAGCGACCTGCGCATCGGACCACGGTGAAGCATCCGTGGCGGCGGCAGGTGGTTGGCCCGCACTGGCGTCGGACGGTGTTGTTGCCCCGGCGCCTGCTGTCTCTGGCACGGGCGCGGGTGGGCGCGGTTGCAGACTACTGGGCAGCAAGAACAGTACCAGCAGCGCCAATAACGCCAGAACTCCCAGCACCCCCACCGCCCAGACCGACTTGCCCCGGGCTGGCGCGCCCCGGGCTGGCGTGCCCCGGTGCGCCCCGGTGGGTGCCGTTGCGGTCGGGGTGGGAGCGCTGTGGACTGCGTCGAACGGGGTAGGTTTTACTGGATCATTATGTGAGGGCATGCCGTTGCTGGGGCCTTGTATATTCAGGAGAACGGGTCAGAGTGTATCAGCTGTGCCAGCCGCGGGGTCGCCAGCCGCGGGGTCGCCCGGGGCACGTCCGCCCGGGGCACGTCCGCCCGCCGCTTCCTCGGGTAATTCCAGTGCGCCGATCTCTGCGCGGTAAATATCGGCCAGCACGGCGCGCCACTGGGCGTATTGTTCTTCCACATTGCCGGTAAGCGTCACCGTGTGATCTTCCAGTTCGATATTTTGCGGCGCAACTTCCGCTTCCAGTGACGCGCCCAGCTCGTCCAGTTCCGCCACGTGAATCTGGGCCTCATTGCGCTTGTCCAGGCCGCTCTTGAGCAGATAGCCGCCGCCGAGGATGCCGACCTGGCCGGCTGTCCGGGAGGCATTACTGTCACCGCTGGCGGCGGCGGCAATGCCCGCCAACACCGCAACACCGCCAATTATCAGGTTGCGCGTACTCTCGGCCTGGAGTTCCTGCAGCGCGATGACCGAGTCATAGCTGTTTTTACGCCATTCCTGGTAGGGGCCAATCATCTGCGCGTCAAAATTGGTGTAATAGCCCTGCAGGGTATCAACGTACTGGCGGTCCCGCTCGCGAATGTCGCGCACGCGTGCCAGGATCGGGTCATCCGTAGCGGGCAGTCGCACTATTTCGTACTCGCCGTTGCGTTTTTTTTCCATATAGCCAGCGAAGGCATCCGGGGAGAAGCTGCGTGCGAATGCCAGTTCACTGATCACGCGCACATCACTGCGCTCCTTGGGTGGCAGTTTTTCCAATTGCGCGAGCAGGTCATTGGCGATGGTGTTGTAGACCGCCTGGAAGGGATCGTAGGTGTTGCGGGCGGTGGAGTCGTAGGAGTAGCGGCTGGCGGTACCCGTGTACTTTTTGTCCAACCAGACCTCGCCACGGGAGTCGGTTGCCGTAATTTCAAGCTGCAACTCCTCACCGTCGGAATGCAGGATCTTGCCTCGCACCATAAGGTCGGAAACCTGCGTGTCGTTGGGCACCACGCGCACGGCGCCCCAGGCCCCGCTCTCTTGCAGCGCCTCGGATAACTGCATGGGCATGAAGCGGGCCTCGGCCTTGCGGACTTCCGGGAAAACCTGCTCGTCCTCGTCGTAGTCATCCACGCCCGGATCGAACACCACCACGGCGACATCGAGCAATTGCTCCTCGGCCACCGCCGTAGAGGGTGTTTTGACGGGGGCGATGGAGGTGCTCTTGATCGACTGATTGATGCAGGCGCTTAGCAGCAGACACAGTGCCAGCGCTTTAAACAAGCGCACGGCGGTCATTGTTCAATGCCCTTGTACTTGCGATATTCATCCCACAGTTTGGCCCGCACGGCGGGGTCGGACTCGCGCTCGGCCGCCTCGCGCAATTGCCGCGCAACCACATCGTCGTCACTGCCGCTGGGGATATCGGCCGGGGGCGGGTATTTGGCCGTGTCCGGTGCCCCACTGCCGCCACCGCGCATGCCACCCCCGCCGCCGCCATCTCCGCTGTTCCCGCCGGCGTCGGCCACGCCGTCTTCATACGGATTGTC
>JANPDE010000195.1:0-5767 GCA_031431315.1 Haliea sp.
CAAACTGGGTATACCCGCCAGCGTCTATGACACACTGCAAGTCAAAAATGGCAAGCCGCCCAAGGGCGAGGATGTATTTGCCGCCGTGACCTATGCAGTACGCGAGGACGGTGCCTATATCGAAGCGGGTGAGAACGACAACCTGATAGTGCAAAAACTTGAGGCCAACCTCAATGCAGTGGGTGTCTTTGGCTACAGCTTCCTTGAAGAAAACAGTGATCAGGTTCAGGGTTCCACTATCGATGGTATTGCTCCCGACTCTGAATCCATAGCCAGTGGTAAATACCCTGTATCGCGCCCATTGTACTTCTACATCAAGGGTGCACATGTCGGAAAAATTCCCGGCATACAGGAGTACGCCACTGAGTTTACGTCAAACAAGGCCATCGGCCAGGACGGTTACCTGACAGAAAAGGGCTTGATTCCCCTGAGTGATGAAGAGCTGAAGCGAGTTCAGGGCGATGTCAAGAACCTAAAACGTCTTGAATTGTAGTTGATTAACTTGATTCTGGGCATGTCCGAGCTGGCGCGGGCGCATCGCATGATGCGGCCCGCCAGTTCTATTGTAGAGATATGCCCTGGCCGCGCAGGCGATGTTTCAAAAGCGGCAATTCGATAATGAACACAACGTCAATTTTACTGGTTCTGGTCGTCCTGTGCGTTATCAGTTTCTTTATGGGGTGCAAGCGCTCTCACGTTGTTGCTATGCGCCTGGGCGGCCTTGCTTCCCTGCACTCGCTGCCGAAACACTACGGTTATATGACGGCAGCCTGGGCTTTGCTTCCCGCACTTCTAATACTTGCATTGTGGCTTGGTTTTGAATCCAGCGTGCTGCACAAGTTGGTGGTTGCCAAACTGCCGCAAAATATTCAGGACATGCCGGCTGATGACCTGGGGCTCTATTACAACCAGATTCAGAGCTTTGCCGTGGGCGCAATTGATGCTGCACAATTGGAACAGACCCAAGTAGTGGCGGCTGAACACTATATCGGGCTGGTGTCCTCGTTTAGTCAGCTCAAGGCGGCGCTGGTATTTTTGCTGGCTATAGTGGGTGCGCTTCTGGCATTGCGGCGAGTGACGCCGGTAATGCGTGCGAGGAATCATGTTGAAAATATTATAGAGTGGGGGCTTTTTGGCTGTTCATTCCTGGCTGTACTGACTACCCTTGGCATTGTACTGTCGATCTTGTTCGAGGCAATTCGCTTCTTCCAGTTTATCCCGCTGGCTGACTTCCTGTTTGGCTTGCATTGGAGCCCGCAGATGGCGATTCGGGCTGATCAGGTGGGAGCGTCAGGCTCATTTGGCTTCGTCCCACTACTGGTCGGGACTTTGCTGATATCTGCCGTGGCTTTGACGATTGCCGTGCCTATCGGGCTGATGTCAGCCATCTATCTTTCTGAGTACGCTACACGGCGTTTTCGTGCTGTTGCCAAGCCCGTGCTGGAAATTCTGGCCGGTGTTCCAACGGTCGTCTACGGCTTTTTTGCGGCCTTGACCGTGGCCCCTTTCATACGGGAATTGGGCGAATCCGTCGGTCTCAGCGTCGCTTCTGAGAGTGCGCTGGCGGCAGGTATTGTGATGGGTATTATGATAATTCCATTCGTCCTGTCTCTGTCAGACGACATCATCAATGCGGTGCCAGTCAGTTTGCGGGAAGCCTCATTGGGTATGGGGGCAACGATGAACGAGACCATTCGCAAAGTGGTATTGCCTGCTGCGCTCCCGGGTATTGTTGGCGGCATATTACTAGCCACTTCGCGGGCCATTGGTGAAACTATGATCGTGGTAATGGCGGCGGGTCTATCGGCCAAACTCACGGCCAATCCATTTGAGGCGGTCACCACCATCACTGTCCAAATTGTCACCCTGTTGGTAGGTGACCAGGAGTTTGACAGCCCCAAAACACTGGCGGCGTTCGCACTCGGCCTGGTCCTGTTTTTTGTGACGCTGGCGCTCAATGTCGTGGCATTGTTTGTTGTGAGAAAGTACCGTGAACAATATGAGTGAACGCAGCAGCGTCCAAACGACCGCCGCAATTCGGGCATCGCTGAAGAAGCGTTACGCCAGGGAGCGACGCTTCCAGTGGTATGGTCGAGTCGCTGTGTCGATCGGATTCGTTTTTCTGTTTATTTTGTTGAGCGATATTTTTATTAAGGGCACCCCGGCTTTCACCCAGCATTTTATCAAGCTGAGCATTAGCTTTGATACGGACGAGCTAGGTATTAGCCAGCAAGCGACTCCCGATGAAATCGCCGGCGCTGACTATGCAGCTGTTGTAAAGAGCAGTCTGCGTGCGATGTTTCCTGGCGTGATCAGTTCCAAGGAAAAAAAGCAGCTATACAGACTGATAAGTCTCAGTGCGGAATATACGCTGCGCGATATGGTTATCGCCGATCCCAAATTGATCGGTACAAACAGTGAAATTTGGCTGCTCGCCCACTCGGAGGCAGGCAGCTACCTGAAGGGACAGGTGGGTGCCGATAGACCAGAGTCGGAGCGCAGGGTAAAGGATGTCCAGATCGTCTGGCTGGACACATTACGGGAGGACGGCAGGACAGAGTCGCGTTTCAATAGTACCTTCTTTCTGGCCGGTGACTCGCGTGAACCGGAAATGGCGGGAATCAGAGCCGGACTTTACGGCTCCTTCTTTACCATGCTGGTGACATTCTTTCTGGCCTTTCCAATCGGGGTAATGGCAGCGATCTATCTCGAGGAATTTGCTCCGCGCAATCGCCTGACAGATCTCATAGAGATCAATATCAATAATCTCGCTGCAGTGCCATCCATTGTCTTTGGCCTGCTGGGCCTGGCAGTTTTTATTAACTTTTTTGGGTTGCCGAGATCGGCCCCGCTGGTTGGGGGGTTGGTCATGGCACTGATGACGTTGCCGACGATTGTCATTACCTCCCGGGCAGCCATTCAGGCCGTGTCTCCCTCTATTAGGGAAGCGGCGATGGGCGTTGGCGCCTCAAAAATACAGACCGTATTTCATCATGTATTGCCCATTGCCATGCCCGGTATTCTAACCGGCTCAATCATTGGCATGGCCCATGCTCTCGGCGAGACCGCACCTCTACTGATGATTGGCATGGTGGCATTTATCATGGACGCGCCTAGTGGGCTTACGGATCCGTCGACGGTACTTCCTGTACAAATATATCTATGGGCTGATAGCCCCGAACGTGGTTTTACAGAGAAGACCTCGGCGGCGATCATGGTGTTAATGGGATTTCTTGTTTTGATGAATGCCCTGGCGATATATTTACGCAGGCGATTCGAATTGAAATAGGGTGAAAAGCACTGAGTATGGAAGGACCTGAAGCAATGAATGATTTGGCTGCTGTGGCTCGCGAGACTGGCTCAATGGGTGACAAGAAGATGCCTATAGGGGAAAAGCGACAACTCGATTTTCAGTCCGATGTGAAGGAGTATCAGACCATTGGTACGCCCTTTGTCGACAATGCGAAGATGTCAGCCCGCAATGTGAATATTTTCTATGCTGAGAAGCAGGCTATCCTGGACGTGTCCCTGGATGTTGGCTGCCACGAGGTGCTGGCCATGATTGGCCCTTCCGGCTGCGGCAAATCGACTTTTCTGCGTGCGCTGAATCGCATGAATGACATAATCCCTATTTGCAAAGTAGAGGGAAATATCACGCTGGATAATGAGGACATCTACGAGAGTGAGCAGGATACTGTCTTGCTGCGCGCGCGGGTCGGTATGGTGTTCCAGAAGCCCAATCCCTTTCCCAAGTCCATCTATGAAAATGTTGCCTATGGACCGCGCATTCACGGGCTTGCACAAAGCAAGGCAGAGATGGATGAAATTGTCGAGCTTAGCCTGCGCCGGGCAGGTCTGTTTGGGGAAGTCAAGGACCAGCTGGACAAACCGGGTACTGGTCTGTCGGGCGGACAGCAGCAGCGTCTCTGCATCGCCCGGGCTATTGCGGTCAACCCTGAAGTGATCCTGATGGACGAGCCCTGCTCGGCGCTGGATCCCATTGCCTCCGCGCGCATCGAAGAACTCATCGATGAAATCAAGGAAAACTACACGATTGCCATTGTCACGCATTCCATGCAACAGGCGGCCAGGGTGTCACAGCGCACAGCGTATTTTCATCTTGGCAAGTTGATAGAAGTTGGCAGTACCAAGGAGATATTTACCAACCCCAAGCACCAGTTGACTGAAAACTACATCACTGGTCGGTTTGGCTGACTACCGATTAGGGCAATTAGCAAGGAGAATAGAATACCGTTTTATTAACTGGTCTTCCCCGAGGGCTCCTTTTCAGCCCTTTCCACCGTACTGGCAATCAACTTGGTGACCCAATTAGAAAGCGAGCGACCGTCCTTTTCGGCCAGCTTCTTTTCTTTCTTTTTCAAGTCCGGATCAATACGGATATTGAGCAGTTTCGTTTTTGACATGCCAATTGTGTGATCCAGGTTCGGAAACTCCCAGTTTATCACAAGTATTTACATTGTCCCGTTGGTTTCTGTGGTGTACCTTATGTATATACAAGAGCTACATTGTGTAGCCATGGGGGGCGATATGATTTTACGTGCAGCACAAAAGGAGCTGAGGAGCAGGTCACCTCATGTTGAATTGCCAATGCTTGCCTTGGAGGCAGTGGTACTCGTGTCGGTCGGTATGTTGCTGGTCGGACTTTTCACCTGATCCAATTCATAGCATCTGAAGGCCGGGAAGAGCATCCATAATCCCGGCCAGGTAGCTTGTTGCACAATTTGTACCCGCAAAACAAAAAAAGTAGCCCGGTTCGGAGATTGTTGACCCGAGAGCCTGATTCCTGTTTCCTTTAGTCACAATTCTGTCATGTTCCTCCATTACCCTTTAGTCCAGTTTACATAGCGAGGTGTCCATGCCGGCTATTCACTCAGAGGAAACATGCATGAAAAAGATGATTTGTGTCGCTGTAGCCTGTGCGCTATTTGGAAGCGCTGCAGCGCATGCCCAGGTGTCGAAAGCCGAGTTTGAGCAGTTTAAGGCACAATTCGAAGTTATGAGTGAACGCGTTAACGCGCTGGAAGCCGAAAACCAGAAACTGCGCGCGGCTACGCAGAAAACCGTCAAAGTGGAGGATCTCGCCGCCACCAATGCCCAGGTGGTTTCGCTCATGAACAAGACTACCGCCTCCTCCTGGGCTGAGAAGGTTCAGTTGAAGGGCGATTACCGGTTTCGGTACGAGTATATCGATAAGGAAGACGCTGACACCCAGACCCGCTGGCGGATGCGGGCGCGACCGCTGCTGGTGGCTAAGCCCAGCCCTGAGCTGGAAGTGGGCTTTGGTTTGGGTTCTGGCAGCGATGACCCCGTGTCAACCAACCAGACCCTGGGCGGAGGCAGCACTAGCAAGGATGTCTGGATTGACCTGGCCTACGCCACCTGGATCGGTGTGCCAGAAACGACGATGACTGTGGGTAAGATGGTCAACCCATATTACACCGTGGAGAAGAGTTACCTGATTTATGACGGGGATTTCCGCCCAGAGGGTATGGCGGTGGGCTGGACCGATATAAATAAGAAATTTTTTGCCAATGCAACCTATACCTGGATTGAAAGTGACTCGACCAGCGTTGGTGCAGATGGTGACAGTAGCTATGGTATACCTGCCGTTCAGCTGGGTGTAAATCTTATACCCGTAGCTGATACGACTCTGACTTTAGCCGCCGGTTACCTTGATGTTCCCACGGAAGGCCGCACGGCAATCTACAACGGCAAGTTTCAGGGCAACTCTTCTGTAAAGGTTGGC
>JANPDE010000196.1:0-45412 GCA_031431315.1 Haliea sp.
AGCCGCGCAGACCGAATCCGGCAATGGACAGGAAAGCGCAGCTTACGTGAACGAACTTAAGGACTTCCGCCGACGTCACTCTACCGTAACTGACTTGGCCAGGTTGCGCGGTTTATCGACATCGGTACCTTTTTGCAGTGCGACATGATACGACAGCAACTGCAGGGCAACTGTGTAGACAATCGGTTTGATCACCTCGGGACAATGCGGCATGGGCAGGACCTGCACCCGGGGCTCGTTGGCAAAACCCGCCTCCCGGTCAGCGAAGACAAACAACTCCCCGCCGCGCGAACGCACTTCTTCCAGATTGGATTTCAGTTTCTCCAATAATTCATCATTGGGGGCGACGGCCACCACGGGCATATCATCGTCCACCAGGGCCAGTGGGCCGTGTTTCAGCTCACCCGCGGGATACGCCTCGGCGTGGATATACGAGATTTCCTTGAGTTTCAGGGCACCCTCCATCGCGATGGGATATTGAATGCCGCGCCCCAGGAACAAGGCGTGTCGTTTGGGAATAAAGGCCTCAGACAGTTTTTGTATCGCGCCGTTGAGTTCAAGTGTCTGCTGCACATACAGCGGCAGATTGCGCAGGGCCGTAATGATTTCCTCCTGCCTCACCAGCGACATCCCCCGGCGTCGGCCCAGCACCAGCGTTAGCATCAACAGGGCGACCAGCTGGGTGGTGAATGCCTTGGTCGAAGCCACCCCGATCTCAATCCCCGCGCGAGTGAGGAATACCAGGTCACATTCACGTACCAGTGAGCTGTTGTCCACATTGGCCACCACCAGGCTGCCAATGAATTCGCCCCCGGTGGCATTGCGAAGTGCTGCCAGCGTATCCGCCGTTTCGCCAGACTGGGAAATTGCGACCAGCAATGTACCCTCGTGCTGCACGCGCTTGCGGTAGCGAAATTCCGATGCCACTTCAACCTGGCAACTCACGCCAGCGAGTTCCTCCAGCCAGTAGCGCGCCACCATACCGGCGTGAAAACTGGTACCGCAGGCGACAATCTGAATGTGTTGTACCCGGTCAAACAAGGCGGTGGCGCCGTTGCCAAAACTCCCCTCAACTTCCAGTGCGTCACTGGCGTGGGCGAATGTCGCTTCCAGCGCCTGGGGCTGTTCAAAAATTTCCTTGATCATGTAGTGATCGAAGTCACCGAGCTCAGCGGTTTCCAGCGCCTCATTGATACGCGTAATTGCCCGCTCAACGGCAACGCCCTGGTCGCTGTACACCTGTATGCTGGCAGGCGTGACCTGCACCAGGTCACCTTCCTCCAGATAGATAAAACGATCGGTCACCTGGCGCAGGGCCATCTGGTCAGACGCGAGAAAGTTTTCCCCAATGCCCACGCCTACCACCAGTGGGCTGCCCTTGCGCGCCCCGACAACCTCGTCGGGACTCAAGGCATCTATCGCCGCCAGCGCATACGCCCCATCCAGTCTGGCGACCGTTTGCTGCATGGCTTGCAAGAGCGGTGCACCGGCCTCGAGGTTACGATGCAGGAGATGAACAATGACCTCGGTGTCAGTGGCAGATGCCATTTCATAACCCGCGGCGATCAGCTCCGCCCGCAGGCTCGCGTGGTTCTCTATGATGCCGTTGTGCACCAGGGCAACGCGTTCCCCCGATGTATGGGGATGGGCATTGACACCGGAGGGTTTGCCGTGTGTTGCCCACCGGGTATGGGCGATGCCTGTGCTGCCAAAGTAAGGCTCTTCCTGCTGCGCCAGTTCCAGTTCCTTGACCTTGCCCTTGCGCTTATGTATCTGCAGGCCGTGTTCATCGTCGATCAGCGCCATACCGGCAGAATCGTACCCTCGGTACTCGAGGCGTCGCAGTCCTTCCAGCAGGATTTCAGAAACTTCACGTCGCGCGGCGGCGGCCACAATGCCACACATAATCAGTCCTCGCAGCCCCGCTTGCCGGGACGCTGCCAACCCTCGATATTGCGCTGTTGTGCGCGACTCACCGCCAGATCACCCTTACCCACTGCTTTGGTGACCGTGGAGCCAGCGGCGATAAATCCGTTTTCCTCGATGCGCAGTGGCGCCACGAGTGTACTGTTGGAGCCCACAAACACACCATTGCCGATTTCGGTTTGATGCTTATTGACCCCATCGTAATTACAGGTAATCGTGCCCGCACCAATATTCACATCTTCACCCATCTCGCAATCACCGATGTAACTGAGGTGATTCACTTTACTGCCCACCCCGATATTGGCCTTTTTGGTCTCCACAAAGTTACCGATGCGGGCGCCATCTGCCAACACTGTGCCGGGGCGCAGCCGGGCATAGGGCCCGACACTACACGCCTTGCCAACCACTGCTTCCTGCAAATGACTCATGGGGTGAATGACAGAGTCCTCGGCCACAGTGACATCACATAGTACACAGTTGGCGCCGATGGAGACGCCATTTCCCAGGGTAACCTCACCTTCAAATACGACGTTGATATCAATGGAGACCTCTTCACCACAGGTAAGACTGCCGCGGATGTCCAGGCGTGCGGCATCGGCTATGCTCACCCCCTGGCGCATGAGTTCTTCAGCCTTGCGGCGCTGGTACTCGCGCTCTACCTGATTGAGCTGCACGCGGTCGTTGACCCCCAGGATCTCCAACTCCGATCCCGCTGTACAGGAGGCCACGGTTTTGCCCTGGGAAACCGCCAGGCTGATGATATCCGGGAGATAGTACTCTGCCTGCTGGTTTTTGTTTTCAACGCGGGGCAAATAGTTCTGAAAATCACGGTGCGGGGCGGCCAACAGCCCTGTATTAATTTCCCTGATCTGGCGTTGGCTGGCCGTGGCATCCTTGTGTTCCACCACGGCGACCAGCGCCCCGTTCTCGTCGCGGAGAATTCTGCCATAGCCCTGGGGGTTCTGCAGTGTGGCTGTCAACAGGGCGGGGCCCTGCTGCGCCTGCTGCACAAGTTGCTGCAGAGTGGACAACTGGGTCAGCGGCACATCGCCGTACAGCACCAGCACCACACTGGCACTGGATATGGCGGGCAATGCCTGTATCACGGCATGCCCGGTGCCCAGTTGCTGCTCCTGAATTACCCAATTGATGTTGTAGTGCGCCAGCGCGTGCTGCACTTGATCACTACCGTGTCCGATGACAACATGAATAGCCGTCGGCTCCAGGGCTTGTGCGGTGCGTATCACATGCTCCAGCAGTGGCTTGCCACCCACGGTATGCAACACCTTGGGTAGACGGGATTTCATACGCGTTCCCTGGCCGGCGGCGAGAATCACGACTTCCAGTTTCATTGCCAGGGTTATCCCATCCTATTCGTTATTAGTGCTAGTAGCGGCAGGTAACTTCGATATCCCGGCGGTAAGTATGCGCCGTGCCGCCATTATCGCCAACCGTAGCATTGTGAAGCGTTTAGCAACTGGCAGAAAAAACCCCGGTCATGCCGGGGTTTTATGCTGTAGTAACCAGACAGTGCGTTCTACCCACGGCCGGCGCGATTCTTCATCTTGCGCAGGGTCGCCAACTGCGCGGCGGCCTCTGCCAGCTGCGCCGACGCCCTGCCGTAATCGAAATCGCCGGTCTGGTTAGCCAGCGCATGCTCGGCGTCCTTGCGCGCCTCCTCAGCGGCGGCCTCGTCGACATCGTCGGCGCGTATGGCCGTATCGGCCAGAATGGAAACCACCCCCGGCTGCACTTCCAGAAAGCCGCCAGAGACGTAAAAGATCTGCTCATGGCCGTCCTGGGTAACAATACGCACGGGGCCAGGCACCAGTGACGTCAGCAGAGGCGCGTGGCCGTAGTTCACACCCAGCTCACCCAGATCTCCGGTCGCCACTAGCATTTCCACCAGACCGGAGAAGATTTCTTCTTCCGCGCTGACGATGTCGCAGTGAATAGTCATTGCCATGTCTCCGCCTCGCTACTGACCTGCTGGCTTACAGCTTTTTGGCTTTCTCGACAGCTTCGTCGATACTGCCAACCATGTAAAACGCCTGCTCCGGCAGATGGTCGTATTGACCGGCAAGAATTCCCTGGAAGCCCGCTATGGTTTCCTTCAATGAGACATACTTGCCCGGTGAACCGGTGAACACTTCTGCAACATGGAAGGGTTGCGACAGGAAGCGCTCAATCTTGCGCGCGCGCGCCACGGTCTGCTTGTCTTCCTCGGACAGTTCATCCATACCGAGGATCGCGATGATGTCTTTTAATTCTTTGTAGCGTTGCAATACGGACTGGACGCCGCGCGCCGTGTCGTAGTGCTCACTGCCGATCACTAGTGGATCCAGCTGGCGCGAAGTGGAGTCAAGCGGATCAACCGCCGGATAAATACCTTTCGCCGCGATATCGCGGCTGAGAACCACCGTGGAATCCAGGTGCGCAAAGGTAGTCGCGGGTGACGGATCCGTCAGGTCATCCGCCGGCACGTAAACCGCCTGAATCGACGTGATAGAGCCCGTTTTGGTGGAAGTGATGCGCTCCTGTAGAACGCCCATTTCCTCCGCCAGTGTCGGCTGGTAACCTACCGCTGAAGGCATACGACCGAGCAGTGCAGATACCTCGGTGCCCGCCAGCGTATAGCGATAGATGTTGTCAATAAACAGCAACACATCGCGGCCTTCATCTCGGAATTTCTCGGCCATGGTCAGTCCGGTCAGCGCCACTCGCAGTCGGTTGCCTGGCGGCTCATTCATCTGGCCGTACACCATCGCTACTTTGGAGTTGTTGAGGTTTTCAATATCGACGACCTTGGACTCCTGCATTTCAAAATAGAAGTCGTTGCCTTCACGTGTCCTCTCTCCAACACCGGCGAAGACAGACAAGCCCGAGTGTTCGGTCGCGATGTTATTAATCAGCTCCATCATGTTGACGGTCTTGCCGACGCCGGCGCCACCGAACAGTCCCACCTAGCCGCCCTTCGCAAAGGGACAGACCAGGTCAATGACCTTGATGCCCGTCTCCAGCAACTCGTCGGAAGCGGACAACTCTTCGTAGGCAGGTGCCTTGCGGTGAATGGACGCGCGCTCTTTTTCACCAATAGGGCCACGCTCATCAATCGGGTTGCCCAGCACATCCATAATGCGACCCAACGTTTCCAGGCCGACAGGCACCGAGATCGGTTTCCCGGTATTTTCCACCACCAGGCCGCGGCTGACGCCTTCGGAGGAACCCATGGCAATCGTGCGCACCACGCCGTCACCCAGCTGCTGTTGTACTTCAAGGGTCAGGTTCCTTGCCGTTACCTGCAAGGCATCGTATACCTTGGGTACCACATCACGCGGGAATTCCACGTCGATGACCGCACCAATAATTTGTACGATTCGTCCGCTGCTCATGTCCGGATCCTCTATCTCAAAGTTCAATTCTGTTTGGCTAGTGACGTCGCCAGTTGTGCGATCGTTTGCAGCCGTAACTTTTTCCATACCACGCAGGCCAGGGCCCTAACCTATCGCCGCAGCACCGCTCACAATTTCGGAAAGTTCTTGGGTGATTGCCGCCTGCCGCGCCTTGTTGTAAATCAACTGCAAATCGTCGATCAGTTCACCAGCGTTTTCAGTGGCATTTTTCATCGCCAACATCCGGGCAGCCTGCTCACAGGCACCGTTTTCTACCACCGCCTGGTAGACCTGCGACTCGATGTAGCGGGTCAACAAGCGCTCCAGCAATTCTTTCGCATCCGGTTCGTAGATATAGTCCCAGTGATGCTTCATTCCCTGGTTTTCTTCAGCTTCCAGTGGCAGCAGCTGCTCTACGGTCGGGTTCTGCGTCATGGTATTGACGAACTGGTTGCTCACCAGGAACAAGCGATCGATGCGCCCTTCCTCGTAAGCATCCAGCATGGTTTTTACCGCTCCGATCAAATCCGCCAGTGACGGCGTTTCACCCAGGTCGCGAACCGCTGCCGTGACATTGCCGCCATAGCTATTGAAGAAAGCCGCTGCTTTGGCGCCGATCAGGGACAGCTCGATCTCAATGCCCTGATCAGCCCATTCTTTCATCGAGCGCACAGTGCGTTTGAACAAGTTGATATTCAAACCACCGCACAGACCGCGATCGGTCGACACGATCAGAAATCCAACCCGTTTGACTTCTCGCTGCTTCATATACAAATGCTGGTATTCAGGCGCGGCGTTGGCAATATGCCCCACAACAGCGCGCATGCGCCGTGCATAGGGTTTGCCCAGACGCATACGGTCCTGCGCCTTGCGCATCTTGCTCGCCGCCACCATTTCCATGGCGCTGGTGATCTTCTGCGTACTGCGTATGCTGGAGATCTTGGTGCGAATTTCTTTTCCGGCTGCCATCTACTGGTCCTCGGCCTTACCAGGTCTGGGTCGCTTTGAACTTCTCGAGCGCCGCCTTGAAGGTGGCTGCAATCTCGTCGCTGTAGTCCCCAGTCTGGACAATACGATTCATCAACTCGCCATGCTCAGCACGCATATACGACAGCAGTGCCTGCTCAAATGCACCTATCTTGTTGATCTCAACATCCTTGAGAAAACCTTCATTGGCGGCATACAACATGACACCCATATCCGCCGTACTTTGCGGTGAGTACTGCTTCTGCTTCATCAACTCGGTCACGCGCTCACCGTGGTCCAGCTGGGCACGGGTGGCATCATCGAGATCGGAGGCGAACTGGGAGAAAGCCGCCAGTTCGCGATACTGCGCCAGTGCCGTACGAATACCACCGGATAACTTTTTCATGATCTTGGTTTGGGCGGCGCCGCCAACCCGGGAAACTGAAATACCCGCGTTCATCGCGGGCCGTACGCCTGCGTTAAACATGTCTGCTTCCAGGAAGATCTGGCCATCAGTAATGGAGATAACGTTGGTAGGTACGAAAGCCGAAACGTCACCCGCCTGGGTCTCAATAACCGGCAGTGCCGTCAGCGAGCCGGTCTTGCCCTTGACTGCGCCCTTGGTGAAATTCTCCACGTAGGCAACGTTGACTCGAGCTGCGCGCTCCAACAAACGGGAGTGCAAATAAAACACATCGCCGGGGTAGGCTTCACGACCGGGCGGACGCCGCAACAGCAGTGAGATCTGGCGATAGGCCCAGGCCTGCTTGGTAAGGTCATCGTAGATGATCAGGGCGTCTTCGCCACGGTCGCGGTAGTACTCGCCCATGGTGCAGCCGGCAAAAGGTGCCAGATACTGCATGGCAGCAGGATCGGATGCGGTCGCAGCCACGACGATGGTGTGCTCCATGGCGCCGTGCTCTTCCAGCTTGCGTACCACGGCGGCGACGGAAGAGGCTTTTTGCCCAATCGCCACGTAGACACACTTAATGCCGGAACCCTTCTGGTTGATAATGGCATCAACCGCGATGGCGGTTTTACCGATCTGGCGGTCGCCGATGATCAGCTCCCGCTGGCCACGGCCGATGGGCACCATGGCGTCAATGGCTTTCAACCCGATTTGCACCGGCTGATCCACCGATTTACGGGCAATAACGCCGGGGGCTACTTTTTCCAGTGCATCGGTCAGGGCCGCATTGATCGGGCCTTTGCCGTCGATGGGAGTGCCCAGGGCGTCCACCACACGACCCTGCAGCTCGGGGCCTACCGGGACTTCCAGAATGCGACCGGTACAGCGACAGGATTGGCCTTCGGCCAAGCCTTTATAATCACCCAGAATAACGGCGCCGACCGAGTCGCGCTCCAGGTTCAGCGCCATACCGAAAATGCCGCCGTCAAATTCAATCATCTCGCCGTACATCACGTCAGCCAGACCGTGGATACGAATAATGCCGTCAGTCACCGACACCACGGTACCCACGTTGCGCGCTTGTGAGCTGACATCGAGCTGGTCGATACGGCGCTTGATAATCTCGCTAATCTCAGATGGATTCAGTTGCTGCATGCTCTGTTCCTCAATCGGGCGTCGTAAAGTCTAGGAATTCATTGCTGCGGCCAGCTTGTTCAGCCTGCCGCGCACGGAGCCATCGATCACCAGATCACCGGCCCTGATTAATACACCACCCAGCAAACTTCTGTCAGTGGCGGTGCGAACGTTAACCTGGCGTTCGAGTTTCTTGCCCAATACCGCAGCCAGCTTGTCCCGGGTAATCTCCGCCAGATCAAAGGCAGAAATAACCTCCACGTCGACGGTCTTTTCATGATTGGCTTTGTATTGCGCGAACAACAAATAGATTTCAGGCAGCAGTGCCAGGCGTTTGTTGGCCGCAAGTACCGCGATAAAATTGCGCGCCTGGGTGCCCAGGGCGTCACCGCATACATCACTGAGTATGCGTGCCTGTTGCTCGGCCGTCAGAGAGGGGTCATTGAGTGCTGCCTTCACAGCTTGGTCTGCGACGACCGCAGCAGCTGTCTCCAACTGCTCGGCCCACTGTGACAACTGCTTGCTGCCCTGGGCGTACTCGAACGCTGCTTTGGCGTAGGGCCGAGCTATTGTGCTTAATTCCGCCATAGCTTCCTCGCGTTACAGCTCTGCAGCCAGTTTGTCGACCAGCTCGGCGTGCGCCTTCTGGTCGATAGTGGCCCCGAGAACCTTTTCGGCACCAGCCAGCGCCAGTGCGGCAACCTGACCGCGCAGTTGCTCCCTGGCGCGATTGGACTGCTGCTCTATTTCTGCCTGGGCAGCGGTCTTGACGCGCTCGGCCTCAACTACCGCAGCGCCTTTGGCTTCTTCAACCAACTGGATACCGCGCTTATTAGCGGCGTCTATAATGCCCGCGGCCTCGTGCTTGGCTTCCTTGAGGCGTTCTACGGCCTTTTCCTGGGCCAGCTCCAGGTCGTGGCTGGCGCGATCGGCTGCCGCCAAACCATCGGCAATCTTCTTCTCACGTTCCGCCATAGCGGCCAGGATAGGCGGCCACACGTACTTCATGCAGAACATGACAAAGCAGACAAAGGCGATCATCTGCCCGATAAGCGTAAGATTAATATTCACGCCTTGCTCCTCACAGATTATTGGGGGTCACTGACAATGCGACCCGGTTTCCGGATGTCTTAATCAAACCGCGCCGGGTGCGACAACGAAGATCAGGTACATCGCAATACCAACACCGATAATGGGGATCGCGTCTACCAGGCCCGCGCCCAGAAAGAAAGTTACCTGCAGTTTCGGCGCCAGTTCAGGCTGGCGCGCCGAGCCCTCGATGAGCTTGCCACCCAACAGGCCAACCCCGATGGCGGCACCCAGACCACCCAGACCCATCATGATGGCGGCTGCAACGTAAATTAATTCCATGTTTTTCTCCTAATGTTAATTAAACAAAGCGTAAAAGATAAGGTGAATCAGTGATCTTCATGGGCCATGCTGAGATACACGATCGTCAGCACCATGAAGATAAAGGCTTGCAGAGTGATAACCAGAATATGGAATATCGCCCAACCTATTTGTAACAATGCGGCAGGCACCAGCCACATCACGCCGGCGCTGAACAGGGCCGCAATCAGGATAAAGATCATCTCGCCTGCGTACATGTTGCCGAACAATCGCAGGCCCAGGGAGAAAGGCTTGGCCAGTAAACCGACCACTTCCATAAACAAATTGACTGGAATGAAAAGCCAGTGATTGAACGGGTTCATGGTCAGCTCCCGAACGAAGCCAAAACCTTTCACCTTGATCGAGTAATACAGCATCAGGACAAAGATACCCAGTGCCATGCCCATGGTGATATTCGGGTCCGTGGACGGCACAATCTTCTGGTAGTGCACGCCAGCCAGGGCCAACAGTGACGGAATCAGATCCACCGGCAGCATATCCATGAGGTTCATCAGAAAGACCCAGACAAAAATGGTCAGGGCCAGTGGCGCAACCATCTTGTTATGCCCATGGAAGGTGTCACGCACGGTGTTGTCGACAAACTCCACGATCATTTCGACGGCGTTGACCATGCCACTGGGCACACCTGACTGGGCTTTTTTGGCCACGCTGCGAAACAACCAGCAGAAGACTATGCCAAGACCAATTGACCAGAGCATGGAATCAACGTGAATGGCAGTGAACCCCATGGCCGAGGCTTCTTCGCCGCCGTGGGCCATCACCCAGGCACCGCCGTCACCAATAATGGCGCCACCTTCCCGCGCAAACCCCTCGGGCAACTTGCCATAGGTAAGATTGGTCAGGTGGTGAACGATGTATTCAGAAATAGTCCGGGTAGAGCCTGCCATCTATCAAAACACTCGCGTCTATCTACGTCCGTTGGTCGCGTGTCAGCAACAACCAACTACCTATTATTTGCGTTATCACCATCGCCAGGTAACCACCTAATACTGCCGGGCCGTCAATCGGCCGCAATATCGCAAAAACCAGAGCAAACCCGGCAACACTGAGTAAATACTTCCCCAGCACACCCGCATAGCTGGACCGGGCTATGGCCGGGGCAGATCGCGCACCGCGCCATCTGAAAGCGAGCACTGCGAAATATGCCTGGGGCACAATGGCTATCAAGCCGCCACTCAGCACCGAGTAAGCAAATACCTTGTCGAATACCAGCAATAACAAGCAAAGCGAAACGAGCAATGCCAGTTGAACCAGGGTGATACGGTGAACCGGAGGACGCGCTATTTCAGCACCCGCCATCAGCGCCTCGCGATACGCCCCTGTTCGTTGGTCGCAGGGGTACTTCCTCGATTCGGGCGGGCATTATAGGGGGATAACAGGGCAGGTTCAACCCGGCCAGGCCGCCGGGAGTGGTCTTATTTGATATGGCTCAGGATCCCGTCCAGCTCATCCAAACTGTTGTAGGACAGCACCAGCTTGCCACTACCCTTTGCGCTGTGCTGGATCAGCACCGGGGCGCCGAGGCGTTGCGACAAATCATCCTGTAGATGGCGAATATTGGGATCGATGTGTTTTGCGGAAACGGGAGCGGCTTTTTGCGCCAGCAGGTGGCGCACCAGGGCCTCCGTCTGGCGCACTGTCAAACCCTTGGACACTACGGTACGTGCCGCCTGGGACTGGTGTGCCCCCTCCAGGCCCAATAGCGCCCGGGCATGGCCCATCTCCAGGTCGCCATGCTCCACCAGGCGTTGTACGTCCTCCTGCAGGGTCATGAGGCGCAACAAATTAGCCACGGTGGGGCGGGACTTGCCGACGGCCGTTGCCACTTCCTGCTGGGTAAGATCAAACTCACGCTGCAGGCGCTGTAATGAGGCCGCTTCTTCTATCGGATTGAGGTCCTCGCGCTGAATATTCTCGATCAGGGCCATGGCGATGGCGGCCTGATCGGAAACCTCCCGGATGACCGCGGGGATAACATCCAGGCCCGCCAGCTGCGCCGCCCGCCAACGCCGCTCCCCCGCTATGATCTCATAGCGCTCCTCGCCGACAGGTCGCACAGATATGGGCTGGATAACGCCCTGTGCAATGATACTGTCGGCGAGTTCGCGCAGTGATTCCGGGTCAATCTCCCGACGCGGCTGGTACTTACCCCGCTGGATGAGGTCTAGGGGCAGCTCCGTGCGCGATCTGTCGTCCTCTCCGCGACTTACCATCCCAGTGCTGGCGTCGCTTGCATTGTTTCCGACAGATCGCGTGGAAGTGGCACCACCACCCAGCAAGGCATCGAGTCCGCGCCCCAAACCCCTTTTTTTAACCGACATCAACGCTCTCCGTTATTTCAGGTCACAATTCTTTAAGTCAAAATGGCCTGGTCAGGCAGCGGTGGTTCGGCCTGCTGTTCCTGGCGCCGGATAATTTCTCCGGCCAATGCCATATAGGCCTTGGAACCGCGGGAATTTTTGTCGTAGTACATAGCGGGCAGGCCGTGACTGGGCGCTTCTGCCAGGCGCACATTTCTCGGCACCACGGTACGATACACTGTATCGCCAAAATGCGCGCGCAGTTGCGCTGACACATCGTTGGTCAGGCTGTTGCGCGGATCGTACATCGTGCGCAGTATGCCCTGTATCCGCAAATCGGAATTTATGGTCCCGGCAACACCTTCGATGGTGCGTACCAGCGCTGCCAAACCCTCAAGGGCAAAATATTCGCATTGCATGGCGATTATCACACCATTGGCGGCAACCAGGGCATTGATCGTCAGCATGTTCAGGGACGGGGGGCAGTCGATCAACACATAGTCATATTGGCCAGCAACTTCCGCCAGGGCGGTGCGCAACCGGCGCTCCCTGTGCTCGACGTGCAGTAATTCTACTTCCGCGGCGGTCAGGTCGCCATTAGCCGGGAGCACATGGTAACCACTCTCGCCTGTGGGCTGGGTTACCAGATGGACAGGAGCCCGGTGGACCAGAACATCGTAGACGCTGCGGCCCACACCGTATTTGTCGATACCACTGCCCATCGTGGCGTTCCCCTGTGGGTCGAGGTCCACCAGCAGAACGCGCTGCTTCATAGCGGCGAGAGACGCAGCAAGATTGACGCAGGTAGTGGTCTTGCCAACCCCGCCTTTTTGGTTCGCGACTGCGATAATTCTGGTCAATGGACATGCCCCTGGCAATGTTGTTCCGGATAGCGCAAGTCTTGTCGCAGTGCGATTACCACCAGATGCCGCTGCTCGCCCAAACCCGGCACGGTGAGTGGATGCACGTTTATCTCCGCGCAGTCCCGGCTCACGGCCGCCAATTCATCGGTGGGATATGCCCCCTTCATGGCCAGTATTTTGCCACTGGGTGCCAACAGGTGGCGGCAGCCACGCACCATATCCTGCAAGGGAGCAAAAGCCCTGGACATCACTGTGTTGAACGGCTCAGCGGGGTTAAATGCTTCCACTCGCGCCTGATGCACCGCCATATTATCCAAGCAGAGGGCAGTTTTCACCTGAAAAAGAAACCGGGTCTTCTTGCCATTGCTGTCCAGCAGAAGGAACTCCCGCTGCGGGAACAGTATCGCCATAGGTACACCCGGCAGACCGGCACCGGTACCCACATCCAGAAAACGCTGCCCCGTCAAATAGGGAGCGATAACCAGGCTGTCCAGCAGGTGGCGGGGCACCATCTGCGCCTCGTTGCGTACCGCGGTCAGGTTATACGTCTTGTTCCACTTGGACAGCAAGCCCAGATACTCCAGCAACCGCTCCTGTTGGCGGGTATCCAGTGACAACTGCAGGGCAGCGCAACCCTGCTGTAACTGTGTGCTGAGGTGTGGCTCCAATTCAGGCCAGCTTGCGTTGGCTGATGGCGTTTTCCTGGGAGGCGTCGGCAAGCCCGCCGTGCTTTTTGAGGTAAATCAACAGTAGTGCAATGGCGGCGGCGGTTACGCCAGGCACTCGACCGGCACGCGCCAGTGTGTCGGGACGCGCTGCACACAGTTTCTGTTTGACCTCGTTGGACAAACCGTCCACTGCGTTATAGTCGAGACTGGACGGCAGCGGTGTATTTTCATTGCGCCGCAAGCGCGCAATGTCGTCCCTCTGCCGGTCGATGTAGCCCGCATACTTGGCTTGTATTGCGACTTGCTCGGCGGCTTGCTGGTCGAGGGTCGGCTCGCCAACCAGACCGGCGAGGTCCGCGTACTCCAGTTCCGGGCGTTTCAGGAGCTCTGCCAGTGAATACTCCCTGGCCAGCGGGTTTTTCAATTTGCTCGCCAATGCGGCGGCCTGCGGCGTATGGGGGTGAATCCAACTGGTGGCCAGCCGCGCGGTCTCGCGCGCTATCGCCTCGTGCTTGGCATCAAACCGCTGCCAGCGCGCGTCGTCCACAAGACCCATGGCGCGGCCCTGTTCGGTGAGGCGCAAGTCCGCATTGTCCTCGCGCAACAACAAGCGGTACTCGGCGCGCGAGGTAAACATGCGATAGGGCTCCAGCGTGCCAATGGTGATCAAATCGTCAACCAGCACGCCGATGTACGCCTCGTCACGCCTCGGGCACCAGGGATTTTCACCGCGCGCTGCCAGGGCCGCGTTCAATCCCGCGAGCAGACCCTGGGCAGCGGCCTCTTCATAGCCGGTAGTACCGTTTATCTGCCCGGCAAAATACAGGCCGGGCACAACCTTGGTTTCCAGGGATGCGTTGAGATCCCTGGGATCAAAGAAATCGTATTCGATCGCATACCCCGGGCGGGTAATGTGGGCGTTCTCGAAGCCCTTGATGGAGCGCACCAGGTCAACCTGGACATCAAACGGCAGGCTGGTGGAAATACCATTGGGGTACAGCTCTCGTGTGGTCAGGCCTTCCGGCTCGATAAAAATCTGGTGGGAGTTCTTGTCGGCGAAGCGGTGAATCTTGTCCTCGATACTGGGGCAGTAGCGCGGCCCCACCCCTTCTATGAGCCCCGAATACAACGGGGAGCGGTCCAACCCGCCCCGAATGATGTCGTGGGTCTGCTCATTGGTGTATGTCACCCAGCAGCAGCGCTGCTCAGGGTGCTCGCCAATGCTGCCCAGATACGACATGACCGGTTCGGGCTGGTCGCCCCACTGTTCTTCCAGGTCCGTGAAATCCACCGTGCGGGCATCTATCCGCGGCGGGGTACCGGTCTTGAGGCGCTCCACACGGAAGGGTAGTTCGCGCAAGCGCTGGGCCAGCGCGATAGAGGGTGGATCGCCGGCGCGGCCACCGGCACTATTCTCAAGTCCAATGTGGATTTTGCCCCCCAGGAAAGTCCCGCTGGTGAGCACGACCCGCGATGCCCGGAAGACAAGCCCCATTTGGGTGACGACGCCCGCTATTCGCCCGTTCTCTATCAGCAGGTCGTCGACCGGCTGTTGGAATATGGACAAGTTGGGCTGTGATTCCAGCATCTGGCGGATAGCGTTTCTGTACAGCCCGCGGTCCGCCTGTGCCCTCGTCGCCCGGACCGCGGGGCCCTTGCGCCGGTTTAACACTCGAAACTGTATGCCGGCACGATCGGTGGCACGGGCCATAGCTCCGCCCAGAGCGTCCACTTCCTTCACCAGATGGCTCTTTCCTATCCCGCCGATCGCCGGATTGCAGGACATCTGCCCCAGCGTATCAACACTGTGGGTGAGCAGTAGGGTGCGACAGCCCATGCGCGCGGAGGCCAGACAGGCCTCGGTGCCGGCGTGGCCACCACCGATTACGATGACTTCAAATTGTTGCTGGAATTCCACTGCCGACCTCATGTGCCGGGTGCGCACAGTTTTGCGGGGCAAGGATTATACGTCCAATCTGGCTTCGCACCAATCCAGGGTTTGTGCCATCACCTCTTGGCGCTCCGGTTCGTTGAAAATCTCATGATAAAGCCCGGGGTAAATTGTCAGGGACTTGTCTCTCGAGCCAACGTGTTTGTAGAGAAAGCGCGAGCCCTCCGGGGCCGTCAACACATCCGCTCCGCCGTGCAGTAACAAGAGCGGCAGTGTGATGTTCGGCGCCTCTGCGTGTATTGTTTTCATACCTGCGAACAATTCGCGCACCATACGCACTGACAGTTTTCCGTGAAACACCAGCGGGTCCTCTTCGTACTTTCTGACAACCTCGGGATCGCGACTTACACCCTGTGCATCGAGCTTCAGCATGCCCAGCCGAGGAGTCAGCCACGCCAGCAAACGTAGCAACAACATTTGCACCCGGCCAGGCTCCGGGTCCGTCTTTATCGCCGGGCCGGAGAGAATGCCGCCGGCGAATCCATTCTGGTGATGTAACAGGTAATTGCAGGCGATCAAGCCACCCATGCTGTGTCCCAGCAGGAACATTGGCACACCGGTGAAGCGGGCTGCGAGCTGTCGATGGAAAATCGCCAGATCCGTCAAATAATCACCGAATGCGTTAACGTGCCCGGGTCTGCCCTCAGAGTAGCCATGCCCGTTGTGGTCCAACGCTGCCACTGCATAGTTGTACCCGGTAAAGAAAAGGGCCAACTGCTGGTAACGCGCGCTGTGTTCGCCAAGCCCATGCACGACCAACAACACAGCCCGAGGAGCCAGCTCTGGCTCCCAGCACTGAAAATAGATCGAGCGTTCTCCAGCACCTGTAAATCTGCCATCGCTGTGTTTCATCCACTCTCCCGACTTTAGCGGCCGGCTGCATCCCCAGTTTAGCCGGTCAGGTTGTGATCCGCTATGCGGTTTACAGGTGATGGAACTTTCTGCGCGATTCGTTCATATTATCTGACTTATTCCCCCATGCCCGCTGGAGTGTGGTGTGTCGGTACTGAGCAACGAGCAAAAATTTCGACTTGTGAAAACCTTGGGTGATCACATCCCCCATGCGGCGCTACTGGGTATCGAGGTTGTGCGCGTAGAGGGAGAGGAACTCACGCTGCAACTGCCCTACCGACTGGAATTGGTGGGGGACCCCGAGGCCGGTACCCTTCACGGTGGCGCACTGACCGTGTTGCTGGACCAGACGCTTGGCTTGTCCACGGTCTGCTGCGACCGCATCAACCCCTCCGTTACACCAACATTGGACTTGCGTATTGATCACCTCGGAGTAGCGCCGCCAAAGATGGATATTTTTGCCAGTGCACGTGTATACAAGACCACCCGCAAGATACTGTTTATCGAGGGCGTCGCGTACTGTGAATCCAGGGACAAACCCATTGCCAGGGCGATCGGTAGCTGGGTGCGAGTCGCTAATGTGGATCTCGCATGGTTGTTAGGTTCAGAGCAAGGCGGTGCGCAGCAGTGACTCTGGCAGATGTGCTACAGCACGAACCCAGTGTGGAAACTTTGCAGCTGTGGCTGAAAAAAGTACCTTATGCGCTATTCCTGGGTATCAGGGCCGAACTGCGCGACGACGAGATTCTGTTTATCCTGCCGGAAAATGAAAAACTGATTGGCAACCCCTCACTGCCTGCACTTCATGGTGGTGTGGTCGGCGCGTTCATGGAACAAGCCGGTGCGTTTCACCTGATCGCCAAGATGGAAAAGCCTGTCTTACCTAAAATTATCGATTTTTCCCTGGACTACCTTCGACCAGCGCGATTGCGCGATACCTATGCGCAATGCAAACTCACCCGGCAGGGTCGTGTGATTGCCAATGTCACAATCACCGCGTGGCAGGAGCAGAGCGAGCAACCCAATGCCATTGCCAGGGCACATTTTTTATTACCTGAATCCGTTTGAAAGGAGCAAATTATGGCACGCTGGAAACGTAAAGAACTGGAGCAAGCTTTCGATAAGTACCAGGCGGCGGCTCTCAAGGGCGCGCAGACCAAAGACTGGACGGACTGGGCGAACTGTTTTACGGAGGACGCCAGTTATTTTGAACACCATTTCGGGCGTTTCTGGGGGCGAGCAAATATTCAAAAATGGATCACTGCAACGATGAACAAATGGCCGGCCAGCGAGATGACGGCGTTTCCCATTACCTGGTACTCCATCGATACAAACAAGGGCTGGATCCTGTGCGAGGTAATGAATCGTATGGCAGACCTCGGCGATGGCAAAATTTACCAGGAACCCAATATTACTATTCTACATTATGGCGGTAACGGTATGTTCAAATATGAAGAAGATGCCTACAACCCGCACAACATGGGCGTAACCATCGGCGCCTGGATACAGGCCAGGAAGCAGTTGGAAGCTGATAAAAGCAAATAACACCCCGTCCTTGAGCGGATCCTCATCCATGCGCAATATCGTGCTGCGTTTCGATATGCGCAGCAGCCCACACTGCCCGGATACATCCACAGATCGTTACCACGCCGCTTTGGAAATGGCCAATTGGGCAGATCGTAATACGGTAGATGTGATCGGGCTGTCGGAGCACCACAATACCACTGATGGTTTTTTGTCTGCGCCGTTGCAATTGGCCGGGATGATGATCGCCAGGACGCAACGGATTCGAATAAGCGTCAGCGCGCTGCTGGTGGCCCTGCACGACCCGTTACGATTGGCAGAAGACATCGCTGTGCTGGATGCCGTGGCAGGGGGACGCTTTACCGCTACCTGCGGCCTGGGTTATCGACCAAGCGAATACGAATGCTTCGGCGTTGACTGGGACCGTCGTGGGACGGTGTTTGACGAAAAGCTCAACGTGTTGGTACAAGCACTCAGGGGCGATGTATTTCATTACCATGGCAGCACCAGGCGCTTAAACCCGATACCCGTTTCTCCACTGCATACCCTCCTGACCATCGGTGGCAATAGTCCCGCAGCCGCCCGGCGAGCCGCACGCCTGAGACTGTTTTTTTGCCCCGCCATCGATGACCCGGATTTGGAAGAAACATATTTCGCTGCCTGTAAAGACGGGGGTTTCAAATTCGGGTATGTGATTTCTCCTCGCGCTCCGGCGACAACCTTCATCAGTACAGATCCCGAGGCCTGTTGGAAGGAGATCGGCAAGTACCTGCTCTACGATGCAACGGCTTATCGCGCGTGGCAGCATCCAAATCGTCGAGCCTATGCGGAATCCTTGGCCTGTGATATTCACGAGCTCAAGATGGAAGCAAAATACCGCATACTTACGCCCGAGCAGGCTGTACAAACAATTCACGAAACGGGTTCACTGCACCTGGCGCCCCTCACCGGCGGTGTGCCCATTTCGATGGGGTGGCAGAGCTTGCAGCTTTTCGAAGATCAAGTCCAATCGTTTTTGTGATACGCGCTTTACCCATCACCGCATCTACACAGTACCATGATTTTACGCATTGGTGGCTTTGCCGTTATTCTGCGGCTTTCTTCTCATAGATAAAGTATAAATATGTATAGATAGATATATAAGGATTATTGTAGTTATAGTTATTAGGGTGACCTACAGCTGTGGAGAAGCACTTTTTTCTACTTCAATTCAACACGTTACTGCGATGATAAATGGCAGTAGAACCGCTGTATCACGTGCTCGGAAGTCGTGCTTAAGTGGTGTATTAAATGACTATTTTTGTGGGTGCTTTTAACCGCCCCCATTCGATTGTGGATGGCTGCTGTTTTTTTCCCTTACTCATACAGGGTAAGTAAAGGTTTTTTGCACCGCGTCGAAAAACAGATTCAAGGCCAGAGCGAGACGGTGACAAACGGCTTAACAACGTGTGAGTAGGTCGTAAGCAATGTAGAGCTTGTTGGTATCATGTGTAAGAACTTGGAATAGCTTGTGGACTACTTCCCAATACAGAAACTCGAAAATATATTTCCCAGTATTTCATCGCTACTGACAACGCCGGTGATTTCACCCAGGCTGATTTGGCACAGGCGTAAATCTTCCGCCAGCAATTCACCAGCACCTGCTTGAAGCAGCTGTTGTTGTCCGTTTAGCAGAAATTTCCTGGCCTGATCCAGCGACTGCAGGTGGCGGCGTCGCGCGCTAAAATTCCCTTCTCCCCCTTCGTGATAGCCCATGCTGATCTTCAAATGTTGTCTGAGAAAATCAATGCCAGCGCCGGTTTTCGCCGACAGGCATACAACGGTAATGTTACCGTGCTGGCGTATCTGCGGAGGGTGTTCAGTCAGATCACTTTTGTTGCGTACAATGGTAATGGGAATGTCCCGCTTGAGGTTCTCACTGCTCTCATTCCACATCTGCGCATAGTCCACGTCGCCTGGCAGGTTGCTGCCATCTACCACCAGCAGGATACGGTCCGCAGATTCGATTTCTGCCCACGCCCGACGTATACCCTCTTGCTCGATTTCATCGTCGCTGTCGCGCAGTCCTGCGGTGTCAACGATATGCAGGGGAATACTGTCGATTTGAATGTGCTCTCGCAGCACATCGCGCGTCGTGCCTGCCACTGCTGTCACAATGGCGGTATCAGTTCCAGACAAGGCGTTGAGCAGGCTGGATTTTCCTGCATTGGGCTTGCCAGCGATCACCAGCTTCATACCTTCCTGCAGCAAAGCGCCCTGTTTGGCCTCGTCGGCCACGGCGTCAAACTGCGCGATAATGGACTGTAGCTGTTCCTGTACCTCGCTATCCTGTATGAAGTCGATCTCCTCCTCAGGAAAGTCGATACACGCTTCTACGAAAACACGTAATTGTGTGACCTGCGCTACGAGTATCTCTATCTTCTGCGAGAAAATCCCTTGTAAGGAGCGGCTAGCATTGAGTGCGGCGCGCTCGGTCGTACTGTTGATAAGGTCGGCGATCGCTTCCGCCTGTATGAGGTCTAACTTGTCATTGAGGTACGCGCGCTGTGAAAATTCGCCGGGTCTGGCCTGGCGTGCACCGAGTGTACACGTCTCGCGAATTAACAGATCCAGCATGATCGGCCCACCGTGCGCCTGTAGTTCCACAACATCTTCGCCGGTAAAGGAATGGGGAGCAGCAAAAAACAGGCAAATCCCAGAGTCCAGCGTGCTTCCGGCACTGTCGTAGAACGAACAGAAGTGTGCATGGCGTGGCGCCAGGCGGGTGTGGGTCAGGGACTCTCCAATGGCCAGAGCGTTGTCGCCCGACAGTCGGATTATGCCGATACCGCCCCTGCCAGGAGACGTTGCAATGGCAACGATGGTGTCTTGGTCCACCGCTTAAAGCCCACCATGGCAGAATTCTTTAGCTGTGAGCTCAGGATTTGGCACTCGCTTTCTCGATCTGCCTGGTAATCACGTACTGCTGGGCTATCGACAGTAAGTTGTTGACCACCCAGTACAGTACCAAGCCCGCTGGGAACCAAAGGAAAAAGAACGTAAAAATAACAGGCATCCACTGCATGATCTTGGCCTGCATCGGATCGGGGGGCGGAGGATTGAGCCTTTGCATGAAATACATGCTCACGCCCATTATCAGCGGTAAAACGAAGAAAGGATCCATGACCGATAAATCTTTGATCCAGAGAAAGAACGGCGCCTGTCTTAATTCGACACTCTCCATCAACATCCAGTACAGGCCCATGAATACCGGCATCTGTACCAATATAGGAAGGCAACCGCCCATGGGATTGATCTTTTCCTTCTTATACAGCTCCATCATGGCTTGCGATTGTTTTTGTTTGTCGTCTGCGAACTGCTCCCTGATGGACACCATCTTGGGTTGAACGCGTCGCATGTTGGCCATGGATTTGTACGATGCCGCCGATAACTTGAAGAATGCCGCTTTGATCAGGACCGTTAGTAGGATAATTGCTACGCCCCAGTTACCTACCAGCGCATGAATCTTGGTTAACAGCCAGAACAGAGGTTGGGCGATCCACCACAGCCAGCCATAGTCCACACTGAGATCGAGGTAGGGTGAAATCTCCTTCAAGCGATACTGGTCTTTTGGTCCGGCATAGAATCTTGCTCCCGTCTTGCCAGATTTACCGGGGTCTAGTATCAGCGCGGGACTGGTGAATCCGGCAATGTTGAAGCCGCTTGGAGTCACCCGAGCGCTGTAAGTGTGCGTTTGTTCCGGATTGGGAATCCACGCGCTGAGAAAATAGTGCTGGATCAAAGCGATCCATCCGCCGTGTAATTGTGCTTTGAAGGGTTCCTCAACGAGATCCTTAAAAGTGAATTTTGTAAATCGCTTATCCGGTTGGGTAACAGCGACGCCCAGGAAAGGTTTCAGGCCCATGGAGTTACTGGCTGCCGAAGGAGGAGGAGCGCTCTGCCGTTTAATTTGGCCGAACAGATTGGCTTGCCAGGGAGCGGCGCCAGTGTTCTCCACCAGATAGTCGACACCAATCAAATAATCGCCACGACGCAGCGTCAGGCGTTTGGTGATCTTGGCAGTGGTGTCTCCCCGCCAATGCAAATCTACAACAAGTGTGTCTTCTCCTTCTTTTAAAGTGAAGCGGGGTGCGGAAGCGGTGAATTGCGCGCGGCCGTTCTGATCTATACCGTTCACTCCGATCAGTCCGCTTTGCGCAATATAAATCAGTGCATCATTGTTCTCCAGTAGCACAAACGGAACATTCGGATTATCCAGATGCTCCAGATATTTTGGCAGCGAGAGCTCAATGATATCCCCGCCATTCAAGTCTATCGCCAGCTGTAGCACGTCTGTATAAACTTGCACAACACTCTCTGTAATCGCTGTAGCTTTCGATGGCTGAATAGTTTCCGAACCAGCTTGTTCAGGAGCGGCAGGAATATCTTCGCCTGCAACGGTGACAGAACCCGTGTTCGTCTCTGGCAGAGTCTGCGAAAGCTTCTCCGTGTTGGGAAGCAGTCGCGAATTTTCCTGCACCACTGCCGCGGTTTTAGCGTCTTTGAAAGCTACCCATTGTGTGAGTAGCATGAAAGAGAGTACGCCAATGGCGCCGATAAGCAGTGAGCGTTGCAAATCCATAATTGAGTGTCTTGGCTTAGTGAGAGTGCGAGCGAGGTGGGACGGGATCTTCACCGCCCTCATGCCAGGGATGGCATCGGGTCACGCGCAGGAGCGCAAGATAGCTTCCTTTAATACTGCCGTGCGTGGCGATTGCTTCCTGAGCATAGGTAGAACAGCTGGGGTCGAACCGACAATTGTTGCCCATGAACGGACTGATGCAGGTTTTGTAGCAGGCAATTAAAAAAAGCAACACGCGACGCATTAGGATTCCTGGATGGAGCTCGGTAGGGGTTTGGCTGTGTGGCGAATCACTCTCTGCCACTGCTGCAGCAATATAGAGGATAGTTCAGCATTATCCAACACACCCACTCCTCGTCTTGCCAGAAGTACCACATCCAGACATGGTTCATTCTCAGGCAAGCGGCGGAAAACCTCCCGGGCCACCCGCTTTATGCGATTGCGATGAACGGCGGATCGCACATTTTTCTTGGCGATTACTAAACCCAGTCGATGACCGGGTTTATCATTGATTTTTACCAGCAGCAGCAGGTGCTGGTGAGAGGCGCGGGCATCGGGGCTATCAAATACCCGGCCGTAGTCTTTGGCATTGAGTAAACGCTTTGCTTTGCCGAAAGTCGTGTCAGCTGCCGGATCGTTCAAACTGCTGGGCTATGCGGACAGACGCTTTCGACCTTTGGCGCGGCGACGGTTCAATACCAGGCGCCCACCTCTGGTGGCCATTCGAGAGCGAAATCCGTGGGTACGCTTGCGTTTCAGGACACTGGGCTGAAATGTTCTTTTCATATCTTGGTTCCAGATAATCAGAGTTAAGCGAGAGCCACAACACGCAATATATAATTTCTGCGTGATGTATCGTGGCCGGAAAAAAGGCGTGTATTCTATGCAAATGCGCCGCCATATTCAATCAATAGCACAGTATTTTTAAGCGCCATGTCCCCCGGCAATTGCCGGACGGATGGAGGCGCTGTCACCACACCGGACGATCCAGCCAAAAACGCAACACCAGCGGGTAGTTAGAGCCTCCACCCACACTTTCTCACAAAGATATCTACAGCTTATACACAGATTTTTTCGTTCGACCACAGGGCTCGATAACCTCCCCAAAAAGAGCGTTAAAAATTCCTAATATATTGAAAATTATAGGGAATATATTTTTCAATTTTTGGCTTTTATTTGTGGATAACTCTGCGGATCAAGGGTATTATGCACCCACACGCTAGGCACTTTGGCCCGGCTAATAAAATCGTTACTACTAACTATTTTTCTCGCATGTCTGGGGTGTTCCTCCCAGCTCTAAGGGGTATTCTTTGCCTGAAGCAGTGTGGCAAAAATGTGTAAATCGTCTGCGCGACGAGTTGCCTTCGCAGCAATTCAACACGTGGATTCGGCCCTTGCAGGCCCGAGCAGATAATCAATCACTGACCCTGTTTGCACCAAATCGATTTATCAAAGACTTCGTCGTCGAAAAGTACTCGGAGCGAATATCCGAGTTGGTGCGGGAGTTTCAGCCAGACAATTCATTGTATCTTGCACTGGAGATTGGCGCTGCCAGTAGCGTTCGCGAGGCGGATTGCGCGCCGGCGCGAGCAGTGCTGCAACCCTTGGGCCAGTCGCGGTTTGGGGGTGGCGCCATGGGGCCAGCGCTGTCGGCCAAGACTATGTCTGGTCCCTTCTTTGTCGAGGAAGTTGCTCCAATCCGACCTGTCCCAATGCAACGAGAGCCAATGCGCAAAGTCGAGGTCGAAGGATCACTACAGCATCAGCACCACCTCATTGAAAATTATACGTTTGAAAATTTTGTTGAGGGTAAATCCAACCAGCTGGCCCTGGCAGCAGCGCAGCAAGTTGCCGAGAACCCCGGCAACTCGTACAACCCCTTATTTTTATATGGTGGAGTCGGTCTCGGAAAAACCCACTTGATGCATGCGGTGGGCAATGCGCTCAAGGTGCATAACCCGGAGGCAAGGGTTGTCTACCTGCATTCGGAACGCTTTGTTGCTGATATGGTTAAAGCATTGCAATTAAACGCCATCACCGATTTTAAGCGTTATTATCGCTCGGTTGATGCGTTGCTCATTGACGATATACAGTTTTTTGCCAAGAAAGATCGGTCACAGGAAGAGTTTTTCCACACCTTCAATGCCCTGCTCGAAGGTGGTCAACAGATGATACTCACCTGTGACCGCTATCCCAAAGAGATCGACGGTCTGGAAGAGCGACTCAAATCGCGATTCGGCTGGGGGCTCACTGTCGCAGTGGAGCCTCCGGAACTGGAGACACGGGTTGCGATCCTGATGAAAAAGGCGTCTGACGCGCGCATTGATTTGCCTCCCGACGCCGCATTCTTCATCGCGCAGCGTATACGCTCTAATGTCCGGGAGCTCGAAGGAGCGCTAAAACGCGTAATTGCCAGTGCCCGCTTCGTAGGCAGGCCGATCGATATAGAGTTGATTAAGGAAAGTCTTAAGGACCTATTGGCGCTACAGGACAGGCAAGTCAGCATGGATAATATTCAACGAACCGCCGCAGAATATTACAAGATCAAAATCGCTGATATGATGTCGCGTCGTCGCAGTCGCTCGGTCGCCAGGCCGCGCCAAATGGCAATGGCATTGTCAAAAGAGTTAACCAACCATAGCCTCCCAGAAATCGGCGATAGTTTTGGGGGCAGAGACCACACGACTGTTCTGCATGCATGCCGTAAAATAAAGGAACTCCGCGAAACGAACTCTGATATTCGGGAAGATTACAAAAACCTGTTAAGAACACTCACCACCTGAGCCAAATATAAAACACTATTTTGTTTTTAGCGATATCGGCAAGGAAAAACATCACTATGAAGTTCAGCATTTCACGGGATAGCCTGGTCAAGTCTTTAAACCTTGTGGCGGGAGTTGTCGAGCGCCGCCAGACCTTACCCATCCTCGCTAACGTCTTGATAGTATTGGAGAATGATCGTCTGTCCTTAACGGGAACAGATTTGGAAGTGGAACTGGTGGGTCGAGTACAGCTCGCATCCGCAGGAGAGTCTGGCGAAGTGACCGCGCCCGCACGAAAGTTGCTGGATATCTGCAAATCACTACCCGAAGGAAGTATTATCGATTTTCACGCGAAGGATAACAAAGTGTCGGTAAAATCAGGTCGCAGTCGCTTCACACTGTCTACACTTCCAGCGAGAGAGTTTCCCAATGTCGAAGATAGTATCGGCACACATCAACTCACACTCAGGCAGGGCCAACTAAAGCGACTCATTGACCGCACTGGTTTTGCCATGGCGCAACAGGACGTGCGCTACTATTTGAATGGCATGTTGTGGGAACTGGACAGCAAGCGGGGACTGCGAGTCGTTGCGACAGATGGGCACCGTTTGGCCATGTGTACGCTGCCGGACAAGGTGAAGGTAAATGGTGAGGGTGGTACCCAGGTTATTCTTCCTCGCAAGGGCGTGTTGGAGCTGGCACGCCTGCTGATCGATGATGATGCCGATATTGCAATCATCATCGGCAGCAACCACATTCGTGCCGTGACAGACGATTTTACATTTACTTCCAAACTGGTTGACGGCAAGTTTCCTGATTACCAGCGAGTGCTACCGCGGTCACCGGAAAAGATTTTGCTGGGCTCCCGCCAGGAACTACGGCAGGCGTTTACGCGCACGGCAATCCTGTCCAATGAAAAGTATCGTGGGGTACGTTTGAAGTTGACCAAGAACACCCTGAATATTGTTGCCAATAACCCCGAACAGGAAGAAGCCGAGGAAACCGTATCGGTAGAGTACCCGGGGGAATCGCTGGAAATTGGCTTTAACGTGAGTTATTTGCTGGACGTCCTGTCGGTCCTCAGTGGGGATCTGGTCAAGTTATCATTAGCCGATGCCAATAGCAGTGCGCTGCTGGAGGAAAGCGAAGCGGGCGACTCTTTGTATGTTGTTATGCCCATGCGCCTTTAATTGGGCATAATCCCGTCGCTAACAGGCTGGTAATGCAACATTACAGGGCATTGCCCGCCGTCCCCTACTAGCATGGCGCTCTCCCAACTACAGATAAACCATGTGAGGAACTTGCGGGAAGTGAGACTGCAGGACTTGCAGCGGGTAAGTGTCTTTTTCGGTTGTAATGGCAGCGGCAAAACCAGCGTATTAGAGTCAATACACTTGCTGGGAATGGCACGTTCATTTCGCGGCAGCAGTATTAAATCCCTGATCACTCATGAAGAGCAAAGTTGCACCGTATACGGAAAAACCACGCTGCCCCACTCTGCCATTGGGATTGAGTCGCCGGGCCCGCCGGGGGGTTTACCCCTCGGCGTGCAGCGCAACCGCGTAGGTGAAGCTCAAATCAAGATCGGCGGCAAGTTGGTCAGATCCGTCGCCGAGTTGGCTGAGCAGTTGCCGTTGCAAGTTATTACTGCCGACAGCTTTGGCCTGCTGACGGGATCACCGGCGGCTAGACGCCAATATTTGGATTGGGGCGTGTTCCACGTGGAACAGCAGTTCTTCGGACAGTGGCAGCGCTTCCAAAGAAGTATAAAACAGCGCAACAACCTGTTGCGGCGTGGTAAAGTATGCGATCAGGAGCTGGCAGTGTGGACCCGGGATTTGGCACAGACGGGAACCGCCATCAACGAGTACAGAAAAGACTATTTCCGGACATTGTCGCCGCTTTTTAAGGAGATCATGGCCAGATTGGCGCCATCTTTAGATGCGCTTGAATTGCGCTTTCAGCAGGGATGGGACCGACAGCTGAGCTACGCTGAAGCATTGCAGCACGGACTGTCTGCAGATATGGAACAGGGCTATACCCACAGTGGCCCGCAGCGAGCGGATATCCGGGTCATTTGCGGTGGACAGGTGGCTGCGGAGATTTTGTCTCGCGGACAACAAAAGCTGGTCGTTTGCGGACTGAAGCTGGCACAGGGCCAGTTGATGGCACGACAGGGTCGAGGCACATGCACGTACCTTATCGACGACTTGCCGTCGGAACTCGATTACAAGCATAGCGTCCTGGTGTGCGAGGTGTTGGCTTCAATGGAGGCGCAGGTCTTTATCACTTGCATCGACCATCAGGATATTCAGTCTGTTTGGCCTGGGACTGAAGAGTTTTCGATGTTCCACGTGGAACAAGGCGCTGTACGACATGTTTCTGGCCTGTAAGGCCGGAGACTTTGAAATAAATACCCGTTTTATTGAGAGTACACGTCCATGAGCGAAGGTGTAAGCAATTACGACTCCACAAGCATTAAAGTGCTGAAAGGGCTGGATGCGGTCCGAAAACGGCCCGGTATGTACATCGGCGACACGGACGATGGCTCCGGATTGCACCATATGGTGTTTGAACTAGTGGACAATTCGATCGACGAAGCCCTTGCTGGACACTGTCAGAAAATCAACATCGTGATTCACCCCGACGAATCGGTGTCCGTTAGTGACGATGGCCGGGGCATACCGACTGAGATGCACGAAGAAGGAGTTTCGGCGGCGGAGGTCATTATGACAGTACTCCACGCGGGGGGAAAATTTGACGACAATACTTACAAGGTGTCCGGTGGACTGCACGGAGTTGGGGTGTCTGTTGTCAACGCGCTGTCGGAAACGTTGGTGTTAACGATTCGCAGGGAAGGCAAGATGTACGAGCAGATCTACCGTCATGGGGTGCCGGATGCGCCGTTGGCGGAGATTGGCACCACTGAAACAACAGGCACAGCAGTGCGCTTCAAGCCCTCGTCCGCAACCTTTACCAATATTGAATTTCACTTTGAGCAGTTAGCCAAGCGTCTGCGAGAGTTGGCCTTCCTGAACTCCGGTGTTCGCATAGTATTGAAGGACGAGCGCAGTGGCAAAGAAGAAACATACCAGTATGAAGGCGGGTTGAGGGCCTTTGTAAACTACCTCAACCAGAACAAAACAGTGGTGAACAAACCCTTCTATTTTCAGATTGATACCGAAGACAATATTGGAGTAGAGGTAGCCCTACAGTGGAATGATTCGTTTCAGGAAAATGTCTTCTGCTACACGAACAATATACCGCAACGCGACGGTGGTACCCATCTGGTGGGATTCAGGGCCGCCCTGACGCGCTGCCTCAACACCTATATCGAACGGGAGGGCCTGGCCAAGAAGGCCAAGGTCAACACTACGGGTGACGATGCACGGGAAGGCCTGACAGCAATTGTTTCAGTCAAGGTGCCCGACCCCAAGTTCTCGTCACAGACCAAAGATAAACTGGTCTCCTCTGAGGTGAAGGCTGCCGTCGAGCAGGCGATGAACGCCCAGTTCAACGACTATTTGATGGAAAACCCCAGCGAGGCCAGGGCTGTAGTTGGCAAGATGCTCGATGCGGCACGCGCGCGCGAAGCTGCTCGCAAAGCCCGGGAAATGACCCGGCGCAAGGGCGCGCTGGACATCGCCGGCTTGCCGGGCAAATTGGCGGATTGCCAGGAGAAAGACCCCGCATTGTCCGAGATTTACCTGGTGGAGGGAGACTCCGCCGGCGGCTCGGCAAAACAAGGCCGAAACCGCAAGTATCAAGCGATCCTTCCCCTCAAAGGCAAGATACTCAATGTCGAAAAAGCGCGCTTCGACAAAATGCTGGGGTCGGTGGAAGTGGGCACCATTGTTACCGCGCTTGGCTGCGGCATCGGCAAGGAAGAATTCAATGCGGATAAACTGCGTTATCACAGCATTATTATTATGACAGACGCAGATGTTGATGGGTCCCATATTAGAACCCTGTTGCTTACCTTCTTTTTCCGACAGATGCGGGAACTCATAGAGCGCGGCCACATCTTTATTGCCCAACCGCCTCTGTACAAGATCGCCAGGGGCAAACAACACCAGTATTTGAAGGATGATGGGGCGCTGGATCGGTATCTGACACAATCCGCCCTGGAAGGGGCCTCGATCTTCGTTAATCAGAATGCGCCCGCCATTGCCGGCAGCGGTTTGGAGGAGCTGGTCAACCGCTACCGCACGGTGGCGGCGACAATCGAACGCCTGAGTCGACTGTATTCGGAGAATGTACTCTGGCAAATGGTCTATGGCGCATCCCTGACGCTGGAGCAGATGCGGGATGAGCAGGTCGTCAGCGCTTACTGCGCACAGTTAAGTGAACGCTTGCTCGCGGTTGCGCCCAAGGGGAGTAGCTATACCGTCCTGGTGCGTAAGGATCAAGAGCGCCAGCTGTATTTCCCAGTCGTCAAGTTGCGGTCACATGGAGTGGATTCGGAAACCGAATACCATCACGAATTTTTCTCGTCGGGAGAATATCGCAGCCTGATCGCCCTGGGTGAAACCCTCAACAACCTGATCGAGGAAGACGGCTATTTCCAACGCGCCGACAAGGTGCTGCAGACCCGCCGGTTCGCCGACGGGTTGGAATGGCTCATGAACGAAGCGCGCAAGGGCTACAGCATCCAGCGCTACAAGGGCCTCGGAGAGATGAATCCGGAACAGCTGTGGGAAACCACCATGGATCCCGAAGTGCGTCGTATGCTCAAAGTGACGATAGAAGACGCGATAGCCGCCGACCAGATTTTTACCACGTTGATGGGCGATCAGGTTGAACCCAGGCGCGAATTCATCGAGCAAAATGCACTGTCGGTAGCCAACTTGGATATTTGACCTAGCTGTTCCGGGTTTCTATCGCAATAATCGGTTGCTGCGAGCATTCGATTTCAGTTTGCTCGGTATCAGCGGGGATGAAATCGATTTCGAGTACCGCCTTTTCGGTGAAATAGTCGGGCAGTTCGGCCCTGATGGAGGGCGCGAGATTTTTAAAGTCACCCACCTGCTTGACTAAATTGCCTTTGCCACTCACCAGCTGGCGTTCGGCTTGGCCGTAGAATTCCATTGCTTTTTCCAGGCCAATTTTGATTTTTTCAAAGCTGCCTAAAAAGCTGTTAAGTTTGTTAAACACACCTTCGGCTTTATCCGCCAGGGCAGCGGTGTGCTTGTTCTGATCCTCGTAACGCCAAAGCTGTTTAACAATATGCAGACTGGTCAGGAGCGTGGTTGGGGTTGCCACCAGGACATGGTTCCCAATGGCTTTTTGAAACAGGGTTTCATCGGCCTTTAAAGCCTCCACAAAGGCCGATTCAATGGGAATAAACATAAACACCATTTCGGGCGAGTTAAGTCCGGGAAGTTTGTAGTAATCGCGTTCTGCCAACTCTTTAATGCGACTACCCACAGCCTGCACGTGATCTTTCAGCGCCATGGCTCGTTCAGCATCATCCTCCGCATTGACAAAGCGGGTGTAGGCATTGAGCGAGACTTTGGCATCGATAATCAGGTGCTTGTCCTGCGGGAGGTAAATCACGACATCGGGTCGTTGACGCCCCTCCTGCGTGGTTATGCTGACTTCGCGTTGGTAGTCCTTGCCCAATTGCAGTCCAGAACGGTCCAGCACGTTTTCCAGTACCAGTTCACCCCAGTTGCCCTGCAGCTTTTTCTGGCCGCGAAGTGCCGTCGATAATTCATGAGCCTCAGTGGTCATGTGTTGATTGAGCGCTTTAAGCGACTCCAATTCCCTGCGCAGCTCGCCCTGCTGGGTAGTCTCACGGTGGTGAATTTCCTGCACTTCCTTCTTGAAGCTATCAATCGATTGCTGAAAAGGATTGATCACCGAACTCAAGGTTAGCTTGCTGCTTTCCTGCAAGGATTTGGCTCGTTCTTCCAGGATTTCATGGGACAGACTCTTGAATTGCTCGGCAAGGCTGGCCTTTTGTTGCTCGAAGTTAGCGACCTCCCGGCCATGACTGGCTTCACGCTCATTTTGTTCAGTTTGCAGTTTTGTAAACTGGCTATCGAGTTGTGCAAACCGTTCCTGCAGCCTTTCATATTTTTCAGCCGCATCTTTCAGCTGTGTTTTAACTTCCTGCAGTTGCCCTCGTGCCTCGTTTTCAGCCGTCTCCAACGCTTTGGCCTTTTTGCCCTCCTGTGCCAAATCTTCTTTGAGCTGACTTACTTCCTTGCGTTCTTCCTGCAATGCTGATTCGGCGCTTTGAAGGCGTTCGCGTAATTCCGCCTGCAGGTTGTTCAAAGCCTGAATTTCTGCCCGTTGAGCCGAAAGCTGAGCGTTTTTGCGAGCAAAAACCACAGCCGCTATCAAATAGCCGATAGCAACGAAACCTAGAGCGGCAATTGCGAACAGCGCGATCGCCTCGCTAGGCCATTGGCTTACTTGCATGGTCGCTCCTGTAGATCGGATCGCCGATTGTTCATTCCTATCCGATTGTGCGCACAGGAGCACGAGCGCCCCCCGTCACGCACTGCCAGTGTAATTCAATGTGAGTTCACGATGGGGAATTTTACGTCGGCGAAAAAAGGACCTGTTGCGTATTGAGGCAGGTTCTGGACCGATTGCTGGCAGCGAGCTACTTGCCCACAACCAACAGTGAGATGTCAGCGACCTCCAGGAATTGATCGCGCAGACTTTTCAGCAAATTGAGCCGGTTGTTGCGCAATGCAGGGTCCTCCACATTGACCATAACGTCCTCAAAAAAAGCGTCAACCAGTTCTCGTAACTCGGCCAGGCAAGTCAGCGCCTCGGTGTACTCGTCCTGGGCCAGATACAGGCGAGCACGTGCAGAGAGAGTTTCGAGAGCAGCGGCGAGCGCCTGTTCCTTGGGATCTACAAGTAAGTCAGTATTCACATCACCAAAGTGGTGAGCACTATCCAACTTGCCCAGAATATTGGAGACGCGTTTGTTCGCGGCGGCCAGGGCCTGGGCCTGGGGTAATTGCGAAAAGGCGTGTACCGCCCTCACCCGGCGGTGAATATCCAGCGGGCGCGACAGGTTTCTGGCACTGACTGCCTTGAAGACCTCCACGGGGATACTCTCTTCCTCATACCAGGCGCGGAAACGTTCGATCATATAATCCAGAACCTGCCCTGCGGTACCAGCGGCAATGGTGTTCGGCGGGAATTGTTCCACCGCAAGTTCCAGGCACTGACGCAAATCGAGATCCAGATTTTTTTCCACCATAATACGTAGAATCGCCAGTGACATCCTGCGCAGGGCAAACGGATCCTTGGAGCCTGTGGGGGGCTGGCCAATGCCAAAAATGCCCACCAGCGTATCCATCCGGTCTGCCAGTCCCAAGGTACAGGCGGTGGCCGTTTCCGGCAGGCGGTCGCCGGCAAATTTGGGCCAGTACTGTTGTGCCAATGCGGACGCCACGTCCGCTTCCTCGCCATCGTGCTGCGCGTAGTAGGAGCCGGCGATACCCTGCATATCGGCAAACTCCAGCACCATATCGGTCACGAGATCCGCCTTGCACAGCTGCGCCGCCCGCTGCGCGAGTGCAACCGGAGCACCAACCATGGGTGCCAGTGCCGCGGCTAATTTGCGTACGCGGTCAGTCTTGTCCAGCAGTGTCCCCAGCTGTTGCTGAAAGACAACATTGTCCAGGGCGGGTACCCGGTCAGCGAGCGAAGTTTTTTTGTCGGTGGCGAAGAAAAAGGCGGCGTCCGACAGGCGTGGGCGAATCACACGCGCATTACCCGCGATAACCTGTTCAGGGTCGCTGCTCTCAATATTGGCAACGGTGATGAAGTGGGGTTTGAGCTTGCCTGCAACGTCCACCACATGAAAGTATTTCTGGTGCTCTTTCATGGATGAAATGAGTGCTTCCGGTGGAACCTGTAAGAAGCGTTCTTCAAAGGAGCCGGTTAATGCTACGGGCCACTCCACCAATCCCGTCACTTCGTCAAGCAGGTTGGGGTCGATGACAGCAGTGGCGCCCAGCGTTTGAGCTTGCGCTTCAACCTGTTCGCGAATCAATTGCTGGCGCTTATCAAAACAGGCCACCACTTTGGCATTGGCGAGGGCCGCCTCGTACTGCTCAGGGTGGTCCAAGGCGATGACTCCACTACTGTGGAAACGGTGGCCGCGAGTGGTATGACCCGTGGCCAGTCCCAAAATGTCACCGTGATCGCTATCCTGGCCAAGCATGGCCACCACCCAGTGCACTGGCCTGACGAACTCTTCCCGGCTCGCGCCCCAGCGCATACGCCGCGGTATCGGCAGGCTCTCTATGCTGCTACGAATGATGGAATTCAGGGCTTCGCGTGCGCTGGTGCCCGCCACCGTATTGCGCAAACCCAGCCGCACGCCCTTGGGAGTGTCGAGGGTTTGCAGCTGCTCGGGTGCCACACCTTGCTTATTGGCGAATCCAAGAGTGGCGCTCGTCCAGTTCCCCGCTTCATCACGGGCGCGCTCCACCGGAGGTCCCAGCACTTCAATGGACTTATCGGCGGCCTGCAATTGAACGTCGAATACGAGTACCGCAAGGCGCCGTGGCGTGGCGAACCACTGCACCTTCCCACAGCCAAGCTGTCGCTGCTTAAGTCCGTCGACAATGCCATCGCGAAACGCCAGGCCCAAAGACTTCAGGGCCTTGGGGGGCAATTCTTCTGTACCCAGTTCTACCAGCAGAGTGTCGGTCTGCATACTCACTGGCCCTCCACCTGCATTCGATCCAGGACTTCCCTGCGCAGCGCCGCTGTCGCCAATGGAAAGCCCAGAGCGGCGCGGGCGTTGAAATAGGCCTGGGCAACCGTTCGGGACAAGGTCCTTACACGCAGGATGAAGCGCTGGCGCTCAGTGACAGAAATGGCGTGCCGCGCATCCAGCAGGTTGAACGTATGGGATGCTTTGATGACCATCTCATACGCGGGTAGTGGCAGATTTTTCTCTACCAGGCGCAGGGCTTCTGTTTCGCAGTGGTCAAAGTGCGCGAACAGGTAGTTGACATCGGCCTCCTCGAAATTGTATCGGGACATCTCCACCTCATTCTGGTGGAACACATCGCCATAGGTCACCTTACCTGCGGGCCCCTCGGACCAAAGCAGGTCGTAGATGCTGTCAACGCCCTGCAGGTACATGGCGATGCGTTCGATGCCATAGGTGATTTCCCCAGCGACGGGATAGCACTCCAGCCCCCCCGCCTGCTGGAAATAGGTGAATTGGGTGACTTCCATTCCGTACAACCACACTTCCCAGCCGAGACCCCATGCACCCAGGGTAGGAGACTCCCAATTGTCTTCGACAAAGCGAACATCGTGGATGGCGGCATCAACGCCCAGCGCTGCCAGTGACTGCAGATACAAGTCCTGAAAATTCTCCGGTGATGGCTTCATGATCACTTGGAACTGATAGTAATGTTGCAGCCGATTGGGGTTTTCGCCATAGCGGCCGTCAGTGGGACGGCGGCATGGTTGCACGTAAGCCGCGTTCCAGCTCTCCGGTCCCACCGCGCGCAAGAAGGTGGCCGGGTGAAAGGTTCCCGCCCCAACCTCCATATCCAGCGGCTGTAGCACCACGCAGCCCTGTGCAGCCCAAAACTGTTGCAGTTTTAATACCAGCTCTTGAAACGTCAGGATATCGTGTTTGGTTTGTGCCACCAGGCCGCCCGTCAGGTCACTACAAAAAGCCGACTATAATACAGTCTCTTTTGGCGGCATAATACGTGCTTTCTGTGAAAGTGAAACTCCTCCACTGGCCTGTTGGACAGGTGGCACATGTATTTCGGCAAAATCATTGGCGGACTGATAGGACTGGCGACGGGGAATATACCCGGCCTGATTCTCGGAGTGTTCGTCGGTCATCTGTTCGACCGAGCTCTGGCGAAGGCCCTGCACCTGGGTTCGCCGCAAGAGCTGGAGCGCATCAAGAGCAGTTTTTTTGAGACCACCTTTCTGTTGTTGGGTTACCTGGCCAAGGTCGATGGCCGTATTTCAAAATCAGAGATCCACCACACCGAGCAGATAATAACGCAGATGGGCTTGGGTGTTGAACAGCGCGAGCGCGCGATCGACCTGTTCCGCCGCGGCGCAGCAGAAGAGTTCAGGATGGAGCCGGTGGTCGCCGCCTTTTTACAAATCTGCGGGCCACAGCGACAAATACAGCACACGCTGTTGCTGTTTTTAATCTCCCTGGCTCAGGTGGACCAGGGTATGGGCCCCGCGGAGCATGCAGCCCTGGTGCGCATCGCAAGTATGATGGGACTTGGCGCGGTGCAACTGGAACTACTGCTGCGCATGACCAGGGCGCAAGAGCATTTTCAACGCCGCAATGACACTGCTGCGCAGCAAAGCACCAGTCTCGATGATGCCTACACCGCACTGGGTGTGGAGCGCGACATCAGCGACAAAGAGTTAAAACGGGCCTATCGACGACTGATCAGTGAGAGCCATCCGGATAAACTTATCGCCAAAGGCGTCCCCGAAGCGATGATCAAACTGGCGACCGCGCGCGCGCAGGAAATACAGTCGGCCTACGAAGTGATCAAAAAATCCCGGCCTGCCATGCGTTAAAAATCTTCTCGTGGGGCGTGCCCCAAGCGCTGGTGCGGCGACTTTGCGTAACAGGATTACCCTGCCTTGCGTAGCCGCGAGTAGAACAAACCATCTGGGCCGCCCGGTGACGGCAGCAGTTGGCGCCCGCAGGGAGTCGCTTGCCCCCACGGCATATTTGCAAGGAATAATTCCGCGTCGCTGTGTGCGGCGAGAAAGCGCTGCACCACTTGGCTATTTTCCTCGTCCAGTATCGAGCAGGTGACATACAGCAAGGTGCCTCCGGGCTTCAGTAGCGGCCACACGCCCTTGAGAATGTTTTGTTGTCGCTGCGCCAACTGCGCAATATCGCTCTCGCGACGCAGCAACTTGATATCGGGGTGGCGGCGAATCACGCCACTGGCCGAACAGGGTACGTCCGCCAGAATGCGATCAAAACTGCCTGGCCGCAATTGCGCCGCTGGGTGCGCGGCATCTCCGACCAACAGCGTGGCCGCCAGGTCCAGGCGCTGCAGGTTTTCCGCCACTTTCTGCAGTCGCAGGGCGTCAATGTCCATGGCTACCAGTTCGCCCAGATGCGGTTGCAACTCCAGAATGTGGCAGGCTTTACCGCCCGGAGCGGCGCAGGCATCCAGTACACGCTCGCCGACCCCGGCCTGCAACAGTACGGCCGCCAATTGGGCAGCCTCATCCTGCACACTCACCTCGCCCGCGGTGAAACCCGGAAGCATCTGCACCTCTGTCGGATTGGCCAGCTGGATGGCGTGTGGGCTCAGCTTTCCATCTGCGGCCGCAAACCCCTGGTTTTGCAGGGTGGTGAGGTAATCTGGTCGGACGCGGCGGCGGTTATTTACACGCAGCGTCATGGGAGGCTGTTGATTGTTGGCTGCGATTACTTCGATGGCGGCAGCGGGCCACTGTTGCAGTATTTTTTGGAATAACCATGGCGGATGGCTGGCGGCAGCGGCCGGGTCCAGTGTTTCTGCCAGTTGCTCTCGTTCGCGCAGATAGCGCCGCAATACCGCATTGGCCATGCCCGTCGCCCAATTTTTTTTCAGCGCGCGCGCCGCACCTACGGTAGCCGCGACAGCCGCGTGGTCCGGTACTCGCGTACTGTCCAACTGGTAGAGGCCGCACAGCAACAGGCCTTGTAAGTCCTGGTCCTTGTCCCGCAGGGGCTTTTCCAGTAACTGCGCCAGCACAGCCAGTAGTCGCGGGCTATCGCGCAGGGTGCCGTAACACAGTTGTTGCAGCAGGCCCCGGTCGCGCTCAACGACCCGGCTGAGTCTGCCGGGTAGAGCCTGCTGCAGCGAGCTTCCGCCGAGAACATCGCCGATCACGCTGGCGGCAGCGGCCCGGACATCCAGGTTCATCAATGCTCACTCACATCGAAACTCTTGCCCACATCGAACCGCGCCTGATACGCACGGAGCAGCTGTGTTGCCGTCAATGGTTTGCCGCCCTCGAGTTGCAGCACCTCCAGAATGAGTTCGCCCTTGCCACAGCTGACTACAACACCCGCATTATCCGCGCGCACTATCGTCCCGGGTAGGTCCGCTGCAGCCACCGCGGGCCTTGGGGTGGCTCGCCAGACCCTGACCCGTTTACCGCTGAGCGTACTGAAACAGATCGGAAAGGGATTAAAGGCGCGTACTTTGCGATCCAGCGCCAGCGCCTCGCAGCGCCAGTCTATCTGCGCTTCGGCTTTGAGAATTTTATGCGCATAAACGGCCAGCGTGTCATCCTGCGCCTGGCCGATGCGGCGGTAATTGTCGATATCCACCAGGACCTGTTGTAACAGGGGCGGGCCCAACAGGGCGAGCTGATCATGCAGTGCGGCAGCACTGGTCCCGAGGCCTATCGAACAATTGACGGAGGCCAGCATGGCGCCCGTATCGAGGCCGGCATCCATCTGCATTATGGTAATGCCCGTTGTGGTATCTCCCGCCTCGATGGCGCGCTGTATAGGCGCCGCACCCCGCCAGCGGGGTAATAGTGAGGCGTGGACGTTGAGGCAACCCAGGCGCGGTGTGTTGAGCACGACCTGCGGGAGGATCAGCCCGTAAGCAACCACGACCATGACGTCAGCGCGCAATGCGGCCAGCTGTCGCTGCACCGCTTCATCCTTCAGTGATGCGGGCTGGTGTACCATCAAACCGGCTTGTTCTGCCAGCAGTTTCACGGGACTGGCTTGCAGGCGCTGGCCTCTTCCCGCTGGCCGGTCTGGCTGCGTATAGACCGCCAGCAGTTGGTGTTCACTGTTTATCAGGCTCTTTAGGTGAGCGGCGGCAAAGTCGGGTGTGCCAGCGAATATGACACGCAGAGGGTTTTTTGACATGTGCTTCAGTCGCGGCTGCGCTGGTCTTTTTCCAGCTTCTTGCGAATACGCTGTCGCTTCAGGGGTGACAGGTAATCGACGAACAACCGACCGTTAAGGTGATCGACTTCGTGTTGCAGGCAGATCGCCGCCAGCCCCTCCAGCTCAGCGGTAAACGGATCCCCTTTCCGATCCAGTGCCGAAACCGCCACCCGCTGAGGTCGACAAACGGTTTCATAGAACCCGGGAACAGACAGGCAGCCCTCATCGTATTCGCCGAGCTCGGGATCCAGCACGGAGAACTGAGGATTGATGAACACCAGTGGCGCACTCTTGTCATCGGATACGTCCATGACCAGCACCCTCTGGTGGACATTGACCTGGGTAGCTGCCAGACCAATACCCGGTGCGGCGTACATCGTTTCCAGCATATCGTCGATCAGCGCACGAGTGGCATCCGTCACCTGTGTAACCGGCTTGGCCTCTGTGCGCAGGCGCGGATCGGGGAATTCGAGTATTTCCAGTACTGCCATAAGAATGAATGCCCAGCGGGCAGCCAGAAGTGGCTTAATTTGGCTGCGTGAATTAATAACATTTGGGCTTGCCAGCTCTAGATCGCGGCAGCAAACTGTAGCCATTATACAACTTGTGATTAGTGGGCGCCTAGCGCCAGGCTGCTGCAGAACGCTAGGCCCGTGGGCTTGCGCGTGCCGAGGTAGAGTGGTGCCAGGGTGAATCGCAAGCAGGCAGCGGTGCAATGGCAGCGCGCTTTGGTAAGGGCAGTCACAAGAACTGCACTGATAATTATGAATTGGCAGATAATAAAGGCCATACAGGGACGCAATAAAATGAAAACCAGGTCACTATCGATTTGCCTGCTGCTGTTGTCATTGCTCTTCAGCGGGTGGACACAGGCGGTAGTCGAGCTCAATGAGGATGTGCCGGAAACCTATATCGTCAAGAAGGGCGACACCCTTTGGGGCATCTCCGGTATGTATCTGAAAGAGCCCTGGCTGTGGCCTGAATTGTGGGAAGCCAATCCACAGATCGACAATCCGCATCTCATCTACCCCGGGGATGAACTTTATCTGGTGTGGGTCGACGGCCAGCCGCGTCTGCGCCTGAATCGCAGTCGCGACGTTAAGCTCACCCCTAATATGCGTGTCACCCCCCTTGATCTTGCGATTCCCACCATTCCGCTGGATCAAATCGGCCCCTGGTTGAAGCACAATCGAGTACTGGATGCAGACGAGGTTAACAATTCGGCTTACATCGTGGCTACGGACGAGGGACGGCTCATCAGCGGGCCTGGAAACAGGATATTTGGCCGCGGTCCTTTCCCGGATGGCGAGCGCGCCTACGGCATCTATCGCATAGGCGAGAATTATCTCGATCCGGTAACCAACGAATTCCTGGGATACCAGGTCAGGGACGTAGGAAGTGCCAAGCTGGTCAGCAGCAACCGGAATGAAGTCACCGAGTTGGAAATAACCCGTATCGCCGAGGAGGTTCTCATTGGGGACCGCTTGCTGCCGGCGGAGGAGCGCGTCCTGGATGCCAGTTTCCATCCCAGGGCACCGGCGCAAAAAATAGAAGGTGGTGTCATGATTGCCGTGGAGGGTGGCGTCACCCAAATCGGTAATATGAGCATCGTAGTCATCAACAGGGGCAAACGCGACGGTCTGCAGATCGGTGATGTGCTGGGGGTTTTCCAGAAGGGCGAGCTTGTTTTCGACAAGATTGCGCAGTCCAACGTGCAGTTGCCCGATACCCGGGCCGGGTTGGCCATGGTTTTTGAGTCATACGAAAAGGTCAGCTACGCGATTATTCTCAAGACCACCCGACCACTGCGGATTTTCGACCTGGTCAAGAATCCCTGAGAGAGTGTGTAGGTTTACTTAAACGGATGACCGCGGGGATTCCACACCCCGCGTTAACAACTCGACAGACATGACGTCAAGGACGATGTATGGATGTTGCAAGAGCGAAAGCCGCGGCCCGGGCGGTGGGCGCAGTGGCATTAGCCATTGATGATGAACACTATCCGCCGCTGCTGCGAACAATTCACGATCCCCCTCCCCTGTTGTATGTGCGCGGCGATCCGGCGTGCTTGCTGGAAGCGCATTTGGCAGTGGTGGGCAGCCGTCGCGCCAGTGCTGCGGGTCTGCGCATCGCACAGTCCCTGAGTGGGCAGCTGGCAAGCGCCGGAGTGCATGTCTGTTCAGGCCTGGCGCTGGGAATCGACAGCGCTGCCCATCGCGGCGCGCTAGCGGCCGGCGGTAAAAGTATTGCGGTGATGGCAACGGGGATAGACCGTGTTTATCCGCAGCGCCATCAGGCGCTGGCGGCAGAGCTGGAGCAGTCTGGCTGCCTGGTAACAGAGTTGCCCCCGGGCACTCCCCCATTGCGGCACCATTTCCCGCAACGCAATCGGATTATCAGCGGTCTGTCGCTGGGTGTGCTGGTGATCGAGGCGGCGTTGCCGAGCGGTTCACTGATTACTGCCGGAACGGCGCTGGAGCAGGGCCGGGAAGTGTTCGCCCTACCCTGGTCCACGCTCCATGACGGCGGCAGGGGTTGCCTGCAATTAATCCGCGATGGCGCCAAGATGGTGCTGGATGTGGGAGATATCCTGGAAGATCTCGGTCCGATGTATACGCTACAGCAGGATTTTGCCAGATCGTCCCGCGCCGCTAACGATGCGGCGACGGACGACGCCTGGCTGTTGCCATTGGTCGGATTTGAAGTGGTTGCTCTCGACGAATTGGTGCAGCGCAGTGCGCGGCCCGCGGCACAGGTAATGGGACAACTGTCCGCCCTTGAACTGACCGGCCTGGTGATGCGGACAGCAGGTGGCTATGTTCGGTGCTAGGCATTCGTTGCTATTCTTGGGGCTCTTGCCAAGTCGGCGCCAGTTGGTTGGATTTCGCGCTTTTTTACTGCCGCGACGCAGCCGTTAATACTGATCTCACAGGAGACAACAAATCAGCAAGCCTTTTGTAGCGATTGTGATGGGCTCGGATTCGGACCTGCCCGTGATGGAAGCCCGTTTCGATGTCCTGCGCGAGGAGCTCGCGGCGAATGCACAGGAAATCTACGCCAAAGACGCGGCCCTGCAGGAAAAGTTGCGAGGCTTACCTTGATCCTGTCTCCCGCTCCGCAGCGCCTGCAGGCGGCGGTAAGTGCCTTGCGCCGGGGTGGAGTGATCGCCTGTCCCACGGAGGCGGTGTGGGGATTGAGCTGTGATCCAGGTAACGAGACCGCCGTGACGCGCCTGCTGGCACTCAAAGGCAGGCCGGTGGCCAAGGGTCTGATCCTGGTGGCGGCGCACGAAAGCCAGATCGATTTTCTTTTGGCAGAGCTCTCACCCCAACAGCGTCAAACGCTGGCTGCCACCTGGCCTGGCCCCGTTACCTGGCTGCTGCCTCACCGCGGTTTCGTGCCACCCTGGATCAGTGGGGAGCACGCGACGGTGGCAGTTCGGGTAAGTGATCATCCGGTGGTCAGCGCCCTGTGTGCAGCCTGGGGTGGACCGCTGGTTTCCACCTCCGCCAATCGGGCGGGTGCGCGCCCCGCCCGATTGGCGTTTCAAGTGCGCCGCTTTTTTGGCGACAAGCTGGACTATCTGCTGCCAGGCAGGATCGGCGCTTCCGAGCGACCGACCAGCATCCGTGATCTGCTCAGCGGTCAATTTATCCGGGACTAGTACAGTTACGCTATTCGGGTGCGTATAATGCGCCCCGACGAGTCCCCTGAGGAACGCCGGGCATGCAGGTCGAGCAGGTCAGATCCTACCTTTTGCAGCTGCAGGACAACATTTGCGAGGCTCTGGTCGCGGAGGATGGCGAGGTCGCCTTCACCACCGATGAATGGCAGCGTCCACAAGGCGGCGGAGGTCGCAGCCGCGTACTTGCCGAGGGCGCTGTATTTGAAAAGGCAGGGGTAAATTTTTCCCATGTGCAGGGAGCCGGGTTACCCCCGTCAGCTAGCGCGTCCAGACCAGAGTTGGCGGGTCGCAGCTATGAAGCGCTGGGGGTGTCGCTGGTCATTCACCCACGCAATCCCTACGTTCCCACCTCGCATGCCAACGTTCGCTTGTTTGTGGCCAGCAAGCCCGGCGAAGAACCCGTCTGGTGGTTTGGTGGAGGCTATGACCTCACACCCTATTACGCTAATCGGGCGGATTGCATCAGCTGGCATCGGGTTGCGGCTGACGCCTGTGCACCCTTCGGCAATGATGTCTACACGCGCTTTAAGACCTGGTGCGACGAATATTTTTACCTCAAGCATCGCGACGAACCGCGCGGTATCGGGGGACTATTTTTTGATGACCTGAACGAGTGGGATTTTGCCACCAGCTTCGCGTTTGTGCGTGCGATCGGCGACTCCTATATTCGCGCCTATCGCCCTCTTGTGCAGCGCAACAAGGGTAAGGCCTACGGTGAGCGTGAACGACAATTCCAGCTGTATCGGCGCGGGCGCTACGTGGAGTTCAATCTGGTGTTCGATCGCGGCACCCTGTTTGGCCTGCAGTCGGGGGGGCGCACCGAAGCCATTTTGATGTCCCTGCCTCCCCTGGCACGTTGGGAGTATAACTTTTGTCCATCACCGGGTTCACCGGAGGACGAGTTAACGCAGTACTACCTTCGTGGCCGCGATTGGTTGACCGAAGCAGAATCCGAGAAGAGCGAGATATGACCGACAAAGACAGGTACGCCGTGTTCGGCAATCCAATCAAGCAGAGCAAATCACCCGCGATACACGCTATGTTTGCGCAGCAGTGTTCGCAACAGATGCTGTACCGCGCAGTGAAAGTTGAACAGGACGGCTTTGCTCACACCGCGCGCAATTTTTTTGACGGCGGCGGAGCGGGATTGAATGTCACCGTGCCATTCAAGCGCGAGGCCTTTGCCTTCGCCAAGCGCCTCAGTGAGCGAGCCAAACGCGCGGGAGCCGTCAATACGCTCACCCGCGCCGCGGACGGTGCCATTGAGGGCGATAACACTGACGGCGTCGGCCTGGTGCGAGATTTGATCGCTAATCTCGGATGGGCCGTAACGGGGTTGCGGGTGCTACTGATCGGAGCCGGCGGCGCTGCACGCGGTGTGTTGGAACCGCTATTGCGCGGGCGCCCGCAGGAACTGCTGGTGGTGAATCGCACCGGCGCACGGGCGGCGCAATTGGCGGAGGAGTTTGCGGATCTTGGGCCGTTGGAGGGCGGAGAGTACGAGCTGATCGGTGCGCGGCAGTTCGACTTGGTCATCAATGCCACCAGTGCCGGGTTATCGGGCGCCATGCCGGAATTGCCGGGTTCTCTGCTGACGGAGCGCAGCTGTTGTTATGACATGGTCTACGGCGCTGAGCCCACGCCCTTTATGCGCTGGTCGGCGCATCACGCTGCCTGGGCCGTGGCGGATGGTCTGGGCATGCTGGTAGAGCAGGCCGCCGAGTCATTTTATGTCTGGCGTCATGTGCGCCCGGATACGCGCCCGGTGATCAACGAATTGCGCGAGACCATGGCTGTCGCTTGAGAGGCACCATTACGAGACAGCCATTTCCAGCTCCGCGATGTGTTGGTCTTTCAGTCTGACGTAGTTATTGGCACTGTAAGTGAAGTAGTTGAGCTCTTTTTCACTCAACAGTCGCACCTCTCGTGCAGGGCTGCCGGCATAGAGATAGCCGCTGCGCAGGTGTTTTCCCGGGGTAATCAGCGCGCCCGCAGCGATTACCACATCATCTTCCACTTCCGCGCCGTCCATCACCGTGGCGGACATGCCTACCAGTACCCGGTTGCCCACGGTGCAGCCATGTAAAGTGGCGCGGTGGCCGATGGTCACATCACAGCCGATGTCCAGGGGCCAGCCATCAGGGTTGTAGGGCCCGGCGTGGGTGATATGCAACACGCTGCCGTCCTGGATGCTGGTCCTGGCGCCGACCCTGATGCGGTGCATATCGCCGCGGATAGCGACCTGTGGCCAGACCGACACATCATCTTCAAGCGTGACCTCCCCTAACACCACGGCGCTGGGATCAATCAGCACGCGTTGGCCGATGTTGGGGATTCTCCCCTGGAAACTGCGGAGACTGGTGTGGGTGTAGTGTCGCATCGTTATAAACTCTCGGTCGGGTAGGCTGTTACAATAGCCAGCTGGATGCGGCGTGGCCAGTCCCCGACGGGCAGTCCCCGGCCGCCAAGCAGAGGATAAATTATGCAGGACAAACCACACCGCCGCCGTTTTATCGCTGGCGCTGTCTGCCCCCGCTGTGCGCTGATGGACAAAATGGTGGTCGACATGGATACGGACCAGCGGCTTTGTGTGAGCTGCGGATTTACTGAAGCTCGTCCCGGGCTGCCTGCTTCAAGCCCATTGGCAATCGCTGCGCACCAAGCGCCGGAGCTGCCAACGCGAGTGAGTCGTGCCGCCGCGCGGCGGGTGGAGACTCCCGCCCAGAAGATTACACTGATCGACTCCGTCAGCGGCCGCGACAAGCCCAAGGATTAGGAGGCGAGGCGCAACCTGATTTTCTGCTCGACACCAGACAAATTTGCGGAGGAGACCACAGGGATCGCTGCCTCCTGCGTACCTGGCAGGGCGCGCACCTTTTCCCAGACGTATTCCCGGTGCAGCAATTGCGCCGCAGTAAACTGGACCAGCTGCTCTAATCGGGTTGCGAACTCATCCCCCAGCAGATGATGCACGATGATATTTGCCTCGGTCATGTCCAGAGGTAACAGCGGTCGCTGCAGGTGTTTGATATGGTGGTCGTTTACTTCTTCCAGCAGGCGATGCGCCAGGAAAGCCTCGTCCAGCAGGGCCTCCAGTCCTGCGTCGTGCGGTAGATCGTCTGGGGGCTGCAGGAAGTAATCCTCGGCCAAATGCAAAAAGGGCGCAGCATAATCGAAGAAGCCCAGGCGCTTGCTCACCGCAGTGACAAGCGCCAGACAGCTCGGCACACTTTCCACGTAGCTGGTGATGAAAACCATCAGCGCCTGGACTGGCTCCCGTTCTGGCAGCAGCAATGTTTGCTGCAACTGTGGCAGACGTTGTTCAAGGCGCGCGCGCAGCTGATGGCTATCGTTCTCCATGCGGAGCGCGGCACTGATGGTTTCTCTGATATCCAGTGTGACCATGAGCGACCTGACGTCGAGGTGTACGTCGTGGATAAAGGCACTCTTCAGGCTAGTACATTTCCACTGTTTGGCTAGCGGAACGCGCTTGACAGCGGCATGCCGGACGGGGGTCACGGCACTTCGGTGGGAAAATTACCATAGCCCTACAAACGTTGTATCAATATAGGATTTGCGACTCATATCCGCTATAATTCGCGCGTTTTTGGAGGTGAGGTAACGCGCGCGCTCGGAAAACGCATTCAACCGGTAAGTTCCAGCAGAGAGTTTCCTCGGGTCGCTGGTCATTACAAGGCGTTAATTCCCGGCCATTGTTAATTGCCCTGGCTATCGGCCAAGGGCCTGCAATAGTGATCGAGAGTCGGTCAGGGCATAACAGTTTTTATTACATGGAGACACGGGCAATGGGTTTTGAAGCGAAGCGGCGGCTGTGCAAGCTCGCGCTTGGTCCTGTGCTGTTGCTGATGAGCGTTATTGCCATGGCAGCCGGCGAGGAGGTGAGCGAGTACAACATGACCCCCGGAGCCACTGCCGTGGGTCATCAAGTATTTGACCTGCATATGATCATTCTGTGGATCTGTGTCGTGATTGGCGCCCTGGTGTTTGGGGTGATGTTCTATTCGATCATCTATCACCGCAAATCACGAGGTGC
>JANPDE010000197.1:0-17058 GCA_031431315.1 Haliea sp.
ACCGGGTCGTGGGGTGTGCGGGATCGTCGCTGCCGGGTTCGGTCAGGGCAGCTGTAATGAACAACTGGCCACTGGCCACACCGGACAGCCAGCGCTCGCACTGTGACACGCTGCCGAATTGCTGCAATGCCAGCGCCGCGCTGGCCAACACCGGGACCACCGGTACGGCCGCCACCGTCTTGCCGACTTCCTCTAGCAGCAGGCACAACGTCTCGAAGTCGAAACCCATGCCACCGTAGCTCTCGGCGATGGCAGTGCCCAGTAGTCCAGCCTCGGCCAGTTGTTGCCACAGCTGTTCGTCAAAGCGTTCCTCGCCTGCCTCAATGGCCTTGAGGCGATCAACCGTCACCTCCCGGGTAAGAATTTGCGCGGCCAGTTTTTGTACATCCTGCTGTTCTTCCGACAGTGAAAAATCCATGGTCTATCTCCGTTAACGATAACGTGGCATCAGTAAGCCGGCAGCGGCCACGATATCGCGCTGCACCTCGTTGGTGCCGCCACCAAATGTCAGCACGGAACCGGAGCGATAGCGATGTTCCAGCGTGCCCTGCAATATGGCGCCTTCGGAATCTCGGCACAGCGCACCTGCCTGTCCGACAATCTCGAGTAACAGGCGCCACGCCTCGACAAAAAACTCTGAGCCGTAAATTTTCGCAGCAGACGCCTGCGCCATGCCCAGGCTCGCGTGGCTCATACTCCAGGCCTGCTTGAAGCAGACCAGGCGCAGGATCTCCAGGCCCGCTTTGACGCGCGCCAGATTGGTGCGCACCCAGGGCAGATCGATCACTTTGCCGCCCTCGCCACCCGCGTCGGTGAGCGCCGCCCACGTTGCCACACGTTCGTACAGCAATTCGCAGGGACCGTGATTCACCAGGCTGAGACGCTCGCGATTGAGTTGCGCGGTGATCATCTGCCAGCCCTGATTGAGTGGACCCACCTGCCACTTATCCTCGAGTTCGATATTTTCGTAGTAGGTGGCATTGGTGCGCACGCCCAGCGTATGGATGGGGGTACAGCTAAAGCCCGGCGCCGACGTCGGTACGAGGAACATGGAAATGCCGTGGTGTTTCTTGGCGGCATGAGGGTCGGTGCGCGCGGCTAACCACACGTAATCGGCAACATTGCCATAACTCGTCCAGATTTTCTGGCCATTGATCAACCACCGGTCACCGTGACGTTCTGCGCGGGTGGTCAGGGAGGCCAGATCGGTGCCCGCAGCGGGTTCTGAATAGCCGATGGCGATGATGCATTCACCGCGCAGGATGGGATCGACCACCGCGGCTCTTATCTCATCACTGGCGACGTTGGCCAGTACCGGGCCCACCCCGTCGGTAGTCAAAAACGGATAGGGAAATCCGGCGCGGATCACCTCGTCACAGAAAATGTACTGCTCTATCGGTCCGGCGTCCTGTCCGCCATATTCGCGTGGCCAACTGCGCACGATCCAGCCATCGCAGCCCATCTGCCGCAGGGCACTGCGGTGCTGCGGTCCACCGCCTTCACGCGCCTCGCCGGCCAATTCAGCAAGCAACGCAGGTGTCATCAGGCTGGCCATGTAGTCGCGAATCTCATCGCGCAGCGACAACTGCTCAGGGGTTAAGGCGATATTCATCAAACTCTCCAGATGCTGGCACGACACTTTACCGGTGTAGATGTTACGCACATTGCCGGTATCCGGACTGCTAACGTGGAAAGAAGCATCTGCAGAGTCAACTAGTTGAACCGCTACCGCCGTTGGCCCATACCGTGTCTGTATACGATGGCGCTGGAGGTGTGCGAGGGCCGTGTGATAGGCTCGATCAACAGCAGCAGGACGAGCGAGGCTGCGCAGTTAGGCCCCGCTCGAGTTCGCTGCGTTGGCACTGTCGCGCCACACCATGAGGATTTACCATCAGAAAACTATTTTGGGGTCTGATCGCAGTTCTGCTGACGGGCTGTCTCGGCCATCCCGAGTCCGTAACGCCTGTACAGGACTTCGAAATTTCCAGGTATCTCGGTACCTGGTACGAAATTGCGCGCCTGGATCACTCCTTCGAACGGGGTTTGGACAAGGTCACGGCCGAGTACGTGTTGCGTGAGGACGGCGGTGTCAGCGTGACGAATCGTGGCTTCCTGACTGGCGAGAACCGGTGGAAGGAAGCGCAGGGCAAAGCCTATTTTGTCGAAAAGCCAGAGGAAGGCTACCTGAAAGTGTCGTTCTTCGGACCATTCTATGGCTCTTATGTCATCTTTGAGCTGGATAAGGAACACTACCAGTATGCGTTTGTGGCGGGTCCCGATACGTCCTATCTGTGGTTGCTGTCGCGCACGCCAGAGGTTGATCCGGCGCTGCTAACGCGGTTTATTGAGCGGGCCGGGAGTCTTGGCTTTGATACGGGCAGCCTTATTTTCCCACGGCAGAAATGAAAGCCCGTCCAAACGCCTTGTTGAAATCGGGCCGGAGCTTGTGTAGCAAGTCAATGACGAGGACCGCAACCTGATGACCACGCGCAAGCCACCCTCCAAAAGCTTCAGCGCGGTGCGCGCCGAGCAACTTGAATACAACGCCAAACGGGAACGCGGCTATCGTGAACGCGCGCTCAAACTCTACCCGTGGATTTGTGGCCGCTGTGCACGGGAGTTTGAGCGCAAAAACCTGTCTGAACTGACCGTACATCACAGGGATCACAATCATGACAACAACCCCAGCGATGGCAGCAACTGGGAGTTGCTGTGTCTTTATTGCCATGATGAGGAACATAGCAAATTTGAGAATCTCGTGCGCTATGGCAGCACCGCTGAAAAAGCACCGGCGGCGGCGACCTACAATCCCTTCGCAGATTTGAAGGCGAAGATGGAATCAAAAGAGTGAACTGTAGAGTCAAAAATACTCAGTGATCTATACTGGGATCTGTAAACGACACTGAAACTGAAACGACCTCCGAGGTTTTTTATGATTAATCTCATCAAAGTGGTATATGTTTGCGGCTTGCTGCTGCTGGCGGCTTGCGCTGCGACGCCCTCTCACGGTCCCTCGCCCGAAGCGCAGGGAATGCCCGGCGCTACAGGAACGTTTGATTTCAAACCGGCTGACTGGCAGTCGGGTCAGATGTCCTGGTGGAAGGACACCGACGGGGTTGACCCTGGAACGCCGGGCTGTCACATCGGGACCGACAGTGAGGGGGAACCCAATGGGCGAATATTTGCAGAAGCCTGTCTCCCTGATGGGAAATTGGTGGAGTCCAATCCCGGCGTCGACGTGGTCCACCGTCACGGTGATGACACCGGCCACCCGGACACGTTTGATTGCGATGCGTGGTGTGTTGGCCAAGGGGCATCCAAAGGCAGCTGTGTTGTAGCCGCCGCGCCGCAGTGTGAGCACTCGGCCAAATGTGCCTGTGAATGAAAAAGGGCTAGGGTCGCCGGGCACAAGTCCCGTTTAGTACATGCCGACGACCTTATCCTCTACCAGACGTTCAATCGCCTCATCACTGTAACCGGCCTCATGCAACACCTCCCTGCTGTGTTCACCCAGGCGTGGCGGGTGGCGGTGCAGGCAAGCGGGCGTTTCTGAAAAGTGCCCGGGATAGCGCACGAAACGCAGGGTGCCGGCTTCCGGGTGCTCGGCATCAAAAATAGTGCGGTTGTGTTTCGCCTGCGGGTCCTCGGCAAATTCGCGAATGGTTTTTACCGGGCCAAAGGGGACGCCGGCGGCGTCGAGTCGCGACAGCAGTTCTGTGGTAGAAAAGCGCTTCATGACCGCGCCGATGGCATCCAGCCAGGGTGCGAAGTGGGCGACCCGTTCGACCACATTGCGCATACCGGGCCTGTCCAGTAGTTCCGGACAGTCCAGTGCCCTGCACAGGGCCTGAAAATGGTTGTCCTGCAGGGCCATGCCCACCACAAAGCCGTCAGCCGTCTCGAAGGTGCGCAGCACCGCCAATGGCGCAGGGTCCGGCATCTCATTGGGCATGAAACTGTCGACCGGAATCATATCCGGCAGGCAGTTGGCGGCCCAGGCATCAATCATCGGCACATCCACGCGCTGCCCCCTACCGGTGCCGCCGGGACGGTCGCGGGCGTAGAGTGCCGCTATGGCCGCACCGGCGGCCGTGGTCCCCGTGGTCTTATCGACGATGGCGGATTGGATGAGTTGCGGTTTACCACCGAAGGGCTTGCCCTGAATAGGCATCATGCCGACCAGGCCCTGGGCAATCGGATCGTAGGCGGGACGCTCGGCATACGGCCCGGTAGGACCAAAGCCGGTAATGGAGACGTAAATCAACTTCTGATTGAGTGCGCGCAGCGCGTCGTAGCCAATGCCCAGGCGATCGATCACGCCGCCACGGAAGTTCTCCACCAGGATGTCCGCGGTCTCGGCCAGTTTCTTGATGATGGTAATACCCTCGGGACTCTTCAGGTCCAGCGCCAGGCTGCGTTTGTTGCGATTCATCTGGGTGTAAAAGCCGGTGAGGCCCGCTTTCTGCGGCGGCGCCATCCAACGCGAAATCTCGCCGTGGGTGGGCTCAATCTTGATGACATCCGCGCCCAGGTCACCCAACTGCTGGGCGCACAGGGGGCCGGTGATCATGGAGGTGATATCGATGACGCGGATACCCTGGAGAGGGCCCTGCGGTGTGCCCGACAGCTTTATATCCATGGGAGTGCCTCTTGTTATGGTCCAGTGATTCTACACGCGCAAGCCCCGGCAGGCGAAGCGTAGAACGAGCAGAGACGTTTCGCCCAGGAAAGTCCCACGCAAGGACACTGTACGCGCGTCACCTCGCCGGCAGCAGGCTCCGGGCTGGATTTGCTTTGACCGGTGGGCTTGCCATACTCTGGCAAGCGCAATACCGGAGAGCTGCTTTATGTTTGGTGACAACCCCAATGATGCCCGGCTCAAGGCCAGTTGGGACAACTTCTGCGAGCAATTGAAAAGTGCGGGCGACCTGGTGTTTCGCGATACCACGCCCGCGCAAGATATCGACCGTGCCAAGGGCCTGCGCCTGCTGTCGCGCAATATCGCGCTGGCGCTGCAGTTCCACCTGGAAAATAACGACCCGGATTTCCCCGAGCTGTTGCACTACTTCGACCCGCTGCGTAAGCAGGGCGGCGACAACACCGACGCACTCTATGTCGGTGCTCCCATCAATGGTGCGCACACCTACCGTATCACGGGTAAGCGCGGCACTGCCCGCTACTTCGCCGTGACGGTACTCGAAGACGGTGCAACACCCTGGGGCGGGCCGGTGGTGGGCAGCCTGATCGACAACCAGATTGCCGTACTCAGTGATGGCAGCTTTGAAATTACCCTCAGCCCCGAGGAGCATCCGGGCAACTGGATAAAAACCACACCGGGCAGCTGGCGAGTCACCGTGCGGCAGTTTTTTGCCGACTGGGAAAACGAGCAGCCCATGGCGGCGCATATCGACCGGCTCGGCGAACTGGACCACGATGCCGATTTCACACCGGCACAACTGGAGCAAGGCCTCGGCGCTGCCGCCGCCTGGGTGCGTGACTCGACACTTTACTGGGCTGACATGCTGGACAAGTGGCAGGCGCAGCCGAATCGCTTTTTGTCCTACCGTCAGCTCGATGACAACGCCATCGATGCCACACCCGGCGGCGAGCCGCTGATCTGTTACTGGAAAGTGCCGCAGGACGAGGCGCTGCTGGTGCGCGTGACGCCGCCGCCGGCGAACTACTGGGCCGTGGAATTTGGCAACTACTGGTGGGAGACCATGGACTACCGGTATCGCTTGTGCAGCACCAATTGCCACCACGCCGTGCTGGAAGACAACGGTGAACTGCTGTTGGTTGTCTCGCACCGAGATCCGGGTGTGCCGAACTGGCTAGACCCCTCCGGCCACCTGGAGGGCTACATCACGGTGCGCTGGATCGGCGCTGCGCACTACCCGGTGCCGCAGTGCGCGCAAATGAAATACGAGCAGCTTGCCGACCACCTGCCACGGGGCGTGAGGACCATCGAACCCTCCGCGCGCAGGGAGCAGCTGGCAGCTCGCCGTCGCGGCGTGATCAGGCGCTTCGGCTAATAGAAAGGAGCATGCGATGAAGAAATCCCACAGCCCTCTGTGGATGGCTCCGCCTCACCCGGACTGGCTGAGCGCCATGAACCGCGAGGGCAGCTACTTCGATCTTCCTTCGGTAGTGCCGCTGGATGAGGAATCATTGCTGCGGCAGGCGTGTCGCTCGACAAGCCTTGACGATTTCGGTGACGAGCGTTGGCGCGAACCTTTTCGCGTGTTGATCAAATCGCTGGAGGAGGAAGCCCAGCTCACGCTGATGGGCCGCCTGATGGCCAGGAGTGATATTGTCCTCTGGCTGAGCACACGCCTGCGGGTGACGGACACGCTGCAGCGATTTCCGCAAATACTCGACGAGGCGATCACGGCGCCGATGGTGATTGTCGGCCTACCGCGCTCGGGTACGTCTATCCTGTTTGAGCTGTTGTCGCAGGATCCCGAAGTCGGCGTGCCGCTGATGTGGGAAGCATTGCAGCCGTGTCCGCCGCCGGAAGCGGCAACCTACCGGAGCGATCCGCGCATTGAGCAGGCGGACAAGCTGTTTACGCAATGGAATCGGGTGGCGCCGGAGTTCACCAGCATGCACGAGATGCGCGGTGATATCCCCGCCGAGTGCGGCCTGCTGATGGCCGGCACCTTCATCAGCGACCACATCGCCTCCCTGCACCAGACGCACAGCTACAGCGCCTGGTGTATCGAGGCCGACTTCCTACCCGTTTACCAATATCACAAGAGCGTCCTGCAAATCCTGCAGTGGAAGAATCCCCGCAAGCGTTGGCTGCTCAAGGCCCCCGAACACCAGGTACATCTGGATACCCTGCTGCAGGTGTATCCGGATGCGCGCATCGTGCAAACACATCGCGACCCGATCGTGTGCATGGCCTCTACTACCAGCCTGATGGGTACCCTCTACTACATGCGCAGCGACCAGCCCTTCAACGCGCAGTTGTTTGACAACATCATCATGGGTGAGGCCACCGCGCAACGCCTGGAACATGTGATCGAGCAGCGGGAGCAGGGCATCGTGCCCGCGGCCAATATCACCGATTCGCGCTACCAGGACCTGATGGTTGAGCCGATGGCCTGTATCGAAAGGACGTACCGGCACTTCGGCATGGACTTATCCTTGGATGCGCGCGCGCGGATGCTGGCGTATCTCGACAACAAGCCCAAGGGCAAGTTCGGCAAGCATCAATATCGGGTGGATGGCGCGCGCAGCCGGGAACGGCCGATGTTCCGCCGCTACCAGACACTGTATGACGTGCCCAGTGAAGGCTGACAGTGACGCCCATTGACAGAAACCTGCTGCTGCGACTGCATGTCAAACGCAGGGCATTGTTGCATCGCTACGATGAGGAGGCCCTGCACCAGCTCCGGGTCGCGCTGCGGCGAGTGCGCAGCCGACTACGACATATCGACTCCGCTGAAGCGCAGAATCTGCGCCATGACCTGGGCCAACTGGCGGATGCCACCAGTGCGGCGCGCGACTGGGATACCCTGGCAGGCCGGGCGCGCGCGAGCCTCAAACCGCGAAAATACCGGTGTATCCAGCTGTATCTGGAGCACGGCCGGACCGCGAGTCATGAACCGGTGCTGGACATGCTGCGCTCGCAGCAATGGACTCAGGCCATGGGCAGGCTGGAAACCTGTATCGATGCCGCCAGCGACAACCAGTCGGGTACAGGAATGGCCCGCGCCAAACAGGAGGTCCACCGCGCCTGGTGTGAAGTGCAATCGCAGGAAGACAACAAGCACTGGCACAAGCTGCGACTGGCGATCAAAGAGCTGCGCTATACCCTCGACAGTGTCCCGCGAAATGCGCTGGAACCGTCGGTGGCAAAGACACTGAAGCACGGCAAGAAATTGCAGGAAATGCTGGGCACGTGGCACGACACGGTCGTGCATCTACGCATGGTCCGCGCGTATGCGGACAGCCTCGATGCCGAGGTGGACGAGAAATTGCTCGATGTACTGAAAGTCTGGTGCAAGCGCATGAAGCGCGAGGCTGGTGAGGCACTGGACGAAGCCCGATCCTATCTGGAGGGTAAGGGCTCCGATCTGCTGCAGTGACCCAATCCCTCGTTCAGCACTATTAGTCGAACCAATGTTTCATGCTGTTCACGGGGTCTAGGATCCGGTGGCGCTAACTAACAGTGACCCCAAATTTCACAGCGGTTTAGAAATGTCGCACGATATTCTCCGCGTACGCTTCCATGAACCGTTTCTTCTCATCAATTGTAGAGTGCTTTTTGCCTAGCGCATACTGGAAGGGCGGCGCCACGGTACTTTCAAGCCCTTCATCGGCGAGACGCCAGTACAGGTCTACGCTCGGCGCAGCGGTAATACCGAGCATGGCTTCGAAGGGCCGGTGCGCGCGGTCGTATTCTCCGCGCAGGCTGTCCAGCCGCTGTAGCAGCGGGCCGACGTCTTCTGGCGCGGTGCCAGCGCCGATATAGCCGTCACCGAGGCGCGCCGCCCGGCGCAGCGCAACATCACTGGACCCGCCTACGTAGATCGCGGGAGGGATCATTGGCGCCGGACTCAACTGCACGCGGGGGAAGTCAAAATGCGCGCCGTGATACTCGACCATCGCGCCGCTCCACAACGCGTGCAACACCGCTATGCTTTCATCGGTAATGCTGCCGCGCTGGCGAAAGTCCACGCCGTAGATATCGAACTCCTCCTTCATCCAGCCGACGCCAACACCGAGAATGAAGCGATTATCACTGAGGATGGCCAGCGTAGCGCTGGCGCGCGCCACCTCGTGGGGATTGCGCAGCGGCAGGACATAGACGCCGCAGGTGAAGCGCAGGGTGCGAGTGACCGCTGCCATGGCGGCGAAGATGGCGGTCTGGTCGGGGTACTCGTCATCCGGGCTCATCGGCGGCAGGCCGGTGTCGGAGTAGGGATAGTCCGGCGCGATGGATTCAGGGTACACCGCGTGGTCGCCGCTCATCAGGCCGTGGAAGCCGAATTCCTCGGCGCAGCGCGCGATGGCTAGCAGTTGGTCGGTTTCAGCCCAGGTGATGGCCTGCCAGAATTTCATGCATGCTCCGTGTGCAAGTGAGTTACCAGTATTTCATTTACAGACTTTCGCGCGGCACCTTGAAGTACGCCTCGTATTCGGTGAACAGGGCGCGCAGCTCCGCCTCTTCCATCCCCGTATTGGCGAGACTGTACAGGTGCTTGCCGTGCTTGTCCGCGGGGTTGTCGTCGAGAAAGGTCTGCATGGCGTTTGCGGCGCTGTCGGATAACGCCAATCCGAAATGCTCGTAGGCGCGGCGCACTGTGCCCACCTGGTCGGCCATGAAATCGCGGAAGTACAGATCGACGACCTGGCTGTCGGGCAGCGCGCCGGATTTGCGGTAGGCCACCGTGTTGTTATAGCCCTTCGCCAGCGCCTGCGCATAGTACCGTGTGACCTTGGCGAGGTCGGCGTGATCGCTGGCCATGCCCTGCAAGTGGGCGGCGAGGTTGCTGGTGGATATCACGATCTTTACTGGGTCGCGATGCGTTTGCACGAATAGCGCATCGGGATACTCGCGGTGAATGTGCTGCAGGTGCCACAGGTGCTGCGGCGACTTCAGCGCCCAACGCACACCCGGCTTTTTCCACTGCAACACCTGCAGGAAGCGGCGGTGCCATTTCAGGGCCGAGCGCATGTCGGACTCGATCACAAAGCGGTCGTAGGTCGGTACGAAGTACTGCACGAAGTAGATCATGGACGTGAAATCGTGGCTGGTCATCGTGACGCATTCCTGGGCCCGCTCGGCGCCCATGGGATGCATCGTCTTGAATTGCGGCAGCAGCTTGTCGACCTGATCCAGATCCGCCTGCGCCTGCGCGATGCGCGGGTCGCTGCGATAGGTGGCGGCCTCGGGCGGCGGCAGTGGACGCGCGGTTTCCCAGGTCAGCGGCACGCGGTTGTCCGGATCCATCACCAGCAGGTCGTGGAAGATGGTGGTACCCGAACGGGGCGGACCGACGACGAAGATCGGTCGCTCTACAGGCTGGTCTGCAATCTGCGGATGTTCTTTAAACAGCGCGACGAACCCGAGCCGGTTCTCCAGCGTCTGCACCAGGTTCGCCCTGGCGATAATGCGCCCGAGCAGCGAAAGCCTGGCTTCTTTTTCCAGCCCGTCCAGCAGCAGTGCCAAAGGCCTGCGAAAGTCGTCCTCGCCAAAATCATTTAGCCCGGTGTTGTCACGGGCCGTTTGCAGTAGCTTTTCCAGCTGAAGGTTCACTGGCTGTACACCGATGGCATTCGCGCCGCGACCGGCCAGGTTGATCAGGCGTACGGGAAGGGGGAGTGTGCTGCTGCTCATATCAAACGCCAAGCTCGGACAGCTTCACCACTTTCCCCTGCGGTGTCTCGGCCTCGCCCATCACCAGGAAGAACCGCCAGAACACCAGGCCGAACAGGTTGCCTTCTGTATCCAGCCAGTTGGGCACGCCCGGATCGGTGTGCGACAGCACCATGCGGAAACTGCCGTCCGCTTCCAGCACGGTTTGCGCGCGGTTGAGCGACACGCTGCGGCTGCGGTAGTCGAGCGTCTGCTGGAAGCGGTTCCACAGGCACACGTTGGCAAAGCGACACTCCGGCCAGCGGCCAGTGATCACCAGGGCCTCGTCCGGCCCTATGAAAAAGGGCGCCATGGAGTAGTGGGCGTCGAAGGCAGCGAGGCCGAAGTCGCCAGGCGGTATAGGCGTGGGGAAAACGTTGGGCGTCAGCGATACAAAAGGTGGCACCGGGCCGTTGGCCATCGGCGGCATGCCCAGTGTACGGCTGCGCACCGCGTTGCTGACGCGGCGGATGCCGGCGGCGACGCTCGCATCGTTAGGCGGTGCTGGCACGTCCTTCGCGGTGAGACATTCGATACGAATACGCGGTTCCATCTCGGGATCCCTGGCAGCGCAACTGGCGTGCTCGAAATAGTGGCGTGTGGTCACGCGCGATGCGCCTGGCGTTAGCGCCAGCCAGCCTTTGTCCCTGGGTTTGCCGCCGAGGTACAGGGTGAAATGGCCGTTGCTATCGATTTCCAGAAGTTCGTCATTGATGACGCCGCCGGTCTTGGTCGCCATGGCACCCTCCGCTGCGCCCTCTTCGATGGTCAGCGAAAAATAGGCGGCGCCGTGCATGCTGCCGTGGATAACGTAGGCATGGTCGCCACTGACCGGCGCGTCGAAATAAATGGCGTCCGAGTTGTCACCGGTCAGTTTGCGACTGGGCGTGACGATGCGACGAAAATCCGGCCGGCTTGCATCCTGCTCGAAATAGCCGATCAGACAGGTCTCCAGCGTGTGCATCAGCGAGCGGTGCGATGCGACGATATCCTCCGGCGAATGCAGGTTCCATTCCGGGCTGGACCAGCGCGCATCAATCTCCTGCAGTAACGCAATGAATTCTGCCAGGGCGGTGCGACTGTGTGTTTGGATGCTCATAGGGTCTCCGTGTTATCTCAGTGTGCGGGTGCGAGGTGCGGGTTTTTGGTTTCGTAAGGAATATTGAACCGTTGGCGATAGAACATCAGTCTGCGGTCCACATCCTGCGCGTTCAGGCCGAAGTCCGCCAGGCTGTACTTGTGCGCGCCGTGCTTGTGCTGCCCGTTGCGATCGAGCCAGGCCTGCATGCCGTTGCGCGCCGTGTCTGTAAACGGCAAGTCGAGGAAATTGTACACGCCCCGCAACGCACCCTGCCAGTCGGCGGATATATCGGCGTACTGGATATCGTATTGGTTACGCGCTGACACCCGCTCCTCTCGGATAGGCAGGGTCTTGTGCAGCATCCATTCCGTCTTGTCCATCCAGTGCCGGCCGACAGCATGCGGGTCAATGCTGTCACAGTCGCGCACCATGGCATTCCAGGCGGTGGAGCAGACGGAACCGACGGCCTTGACCGGGTCGCGGTGGGAGCACACCAGCTGCGCATTGGGAAACACGTGTAGCAGGGCATCCAGGTCCTGCATGTGCTGCGGCGTCTTCAGCACCCAGGGTTTGTCCTCGGGGTCGCCGCGAAACCAGGAGATGATCTTCATCAACACCACCATGTACTCGTACGCGACGCGTTGCTCGTGCTGCTCCAGCCACTGGCCGAAACTGGGCACGCGGGTCAACAGCTCGAAGATCTGGCTGGAGAAGGCGTGCTGCAGCAAGCCTAATTCTTCCTCCACCTCGAAAGTGCCCAGCGGGTGTACCGCGGCAACCTGCGGGCTCATGTACAGGACCGCCTTCAGGGCCTGGTCCAGCGCAGTGATGCGCGGGTCGGTCTTACCGGCATCGCGGGCGGCGAAGCATTCTGGGGAAGGCACGGGAAAGATGCTCTCCCAGGACGAGAGGTGCAGGAAGCGATCATCCGCAGCCAGCAGTCGGTGCAGCCGCGTGGTGCCGGAGCGCCCCAGCCCGAGTACCACCACCGGGTCGGGAATCTGGCGCTCGAGAATTTCCGGATGACGCGTGAGCAGGTCGTGCGCATACAGGCGGTGTTTCAACAATCGCAACATACTGCCGCGCGTCAGGACGCGGCCGAGCGGGTTCAAATCAGCTTCCTCCTCCGTTGCAGTGATCAGGTGCTGCAGGGCATCGAGAAAACGCTCATCGCCGAAGTCCTGCAGTCCGGTGGCCTTGCGCGCGTCGGCCAACAGCGCATCGCCATCAAATGAGGTTCGCGCTATCCCCAGCACATTGGCGCCGCGCAGCACAGTGTTGAGCGCGCGCAGCGGGGTACGCTGGTAGTCTCTTGCCCTTAGGCGGTCGGCATCAGTCACGCTATTCGCTTTCCTGAGAGTGCAATCGGCTGATGCTACTGTAGATCGCCTTAGTTGCCCATTTCATCAGCACAGTAGTGGTTCAGCCATTGATGCCACAGCGCAGCTTTTTAAATTCCAGCCCGCTTTACGCTGCCCGGCATTTCGCCGAAGATGTCTCATCACTGCCCTCCAGGGACACTGCCAGCCCATGCCTGTATTTAACAAAGATCGCAGCCAAGATCGCAGCCAAGATCGCAGGTCCGATCTCAGCCCCGATCCCGTCGCCAGCATCATTGACGCCGCGCAGCGCTGCTACCTCGCCAGGGGCATCTCTGCCACCGGCATGCAGGAGGTCGCCGAGTGTGCCGGCATGGCGCGCTCCACGGTATACCGTTACTTTGCTGGTCGCGACGACCTGCTCGTCGCGACCATCAAGCGCGAGATGGAGCAGTTGAATGCACGCATCCGCAAAAAGCTCGCGAAGTACCCCGATCCCGCCGACCAGGTGGTGGAGGGGATGGTCCTGGCGATCAAGGAGGTACCGCGGCGCCCGCTGCTGCGCGCGGTGTTTGCCTCCGAGGAGGACAGCCGCGCGCGCCAGGCGATCTGGTCCTCGGACGTCATTGTCCGCTTCGGCGAAGAACTGATGGACCACGTGATCCGACCGGCGCAGAGTGCCGGCCTGCTGCAGGATGCGGTGCGCCCCGAGGTGCTGGTGGAGTGGGTGTACCGCCTGCTGTTGTCGTTTCTAACGCTGCCGAGCAACTGGATCCGCAGTGACGCGCAGCTGCGTGCTACGCTGCGCGCGTTGCTGGTGCCAGTGTTGCTGAAATAGTTGTTGAAATCGTTGCTGGCGTAGCGACGCCCTGCGCGGCGCTCGCCGCCATGATCTCGTAGGCGCAGTTGTAGCCGGGCAGGAAGGTGACGCCCGGGCCGGGGTGGCAGGACGCGCCACACAAATACAAGTTCGACACCGGCGTGGTGTGGCCGGTGCCGTCGATCAGGCAGCGCTCGCCAATCATCTGGTCGGGATGCAACAGGCCGTGCGTCCAGTCGCCATTGGTGACGCCCTGCATGCTGGCAAAGTGGTCCGAAGAAAATATTGCCTGGTCGACAATCAGCGAGCGGAAGTTGGGCATGTGCACGCAGATATGGTCGATGATTCTCTCCGCCATCGCATCGCGCAGCTTGCCGCGTTGGTCTTTTGCCGCGTCGCAGGGAAAGTAAAAGCCGTAGGCGGTGGCGATATGGTAACCGGGCGGCGCCAGGCTGCTGTCGTGCACCGAGGGAATCTGGAAGGCCAGCGGGATGTGCCGTGGCAGCTCGCCGCGCAGGCAACTCTCGTAGCTCTCCTGCAACTGCTTCGGTTCCAGCACCATGGCGCCGCCGAAGCGTGCGCCGCTGATGCGATTGAGTTTGTCCAGGTGCGCGGAGTAGGCAGGCAGGCCCTTCAGCTTGAACAGCATGTGCACGAATGCGCCGCGGTGGGTGAATGCATCCACTTTCTGCTGGTCGGCGGGCGTCAGCGTGTGGTCGGCGAGCAGGTGGTTGAACGTGGCCTGCTTGTCCAGGTTAGAGATGATCGTGCCTGCATAAATGCGCTGCCCGTTCTTCAGTTCCACGCCCACGGCGAGATTATCGCGCACCAGGATGCGCGACACATGCTGCTTCAGTCGGACCTCGCCGCCCAGCGCTTCGATCTGCGCAGTGAGGCATTCCGATAGCTTGCCCATGCCGCCCTTGACTCTCTGCATCAGGCCCTCGGAGCCCTCCTGCGCCATGGTGTAGACCAGGCACAGGCCCGAGCCCGGGGTGTATGGCCCCTTGTAGGTTGCCTGCACGGCGGCGAATGCCATGCTGGCGCGCAGTTCCCGGTGCTTAACCGGGTCGGGGAAGAACTTGTCGAGGATATCCATGGCCGAGCCTTTGAAGGCCAGCTCCAGGTGTTCGCGTTGCTCCTGCGTTTGTGCTTCGGCGATCAGGTCTTCCAGTTTGCGGGGTGCCTTGCGCGCGGTGAAACGATCGAGTACGCGCGCCGGGTACGCGCAGAATTTTATCAGGCGGATGAAGCCGAGCATCCCGCTGATGCCGAAGCTGCGCATCAGGTTGAACGACAGCCGCAGCGGGTTCTTGTAGATGACAAACGGTTTGCCATTGGCTCCGGTCAGGTTGACTGCCATCACTGGCAGGGGGATCAGTTCCACGCCGTGTGCCTCGAAATCGAAATAACGCTTGATCTCGGCGGAGAGGGGAAACAGGCAACTGGCGCCCACCTCGTTGCGGCAGCCCTTGAGAATCTCCCGGGTGCCGCCCATGCCGCCGACGAAGTTGTTCTTCTCCAGCACCAGTACCCGCTGCCCATTGCGCGAGAGCACCAGCGCCGTGGCTAGCCCGTTATGGCCCGCGCCGATGACGATCGCGTCGAAAGTGTCGCGCGGTGTTCCGCCGGGCGCTTCAGTGAGCTTGTCCATACCGTACCCTCCGCGTTCGGGGCGATCGCTTGTAAGGCCCCGCTATCGGACATATTATGCAAAATGTCCGATAGCGGCAAGCGGGTAAGGTTCGCCGTTCACGCCTGTTCACAAGGGGTTGGCATGAGTATGTTAGACGCGGCGAATCTGGCCCGGGTGGTGGCCAGGGAGGGAGGGCGGCTGGCCGGTGACGCCCTGGGTGACCTGACGGGGACCAGTATGCCGTTTAAGGCACAGGACGTGGTTGCTCCTCAGGTGCTGTCCGACCTTATTAATACTGGAACCCTGCAGCCGGAGCGAAAACCGGTGGTGATCCGCACGGTACAGCGTCAGCCCATTCCCTCCATCAGCAGCAATTGCCACAACCTGGTGTTGACCATCGAGCAGCAGGGGGAGCCGACCCTTCCGGCCAGCTTGTTCGTCAAGCTCCCGATGGAATCGCTGGCCACCCGCTGGTTTTTCAGCATCATCAATGCCTGGCGACTGGAGTCGCACTTTTTTCGCCACCTGGCACGCCAGCTGCCGCTGCGCACACCTGTTACCTACGCCACCCGATACCAGGGCACACGCTTCTACCTGGTGCAGGAAAACCTGCATGAGGATCCCAGCGTCGAACTGTTCACCAGCCTCGATATGCTGGCCGGGCCTTCGCTGGCTCTGGTGCACCGCTGCCTCGACACTTTCGCCCGCCTGCATGCATGCCATTATGGCCTCAACGAGCGGGAGCGCGAGCGCATACTGCCATTACAGTACCACCTCTTCCTATCTCCCAGCATGGGTCCGGTGTCGCGCATGCTGAATCGATTCGCACTGCAGCCGTGTATGAAGAAGCGACCCGGGGTGATACCGCCCGAAGTGGCGCAGGTCTACCAACGGGCTGTGGACAATTGGGATGCGCTGCTGGGGTTCTGGTATGCCGGCCCCCTGTCCCTGTTGCACGGTGACAGTCACCTGGGCAATTTTTTTGTCAGCGGTGAGGAGATGGGCATGCTGGACTGGCAGGCCGCGCACTGGGGCAAGGGCATCCGCGACGTGCAGTACTTCCTGATTGATTCGCTACCCACCTCGACACTGGCGTCCCATGAGCGGGAGCTGGTGGCCTACTATGTACAGCGGCGCGTGCATTACGGCGCGCCCATCGATGCTGACGTCACCTGGCAGGAGTACCGCAGCTTCACTTTTCAAACCCTGATGACCATCGTCGTATCCATTGGCTTCGGAGCCCTCAACGCAGAGCAGGATGAGCTGATGGCCCAGGTCCTTGAGCGAGCCGTGGCGGCGGTGCAACGCGTGGATTTCGCGGGCTGGCTGCGAGATTTCCTCGGCTCGCGATAGCTGTGTGAACTTACCGGGTTGTTCAGGGAAGGTTTCGCTGTCTTGACTCTAAGTAGATCGTTCGAACTGGCGGGTTCGGGCGCCGGGTGTGAAATTCGCCCGCTTCCCCGTGTGCGGGTCCAACCGATACTCGCTGACGAATTTCACACCCGACACCCAAACCCTCGTTCCGTGCGATCACTCGAAACGTCGTTTAGTACTATCACGCGGGCCGGTGTTGCATGTTGGCAAGATGGTCAAGGCTCGGGCCGGGGAGAACTTTTCGAATGCGAGTATCGGGGAAGCAGGCGAAAAGTTCTCCCCGGCCGGAGCCGATGACAAGAACGAACAAGGTGTGTATTTGCCCAGCCGGAGCCCATGCCAGTTACGGGGTCTCAGAGTCGTTCACGATGTTAGCTGCAAGGCTCGGTGGGACACAGGGTGCGGGGGGGGTTTCTTATCCATACCAGCCCCCCCCCCGGGGTGCCACCCCGCGGCGGGGAA
>JANPDE010000198.1:0-10883 GCA_031431315.1 Haliea sp.
GGATTGAGCAGACATTCGGTGGTTGTAAGCAGCGTGCCCTGTCCGTCGCTCTCAATGCTACCGCCCTCGAGAATCAGGTCAACGGTCCTAAAAGGGGTAGCTCCAAACGCGCCGGCAGCATGCAGCTTACGGCTGACAGAGTTATCTTTTTCAGCCTCAAATTTTCCGCCCCAGCCGGTGAAGGTAAAGTCTAGCAGTACAGGTTTTCCGTCTTCTTCTATAGTGATCGGCCCAAAGTCACGCGCCCAGGTGTCGTTGGTTGGAAGATCCCATTCATCGGGTCGAATCAGGATGACCGGTTGAAAGCGCTCAATCGCTTTAATAATGGTATGCACGGTATGCCGTGCCTCTGCGAGCACGGCACTCCAGTCGGATCGCTCATGCGGCCACACCAACAGGACAGCACTCTGTGATTCCCACTCTGCGGGCAATCTTCGGTCCAAAATATTCACCTGCGCAGTACTTCCAGCGTTTGGAATAAACGCCTTCATACTAGCATATTTTGGACCAATCCTTGATCCACAAAAGCCGTAGGGTTTCGTAGTTAGAGGCAAAACTGCACTCGGCAGAAAGCTATTGTATTTCTAAATCTCTGTGGTTGAATTCTGGTGGAAAAAAGTACCAATCCCGACTGAATGCAAAAACCGCAGACCTCGAACGCTGCCAGCAAGAGCATCAGATCAACATCGCCACGCAATTGCAGATCATTACCGATTTGCCTGCCAAGGCCTCAGTCAACCAGAAGCTCGAGCAGCAGAATCTCGAACTGCACAACCGCAGCGAAAACATGAAGGACGAAGTGGGCACCCTGAAACCGCGTATCAAGGTACTGCAAAATGATCCGTCCGAGGAACGCAATCAGGTCAATGAATTGAAAAAATATGGCTCTTAGAGAAGGGTTCGCTGTCTATTCGATGTTGTATCTGGTACGCCTAACTCCGGTCACAAACGTATGCAAGAATTCGTCGGTTTTATGAGCAAAAGACAACCGCTCCCCAAGAGCCGCTGCACTTGATGGTTGACAGGAAATGAACGCGCAATTCAACAGGAATTCTTCTTTTCGTAGACCCATACGGCGGCAGGCGGTAGATTGATTGCAACGCGTCGCACCCTATTGCCTTGAAAGCCCAGTCGTTTTGCCAGTGACACCGATATTGGCGGAAATGGTGAATAAGTGAACTGGATCAAGCGACCACCCACAGGCAACACTGAAGCTATTTCTTTCAAGATTCGGAAGCGCTGCCGATTGTACAAACTGAGTAGAGGCAAGCTGGATACCACCGTCTTTGGTGTGTTGAAATCACATAGTTTCAATAAAGCACCCAACCGCGCAGCATCTCCATGAAAAACGGTAACAGAAGGAAACATCTGTTCGAGATCATGTGCCATAGGAGCAGAGTTTTCGATCACAACAAGTTGATCCGTTGAAACCCCGTGCTTCAATAGCGCCGAAGTAATCACCCCAGTCCCTGCACCCAGTTCGACGACTAATCCTGCCCCAGGGACAACCTGTGAAGCCATAGCAGAAGCTAGCTGTTGTCCGCTTGGTACGACTGCTCCAATTTCGCGAGGATTTCGCAGCCACTGCGAAACAAACTGTTGATTCCTTAGACTAGTACTACCTCTCAAATAACCCTCCTCAATAATTTCATAATAATCTTTCGTCCTTCATAGAATATCGCAATACTGGATGCCGCCCCAGCCGTTAGACCCTGATTCTGAATCCATAGATCGGTGGTTCGGAAGATTACCTGGACAGGTACCGCGTGATCCACTTCATTTTATTGCCCGTTTTTCCACAACGAGTCCCAGACGGCACCGCGGTCAATAAAGAATACCGCGTCGTCGTGCAGTACAGAGCGGCTGTTATACAATCCGCTCAAGCTGTAGGGTTGCTGCGCACTGCTTTTTTCGATAATCAGGGAGTCACTCAAAATCAGGGAGCCGGCTACTGGATCAATATCAAATAGGTACAAACCGTTATCGCTCCAGCCGTAATAGTATCCGGGATCGGTTACCTCCCCGCCCTGATCCTGCAGTTCCTCATTACGCTGTATAGGGACTGCTGCCCGGTAATGGCCGTCCACTTCGATCAACGTGAGGGCATGATAGTTATCCAGAGCAGGGCTGTAACTGCCGCGTTTTCCAACCACCACCTCTGCAAGACTGACGGGCATGGTAACGTCAGCAACATCAAACAGCGCTAGCTTAACCCCCTGTGTCAGGTTCGGGCCGCTCTCTGGTACTTCCATGCCGACTCCCAGCAACAGGTTGTCACCAACTGCTTGTAATAGCTTGGAAAAGCCAGGTATTTCCAGTTCCCCGGTAATTTTTGGATCTACTGGATCCGCAAGGTCAAGCACGTACAAGGGGTCAATTAGCTGAAACGTAACTATATAGGCGCGATCTCCCAAAAATCGCGTGGCGTAGATATCCTCGTCGGGTTTGCCGATTGGCTGCGGTCGACGGGAGTTAGGCAAGAGCGCGATCTCCTCTAGCCGAGTACCGTCTGCCGACTCTCGCAATATCGTCAGGCGATGACGGCCAAAACTATCATCCTGCGGTTCTTCCTGCGATTCTTCCTGCGGTTCTTCCTGCGGTTCTTCCTGCGATTCTTCAGCGGCCACCGGCATATCGACTGCAGGGGCAATTGTCGGCAGCGGAAAAGTTTGTGCTCCCCAGGTGCTGCTGACAACCCGTAGATCGCCCTCTCTTTCCGACATTAAATATGCAGGGTTACTCGTACCCAGGTAGCCGCGAACTTCACCCGAGCCTCGGTATACAGGGCCCTGCTCAGACAATGCAACTTTGTGAATAAGTGTTGCATCACCGCTATTATTCGCGGTGATGTAAAGTGCTGTGCTCGAAACATAAAAGCCGCTGGCGTAGGTGTTGAGACATAACGAACGTATTGTGTCAGGAGAATCCAGATCAATCGCTGTTACGGTAACCAGACTGCCACCGGCAGGAGGCGCTATGAGCTCTTTGTAATCGGCGTTAGGTACGTAGCAATCTGTCGGTGCCAGCAGTTCTGTGCTCACTCCATTTTCGCGGCGCATGTCCGGCAGTAAACTTGCAACCGGAGTCTCGTCAATGAGGGCCTGGTTCGTCGCAACTTCTTCCGCGCTTTGCGGATAGGCTCGCAATCCCTCGATGGCAGGCGAATAGCGAGTAACCACATAGAGCGTATTCTCGATGCGCCGAGACGCCAGCAGGCTGCCATCCAGTTCCAGCGACCAGCCACGCGAGGGGTGTTCCGGATCACCAACATCCCATGTTTGGACCAGGGTCTTCCCCTCACGCCAATAGTAATCGCTGGCGAAGGATTCCCAGTAAGTGAAAGGGCTGCTCTGTCCTACGGCAATCAATTTCTTTTCGGGACTCCCCTCTGCGAGATACAAGCCTTCAATGCCGAAGTCTGGTGACAGGAGCGTAATTTCTGCAACCGAGTGTGCTGACGGTGTACTGGGATCGGTGCGAAACAGCCGGATAACGGGAGCTTGTGGCGCGATATCGGGCACTGCGGCGACCGGCTCTTCCTCCGGCAAGGCTGTAAAGTCCTGCTCCCCAAAATCGACGACATAGAGTATTTCGCCGTCATATTTCACGATGTCTGCTTCATCGACACCAGACTCTTGCAGATTGGTTCCCGAAAAACTGTTCTCGGGGGAGCCATTACTATCCGAACCGGGCTCGCCTTCGCCGGGCGCAGCAGGTACCGGCAGGCTAAACGCTTCCTGGGGTTCGGACACGTAGCTGGCATTCTGTAGGCCGGTGCGTAAGTTACGGACAAGTTCTGCGTCAGATTCGGCAGGTTTCAGCAGTCCAAACGAAGCTGGCCCGCCGGGATCATCTATAACACCACTAGCGATCGTGCTACTAGAACCGCCCCCGCCACAGGCGGAGAGTAATACCAATAGACCCAAACTTACCAGGGGAACCACTTTTACATTCATCGTCGGCAACCTCCATCGCCTCCTCACACTTTATGTTCAAGCTAACGCGTGAACCACATATTGTAGCGAAATTCCTGATATACATTGCACTTCTTTCAGGGGGATAACCAAGCAGTCCGCTAGGCCCAGGTTCGGAATACGCTCGGTTTCGGTTACAATGCGCCCGGACTCCAGAAAAACTCGTTAGCTTTCTTTAAGTTAATGGCCCGGTTCGGCCCTCTCCCTGCTTCTCATAATCAGCAGGTCGAAGGCCAGGGCGGCCCCGTCAAGTCCTTCAGGGCCCATCATCTTATTGATTTATATAGAGTTTCTATGGGTAAGAGCATCCGACTTTTATTATCAACCACACAGGACAACTAATACATGCTGACAGCCAACAAACTGGAAAAAATCATCGAACTCGAAAACAACCTCCGCGCTGAGTACCAGTCAAAGCTGGATACCAAAACCGCAGAACTTGAACGCTGCCAGCTAGAACGCAGCCAACTGCAGGCCACCATCGCCACCCAGTTGCAGACTATTACCGATTTGTCTGCCAAAGCCTCGGTCAATCAGAAGATCGAGCAGCAGAACCGCGAACTGCATAACCGCAGTGAAAACATGAAGGAAGAAGTGGGCAGCCTGAAACAGCGTATCAAGGGACTGCAAAATGACCTCTCCGAGGAACGCAATCAGGTCAATGAATTGAAAAAATACGATCCAGTGAAGATGAAGAAGAACCTGGACGATAATAAAAAGCGGCTGGCCGAGAAGACCAGCGCGGCCGAGGTGCTGCAGAAGTCACTGAGCAAAACCAAGGCTGAGAATGCGGAGTTGCTGAAGAAGGTCGCGGAGTTGGAGGCCAAGGTGGCTGAGATGGAACCGGTGGTTGAAGATGTCGAAGCTGAGGCAGAAGCGGCTTAGCCCTCCCCCAAAAAATCTCTATTCAATTGGCACTCTGGGGTTTCCGACACGCTTGAACGGTATCGGCTGGGTCCTTTTCGGGAGGTTGCTGGGCCATCAAGAGGATTCATCGACGCCATCGAGAGGGGTGTGCGCGGCCGCTGCTTCGATCAGTGGTGTGCCTCTCTCATGTGGCAACGACTGGAACCGTTCGAGAAGTGTACGTATTCATCTCCAAGTATCGAACATGGTGACTTAACCTGTCAGCACCTACAGAAAGCGGTATTAACCAACAGCTAGCCCGTTAGCGTGCACCGCGTTTTTATCAGGTCTCCATTGTCCATCAGGCTATAAGCGGTTACGGACCGACCGTATAACCTCAATGCGATTGAGTTCAACTCATGGAGGTTGGATACAAACTCCCCGGGTAACCGCTTATCAATTTTGCAACGCATTCGATTTCCGAGGTACTTACGCAAAACCGCGGTTTCACGTTTGTTATTAATGTCTCTAATCGAAATAATCCACAGGGCGCTACGAGGGGAATCGAAGTTCTCGCGCACTACACGCGGATCATACTTTTTAAGTAGCTTATCGGCGGACCATCCTTGAAATAAGGCCACTTGCCGGTGGTAATTGGGCAGAAATATTATGGTGTCATCCGGTCCAATTTTGTTGTGCAATGCTTTGGCGAAATGCGGTGTGTAATTGTTGCCGGCATAGGTTGACAGCTGGCGCCGTTCGATCATTTTCAACGCTAGTGTCAACTGCTGCGCACCCGCTATTATCACCAACACCGCCAGGGCGTATCCGGGCCAACGCCAACGCTGGAGTAGAAAGGAGTTGATGCTCGACACCAGTGCGGCCAATCCAAGCACCACAGGTACGGCCAGGGGCGCAAGGTAGCGAGCATCTATAAAATGCCGGTTTTGGGTTAACAACAAGAAAATGCTGCCCGTCAGCAGGGAGAGTAGTAGAAAGTTCCTAAGCACCCTGTCCCCGACCGGAAACAAAGCCAGGCCGGTGACGGCCGCCCCCAATGTCATGGGCATCCAGGTCCCTCTAAGAAATGTACTCCATATCTTAAACAAGCGTTGGGTTGAAAAATCCACCGGGTTGGCGGCATCTGAAATTGCCAATAATTTGGTGAAACCTGGCGAGCACAAAATCACAACAATCAAAGCGAGCAACAGGCCACATTGCGCAGCATTGGCAAGCTCCCTGCTCCAGCCTTTCTGTCTGAACAGAAGAAAAAATTCCCAAAGCAAGGCTATGCCAACCGCTGCCCACAAATAGAGGCTCATGAAATGTATCCAGAAGGCCAGGGACAACGCGAGGCCCAGCCACAGGAATTGGATTGGACGCCAGATGACTGACCCCTCCACTCCAAAATAGAGTCGGCGATACGCGACTACTATCAAAAACATGGCGCTTACCCAGGGGCTATACATCCTGGCCTGGAAATCGAGCTGTATGAGAAAGGGAGAAAATGACAACAACATGGCTGCGAATAGCCCACCGAAGTTACCGTTGATTGCCGAACCCAGCCGGTAGGCCAGGAAAATATTTACCCCACTGAGCAACACAAAAGGACTTCTCATCAGCAATTCATTGTGATTGGAAATCTCATACATCAACTTAGCCATCAGGTAAGCAACTGGCGGGTGCGTCTCGTGATGGTGCCAGCTGATAATCTCCAGGTAACTGTGCTGTAGTTCGCCCCAAGTAAAGGTCTCGTCTAGCCAGAAGGGTTGTATTTCTGCCAGATAGAAACGCATGGCGAGGCCCACCAGCACAAATAATGCCAGTAAGTAGTAGGCTGCTTTGTTTGATAGCGCCAACGGTGGAGAGGCCAACCGAGAAGTAGGTTCACACATTATCTACCTGTGCGTGGCGAAATACTAATTCACAGGTAAAATCAATGCGTTAGTTGTTGCCCCGCGCTTTCATCACCACTACCCTTTCGTGCAGAGAAAACCACCGCGAATGAAGCGCTGCAGAAGTCGCTGGGTAGGACCAAGGCTGAGAACGCCGAGTTACCGAAGAAGGTTGCTGAACTGGAGGCCAGGGTGGCAGAATTGGAGCCGCCTGTTGAGGAAGACGGGGAGACTGAGACTGAGGCGTAAGCAGAAGCGGCTTAGTCAGCGCAAATGTGACGTCAAAGCCCTAAAGTGTAATTCAGAGGAGTAGCCTGTTGTGAATCGGATCATCATTTTTATCTTGCTTGGTTCTTTGAGCGCTTGCACTGGACTGGGCCGTCAATCATCTGCGCTGGGGATAGGTTCTACTAAGGAAGAAGTGCTGAAAATGCTTGGCAATCCTCTCAACCAATCCACTCAAGGTGGAGTGCTTGCGTGGCAATACGGCGCAAGAGTTGCGCTTGGGTATTGCGATTACAAAGAATTCTACTTTTGGGGAGATAAAGTGATACATATCAACCAGTACTATCACTCATCACTGGCTGGCTGCCAAGTTGGGTTACAACAAATTGATTGGGGGCCAATATTAACTCAAGCAAAAGCGCTGGATGGGGCACACCCGCAAACGTCTGATTAGACGACACAACCCTGGAGGAAACGTGTTGTCCTTAACTTCGAACAGCCGTGGCCCGGCCTGACGCGGCCTGGCGTGGCCCGGCCTGGCGTGGCCCGGCCTGAATTCGGATACACTCTCCAAAACAGTATTTGCGTCAGAGCTGGCATAGGGACAATTCATGATGAACAATATCGGTTTCCTGGCCGCCGTGCTGACGACGTTCTCCTTTTTGCCGCAGGCGGTGCTCACACTGCGAACCCGTAAAACCGATGAAATCTCCCTGACAATGTACCTGATGCTCAATCTCGGGATCGGGTGCTGGCTTGTATATGGTTTGGTCCTGGACGACCTGGCCATCATCCTGGCCAATAGCGTCACCCTCCTCTTTTCCCTACCCATCCTGCTCGTCAAGAGCAGCAACAAACTGGCGGGGCGGGAGTGAGGCTTAGGCCCAGTCGTAGTTATCTGGAAACATCGCCAGACGTCTGGGCTACAATGCTTGCAGATAACATAGAGCGACTAGTATGGGTACAGGTGAAGAAGTCAGTGCCGACAGTATTGGACCAAACGAGCTGACTCCGGAAGAAGCCAGGAAAATGCGCAAGTATTACCTGGCCCTTGCTGAGATAAATACCAAGATTGGTGAAAGTGATTCTGACGAGATCGACTCCGCTGATTCTGGGCTCGCTACCTTTATCCTCCCGGGTGACTGAGTAGCGTTAAACCTTTAAGTCCTTCCGATCTCATCGTCTAATTGATTCTTATAGATTTTCTATAGCTGTTGGGATCCGCCTCCTGGTTCAGATACGCAGTTCCCGCGCATATACCTATTGGCGTGCTTGGCTAATAGATTGGCGCTCAATGCTATGTCTACTTTCATCGTAATTCGTACTCTATCTCCTACGTTAAACAAAAGGAGAAATTGAGATGTCTAATGGTGAGTTGGCGCTTGCGGTGGCCCAAAAAGAGGTAGCTTTCTGGCAGGAATTGGCTGACCACCTTAGGTTACCTCAGCCAGAAATAGTGAAGGCGCTGGAGCATGCTCGAGGGCGTTACGAGAAGGCCGCACAACTTTTGCAAAAGTCTAATGCCATCTAACCCATAGCCGAGAGCCGGCTTTATTGTGCGAGGAATGATGCTATGAGAAACATTCTTGTTGCGGCTTTAATCATAGCCGTGTCATCACACGCCTATGCTCAGATCGCTAGAGACATTGATTTTGGTTGCAGTGACGACTACGGCGTCAATATTTGCGGTACCAGCTTCGAATCAAGTGATAATCAAATAGGTTTTTCTGAACAGAATACAAGTTCGTTGTGAATCCAATGGTCTATTCGAGCGGTCTCACATCCAGTAACATTCAAGACAGTCCATAACACCCAGCGAATCACGGCCTTTTTGATTCATCATACAAAGAGTAAGAAAGAGAGCAATGCACGGAATCGAAGACAAGAAACTCGCGGAGCAAGCATCACCCGGCTATGCCAATTACGTGCTCGGCGTGCTGTTCGTGGTGTATGTCTTCAATTTCATCGACCGGCAATTGCTGTCGGTGTTCATCGGCCCTATCAAGGCGGAGTTCGGCGCGTCTGACACCGAGATGGGGCTGCTGGTAGGCTTTGCGTTCGCGCTGCTCTATACCTTTGCTGGCATTCCCATCGCCCGCCTGGCGGATCGCAGCAGTCGGCGCAACATCATCGCCATCGGAGTCACTGTCTGGAGTGCGATGACGATCGCCACCGGTTTCGTGCACAATTTCGCACAACTTGCTGTGGCCCGCGTGCTGGTCGGTATCGGTGAGGCCGCCGGCTCGCCGCCCTCACACTCTTTGATCGCCGACTACTTTCCCCTGGACCGACGAGCCACCGCATTCGCCATCTACACCGCCGGTGCCTTCGTCGGCTCTGCGCTCGCCTACCTCGGCGGCGGTTATCTGCGGGAGTATTTCGACTGGCGTACTGCCTTCATCGCAGTCGGGGCGCCGGGGCTGCTGGTCGCCCTGCTGGTGCGCTTTACTGTGCGCGAGCCGGCGCGGGGAGCCTCGGAGCAGCGCACGGGAGAAATCGGCGCCTCCACATTAGGCGAAACCATCCGCTTCCTGGCGCAAAGCCGCGCATGGCTGTGCCTCATGGCGGGCTTTTCGCTGGTGTCGGTCACCAGCTATGCCGTGTTGATGTGGGGCTTTGAATTCTTCGGCCGCGTACACGGCATGGCGCCCATCGCCATCGGTAACTGGATGGGCGTGATCGTCGGCCTGGGTGGCAGCATCGGTACGGTGCTGGGCGGCCGGCTGTTCGACCATCTCGTCAAGGACAGTGCCACGCGCGCACTCACTGTGCCCGTGCTGGTGACGCTCGCCGGCTTTCCGCTCGGCGTGTATTCCCTGCTGGCGAAATCCCCCGTCGTTTCGCTGTGGTGTTTCTTTCCGTTTTACCTGCTGCTAAGTGTGTACCTGCCTGCGATGTACAGCAACAATCAGGCCCTCGCGCGCCTGCACATGCGCGCCACTGCGGCAGCTGTCATGCTGTTCATCGTCAATATTGTCGGCGCCGGCGCCGGCCCGCTGGTCGTGGGTGCGTTGAGTGACTATCTCGCCCCGCGCTACGGGGAGGAGTCAATCCGCTACGCGCTGGTGTGCAGCCTGGTCATCGGCGCGGTGGGCACTCTGATCCTGCTGCTTGCGGGGCGCAGTCTGCAGAGAGATCTGCAATGCGCGCGGGAGGCGAGGTAACCGGCACATCCATACTTACACACCCCCGCAAACCTCGCCACAATTGCCACGACTCCCGCGTAGTCACTAATTGCAATAATCGGACTTGAACTCCTGGTTTTCGCACACCAGTAGCTAAAGTCGGCCCCGTTCATCGCTGGTGAAACCTGCCCTACGCCCGCGGTCGCTCACTCCGCAGATGAGGACGTTGTTTTCTGCAAAATCTGAAAGCGTCCAACTTTACGAACCGCCGTGTACTGCTCGTTTATATAATTCATGAGCGGCATGTTGGTAATTTCTCGCCTGGTATCTTCGGGCCAGCCTGATGGCTTGTCGAAGTGGATATAGAAATTTAGCCTTCCAGGATTGTATACAACACAGGGATGTTCATATTTCTCCATTGTGTCGATAATCTGATTCTGTCGAACAACTTCCATGTTAAAAAACCAGTGGTCTGTGATTACCCCCGGGGGCTGAATTCCCGTCCAAAAATACAGACTTGGCATGCCAGGAATCCCGACAAATACATCGCAATCCTCCTTTATATTTTGCACAACCGCGAGAGTCTCGCTATTTATCGTTTTCCAAAGATGGATTCGGTCGGCACCAGCAATTTCCGATGAAGGTTGAGATAACCGGAGATAGTTAGCCTGTAAATTCCCTATTCCCATCTTCTGCCAATACCAAAAGACGATACAACTTATAACTACCAGCTGAATTATCAGTCTTAAAGATCGCTGATAACTCCCCGGGTCTGCTTTAGGCCAACGTCGGCCAATCTCCATCCAAAGGAATGAAAA
>JANPDE010000199.1:0-3480 GCA_031431315.1 Haliea sp.
ACCACATCCAGTAAAGCCACCGGGCCATGCCCAGCACTGCGAACACGCCTGCCAGCAGGAAGCCCGGCCGGAACGCCAGTTGCCAGAGAGCGGGCGAAAGGGCCGCTGTCCTTTGTTCATCGTGCTGCATGGAATGTTCCGTTCTGCCTAAAAGTCCAGCCCAGAGCGTATCCCAGATATTTCAGTAACGCATGCACTTGTTCGCGCCGTCCATTATCATAAGGTCCCTGACAGCGTTCACTCGCCGCGAGATCAACCCATGTCACTGGACTTCGATAGCGCCCGCCTGCCCAATCCCCACCTGCGCGAAGAGCGTCACGAGGAGGCGCTCACCCGCCGCCGTTTCATTGTACGCAATATCCAGTACTTCTCGGCGATGGTGGCGACGCCCTACCTCGTCGCCTGTAGCGACTCCAGCGGCTCAGAGGCCGCGATCAGCGGGGGCTGCGGTGTGCGGACGTCAAACCTGACGAAGCTCGGGCCCCTGCTTGAGCCCGACGAGAACGGCGTGCGTCTGCCTGCGGGCTTCACCTCCCGCGTTGTCGCCCGCTCCGCGGACCCCGTTGTCACGGGCAGTACATTTGTATGGCACGGCTCACCGGACGGCGGCGCCTGCTTCGCCGACGGTGAGGGATGGATCTACGTCTCCAACGCCGAGCTTTTCGACTTCGGCGGCGCCTCCGCACTGCGTTTCGATGCTGCCGGCAACATCGTCGACGCCTACCCCATTCTTACAGACACGTCGGGCAATTGTGCGGGCGGCGCGACGCCGTGGGGCACGTGGCTGTCCTGCGAGGAGATCGGCGATGGCGGCCGGGTCTTCGAGTGCGATCCGCGCGGCATCCAGCCCGCGATCGAACGGCCTGCGCTCGGCCGGTTTAACCACGAGGCAGTTGCCTACCACAAGGGCACGCACACGCTGTACCTGACCGAGGATAAGTCGGACGGCCGGCTGTACCGCTTTACCCCGGACACTCTGACCGCCGCGGGCTTCGCCGACCTGTCGGTCGGCACGCTGGCCGTCGCCGAAGTGCTCGCGGAGCAGGGCGTGAACCGCGTCGTCTGGCACGACCTGCCCGATCCGCTGGGCCTTACGCAGCCCACCCGCCGGCAGGTACCGGCGAGCACGCCTTTCAAAGGGGGCGAGGGGATCGTCGCGTTCGGGAACAGGATCGCGTTCACCACTAAAGGCGACAACCGGGTGTGGACTTACACGGTAGCGACGCAAACCATCGCCATCACCTACGACCCGGCGAACAGCGCCAACCCCATTCTGTCGGTCGTCGACAATATCACCGCCAACTTCGCCGGCGAGTATCTCGTTGCGGAAGACAGCGGTGACATGCAGCTTGTCGTACTGTCGGCGGCGGGGGTGGTGCTCCCCCTGTTGCAGATCGTCGGCCAGGACCAGTCCGAAATCACCGGACCTGCGTTCAGCCCGGACGGCACGCGGCTGTATTTCAGCTCCCAGCGCGGCACCACCGGAAGCATGCTGGACGGCATCACCTACGAAATCACTGGGCCGTTCTTCAGCATGATGTAAGCACGCCATACAGCGATCTTCGGGTATCCGTCATTCTGTTCAGATACTATGATGGATCGAAAACCTGCACTCACCGCGAGACGACCCCATGTCACTGGACTTCGACAGCGCCCGCCTGCCCAACCCCCACCTGCGTGAAGAGCACCATGCATGGCGCACGCAACTGCGCCGCTTTATTGATACCGAGATCATGCCCTACGCCGAGGATTGGGATGAGGCCTGCCATATCCCCATCGAACTGTGGCCCAAGGCGGCCGCGGTCGGCCTGCTCGGCATTGGCTACCCGGAGGAGTTCGGCGGCGTAAAGGAGGGTATTGATTGCTGGCACCAGTGGATTACCAGCGAAGAGCTGTCGCGCATGGGCGTCGGTGGTATCGCCGCCAGCCTGATGGTGCATGGCATTGGCCTGCCACCGGTGATCAACTGGGGTTCGCAAGCGCTCAAAGACATGGTGGCACCGCCGGTACTGGCGGGCGTCAAGCATATCGCCCTGGGTATCACTGAGCCGGGCGGCGGTTCAGATGTGGCGCAACTGGCGACCACTGCAGTGCGCGACGGGGAACACTACATTGTGAACGGTTCCAAGACCTACATCACCGGAGGCATGCGCGCCAACTGGGTGTCCACGGCGGTGCGTACCGGCGGGCCGGGTGCCAGGGGTGTTTCCATGCTGCTGATCCCCACGGACGCGGCGGGTTTCAGCCGCACCCACCTGGACAAAAAGCAGGGCTGGTGGGCCTCCGATACCGCCACGCTGTATTTCGATAACGTGCGCGTGCCGGTGACGAATCTCATCGGCGAGGAGAATCAGGGCTTCCTCGTCATTATGACCAACTTCAACGGCGAGCGCATGGGCATGTCGGCCTCCATGGAAGCGTTGGGCCGGGTCTGCCTGGAGGAAGCCGTGGCGTGGGCGCGCGAACGTAAAACCTTCGGTAAGCGCCTCGCTGACCATCAGGTGATTCGCCACAAGATCGCGCAGATGAAACAAAAACTGAATGCCACCCAGGCCTATATCCGGATATGCTTCGAGGCCATTGTGGCCGGAAACGCCAATCCGGGTGATATCGCCCTGCTCAAGGTGCAGGCCAGTGAGACCATGGAGTTTTGCGCGCGCGAGGCGATGCAGATACTGGGCGGCAGCGGTTACATGCGCGGCAGCCGGGTGGAGCGCATCTACCGAGAGGTGCGGGTCAACGCCATCGGCGGGGGCTCTGAGGAAATCATGCGTGACCTGGCGGCGCGCCAATACGGGTTATAGAAATGAAACTGTGGCATTGCAGCAGCTCGCGTTCGCTGCGCCCCCTGTGGGCACTGGAGGAAATGGGGCTGGAGTACGAGCTGGAAATCCTGCCCTTTCCGCCGCGCGTGTTTCAACGTGAGTACCTAAAGGTCAACAGTCTGGGCACGGTGCCCTTCTTTGTTGATGGTGAAACAGAAATGACCGAGTCGGTGGGTATCTGCCAGTATCTGGTGGATCGCTACCAGCGCTATGACTTTGGCCTGCAACCGGCGCATCCCGAGTATGGCGCCTACCTGAACTGGCTGCACCACGCGGACGCCACGCTGACCTTTCCGCAGACCATCGCCATGCGCTACTACTATCTGGAACCGACACCGGAGAAGCAAGCGGTGGCTGATGACTACGGCAAGTGGTATATCTCGCGGCTGCGGCGCCTGGATCGCCACCTTGAGCAGCACGAGTTTCTGGTGGACAACCGCTTCACCATCGCCGATATCGCCGTGTGCTACGCGCTGTACCTGGGACGGGCTATACAGTTTGACCAGCACTACCAACCGCAGACGGCCGCCTACCTTCAGCGCCTTATGGCAAGGCCTGCATTCAAGCGTGCCGAAGAACAGGGGGAGCCGTTGCAGTTCCCCAGCAGAGGATAAAGACGATGAGCGCAAGTGAACAGGAATTGAAAGCGTTCCGG
>JANPDE010000200.1:0-18980 GCA_031431315.1 Haliea sp.
ATCCGACACGCTGGTCAGCACTGTCACCCCTATCAACAGGGGTTTTTGACGGAACACCGCCAGTGCCTCCACCGCCGCCTCCATCATCCTGCGCCCGCCGCAGGCGTGCACATTCACCATCCAGACCCCGAGCGCAGCAGCGGCGCGGACCGCACCGGCTACTGTGGTGGGGATATCGTGGAATTTGAGGTCCAGAAACACCTCAAAGCCCATCGACTGCAGTTTCTCCACCACGGCGGGGCCGCTACTGGTAAACAGCTCTTTGCCCACCTTCAGCCGACACAGCGCAGGTGAGAGGCGTTGTGCAAGATCCAGTGCGGCCGGCGCCAGCGGATAATCCAGGGCGACGATGACCGGAGTCGTCACGAGGCGGCCACAGCCGGGGTTTCACTGCGTAATTTGCCGAGTTCTGCCACGGTCCGGTCCAGCTGCCGCTTACACGAACCCAGAGAGGCGCGCGTGCGTATCAGGATAGCGGCGGACACAGCCATTCCCAACAGGCCCCCGAGCACGAAAGCAATGAGAATCCACAGCGCGATACTCTGTGGCCCGAAGGTGTAGAACAGTAGATCCAATGGTACCGGTGTGATGTTGGCCAGGGCGAATAGAACGCCTGCTACCAGCGTGGCTAATACAATGAACACTGTCAGGAGATTGCGCAGAAGCTTCATGGGATTGTCCAGGTCACTACAACAGGGTTAAAAAAAAACGGCATGACCTTTCGATCATACCGTCTGGTGTTCACAGAACAAGCTTAATGCTCCATTAGCAGCCCCAAATTCACCCTCTCGCGCAGTTCCTTGCCGGGCTTGAAATGGGGGACATACTTTCCGGTGAGTTCAACAGAATCGCCGGTCTTGGGGTTACGGCCACGTCTGGGTTCGCGAAAGTGCAGGGAAAAACTACCGAAGCCGCGAATCTCGATCCGCTCTCCATTGGAGAGTGCCTGCGACATGTGCTCCAGAATCGTCTTTACTGCCAGCTCTACATCCTTGGAGGATAACTGGCTCTGCCGAGAGAGGATTGTCTCGATCAGTTCACTTTTGGTCATGCTACCCCCTGCCGAGGTGTTTTTATGATCGAAGTCAACAAAACAGCATTGTGTACCGTGCCGGAGATTTTCGCAAGTTGTTATTTTATAACGGAAAAGTGGCGTCCATGCCAGTGTGGTATTCACTACTGCTCGCAGAAACAAAAAGGGCCCACCCTGGGTGAGCCCTGCAATGCATCGACCACAGCTCCTTCGGCGATTACTGCTCGCCCATTTGCGCTTTGATCAGATCGCCGATGGTGCCCGGTGAGGCCGTTTCGTTCTCGGACTCTTTAAGGGACTTCACGGCGTCTTTCTCGTCGTCGAAGTCCTTGGCCTTGATGGAGAGAGCCAGACCACGACTCTTGCGATCAACCGAGATGATTTTCGCTTCGACTGTGTCACCGACCTTAAAGGAATTCCGCGCGTCTTCAACCTTTTCGCGGCTGATATCTGAGGCTTTCAGAATACCTTCGACCTCTTCTGCCAATTTGACAGTCACAGACTTGGCATCCACGGCCACGACTTCACCGGTGACAATCGCGCCGCGATCATGTTCGGCCACGTAGTTACCGAACGGGTCGTCTTCCAATTGCTTGATGCCCAGGGAGATGCGCTCGCGCTCAGGGTCGATGGACAGGATAACTGTCTCAATTTCGTCGCCCTTCTTGTAGTTGCGAACGGCTTCCTCACCGGCTTCATTCCAACTGATGTCGGACAGGTGCACCAGGCCATCGATATTGCCTTCCAACCCGATGAAGATGCCGAAGTCAGTGATGGACTTGATGTTACCGGTAATTTTGGCGCCTTTACTGTATCGGGAAGCGAACGCGTCCCAGGGATTCTGCTGGCACTGCTTGATGCCGAGGGAGATACGACGACGGTCCTCGTCGATATCAAGCACCATCACCTCCAACTCGTCACCCAGGCTGACAATCTTGGAGGGATGAACATTTTTGTTGGTCCAATCCATCTCCGATACGTGCACCAGCCCTTCAACACCCTCTTCCAGTTCGGCGAAACAACCGTAATCGGTGAGGTTGGTGATTTTCGCCTTGACGCGACTCCCTTCGGGGTAACGGCCGGTAATTTCCAACCAGGGGTCTTCGCCAAGTTGCTTCAATCCCAGTGACACACGGTTGCGTTCGCGATCGAACTTGAGAATCTTGACGTCAATTTCCTGACCCACTTCGACGATCTCGGAGGGGTGCTTGATGCGCTTCCAGGCCATGTCGGTGATATGCAGTAGACCGTCCACACCGCCCAGGTCAACGAATGCGCCGTAGTCGGTGAGGTTTTTCACGATACCCTTGACGGACATGCCTTCTTGAAGGGATTCCAGCAGGGCGTCACGCTCGACGCTGTTGGCAGCTTCCATGACAGCGCGGCGCGAAACCACTACGTTGTTGCGTTTCTGGTCCAGTTTGATGACTTTGAATTCCAGTTCCTTGCCTTCCAGGTGCACCGTTTCGCGTACCGGCCTTACGTCCACCAGAGAGCCTGGGAGGAATGCGCGAATGGTGTTGATATCCACGGTAAAACCACCCTTGACCTTGCCGTTGATAATACCGATGACCACCGCATTGGCCTCGTGCGCCTTTTCCAGTTCCTTCCAGGACTCCGAGCGCTTCGCCTTTTCGCGCGACAGTTTGGTTTCGCCGAACCCGTCTTCCACGGCTTCCAGCGCCACCTGCACTTCGTCGCCGATGCTAAGGGTGCATTTGCCATTGGCATCAATGAATTGTATGCGAGGGATGACACCTTCGGATTTCAGACCCGCATGTACGGTGACCCACTCGTTATCAATGTCGATAATGACGCCGGTGACAATTGCACCGGGCTTCATATCGACGGTTTTCAGACTCTCTTCAAATAGTTCGGCGAAGGATTCGCTCATTGCACAGTACCTGTAGTAATTGATCGAGACGGCTGCCCATCTCTACCGCGCCTCCAGCCGGCCCGGGTCATCCAAAATAAACTGCGTCACCCGCCCTGACTGGATTCGGCGGTCAATACAGCGTTAAAAAGCCATTTAAAAAGGAGTTAACCGCCTGTAGCGGCTAGATAAGACCCTTTTTTTTCACTTCGTGCATCACTCGCGCAAACACATCGGTGATGGGAGTGGCGCTGCTATCGATGACAATGGCATCTTCTGCAGGCACCAGGGGGGAGATTGAACGGTTTCTGTCGCGCTCATCCCGCTCCGTGATATCCTCAAGAAGGCGCGCGAGACTAACACTTTCCCCCTTTGCAATCAACTGCTTATAGCGCCGATCCGCGCGCTCAAACACACTGGCGGTCAGGAAGAATTTGAGGGGTGCATCTGTGAACACCACGGTACCCATATCGCGCCCATCGGCCACCAGTCCGGGCAGGCGCATAAACTCCCTCTGCCTTTGGAGCAATGCCTGGCGCACACCGGGAATAGCAGCCACCGTGGACGCTCCTCGTCCACCCTCTTCAGTCCGAATAGCTGAACTCACATCGATTCCTCGATAAGCCACCAGCGTTTCACCACTTGGCGCAACGGAGAATGTCACGTCCAAATGTCTGGCCACCTCGGTGACTGCCGAATGGTCATCCCAGCTGACACCCGCAAGCAAACAAGCCTGCCCAGTAACACGATAGAGGGCGCCGCTGTCCAGCAGGTGCCACCCCAGGTGGGTCGCAAGCATATGGCTGATAGTCCCTTTGCCTGCTCCAGAGGGACCATCGACAGTAATGACCGGCACGCTTTGCACTGGTGCCTAACCCGCAGCCGCCGTGATCCGCAAGCCCAGACCGCGCGCCAGAGTGTCAAAGCCCGGGAAGGAGGTGGCCACGTGATCGCAGTCCAGCACGGTGATGTCGTTCGCGGCGCGCAGCGCAGCGATGGCAAAGGACATGGCAATACGGTGATCGTGATAGGTATGGATAACACCACCGCCGATGGTACCACCCACGATGATAATGCCGTCGTCCAGAACTTCGTTTCCCACTCCCAGGGTGGTCAGGCCCTCCGCCATCGCGGCGATGCGATCACTTTCCTTGACCCGCAGTTCTTCGGCACCGCGTAGTATCGTACGACCCTCGGCACAGGCTGCGGCGATAAACAGCGCGGGGAATTCATCGATGGCCAGCGGTACCTGATCGAGAGGAATGTCGATACCTTTCAACACAGCGTGGCACACCCGGATATCCGCGACCGGTTCTCCGCCCACCTCGCGCAGATTTAGCAGGGTAATATTCGCCCCCATCATCCGCAGAATATTGACGATGCCGATGCGGGTGGGGTTGATGCCCACGTGAGTCAGCAGCAGGTCCGAGCCTGGTGCAATACTTGCCGCGACCAGAAAAAAGGCCGCCGAGGATACATCCGCGGGAACATCGATATCACAGGCCTTGAGGCTACCCCCCCCATGCAGCGAAATGACGCCCTTGTCGTGCAGCACCGGGTAACCAAAGCCTCGCAACATGCGCTCTGTGTGGTCACGGGTGGGGGCAGGCTCGGTGACCGAAGTGCGGCCTGCGCTGTACAACCCCGCCAGCAGCACCGAGGACTTGACCTGGGCACTGGCCATGGGCAGGTCGTAATGAATTCCCTGCAGGCGTCGCCCGCCAGTGATCGCCAGGGGTGGCCTGCCGCCGCTTGCGGACTGGATGCTAGCGCCCATCAGGGTGAGGGGATCGATCACCCGACCCATGGGGCGACTGCACAGCGAGGCGTCACCGGTCAGTTCACAGTCGAAGGACTGACCGGCCAGCAGGCCGCACAGCAGCCGCATACCGGTGCCTGCATTGCCCAGGTCCAGGGGTGCAGCAGGGGCAGTCAGGCCGTGCAGTCCAACACCGTTGATCGTGACACTGCCGTTCTGCGGCCCCACGATCTCAACCCCCATGGATCGAAAGGCAGCCAGTGTCGCCAGAGCATCCTCGCCCTCCAGGAAACCATTGACCTGTGTAGTGCCCTGGGCCAGGGCACCCAGCATGATGGCGCGGTGGGAAATGGATTTATCCCCCGGAACTCTGGCCTCGCCCGTCAGGGCACCACCGGGCTGTAGCTTGAATTGCATAGTGTTATAGGGCCTTAGGGTGTCTTGCGCCCGCTGCGCTGGGCTAACAGGGCAGCGAATTCGTCACGGGCCTGCTTGGCGCGATTGAAGGTGTTGAGCAACTCATCGGCGTTTTCATCCTGCACCGCTCCGCGAATCCGGGCCAGATGGTCGCTGAATAAATCGATGGACTCCAGTAGCGCATTTTTATTGGCAATCGCGATATCACGCCACATGACCGGGTCACTGGACGCAATGCGGGTAAAATCCCGAAAGCCCCCGGCGGCGCAGCGGAAAATATCTTCACTGGCCTCCGAAGATGCGAGTGCATCCACAAGGGTATACGCCAGCATATGGGGCAAGTGGCTGGTCGCGGCGAGCACCGCATCGTGCTGTTCAACGGTCATATCGATCACGTCCGCACCGGCACTGACCCACATTGCCCGCACCAGTTCGACCGCCGCGGGGTTATTGCCTTTAACGGGAGTGAGTATCACACGATGGGCAACGAATAAGTCGGCGCTGGAGGCATCCACGCCACTGTGTTCCGAGCCCGCAATGGGATGGCCCAATACCAATTGAGGCGGCATGGTTCCGGCCACGGCCAGCGCCGCATCCCGCAGGCTGCCTTTCACGCTGGCCACATCGGTAACAACAGGTCCGTCCGGGCGACCCGACAAGCGTGGCAGAATTTCTTCCAGCATCCGCGCAGCCGTCAGCGTCGGCGTGCAGATCACCACCACATCCGCCCGTTCGATCGCCTCGTCCAGATCGAGTGTGAACTCATCGATGACACCCAATTCCACACCGCGTCGCAGCGAGTGTTCACGGTGCCCGTAACCAATGAAGCGCCGGCTGAAACCGCTGGCGCGCAATGCTCTGGCCAGCGACCCGCCAATGAGCCCTAAACCGACAATGACAAGATTGTCAGCGGCGTAAGTCACAGCCACCCTATAATAACGCCTGGGGGTAGGATCCCAGGGGCTTCAGCATGATGGATTGTTCTTCCAGTTCGGCCATGATGGCGGCAATCTTCTCGTCCTGTAAATGACCTTCGAACTCAATAAAAAACACGTAGGCCCACTTCTCGGTACGGGAGGGCCTCGTATCAATGCGGGTCAGGCTGACATTGCCCCGCCTGAACGGCTCCAGCAACGCGAACAGGGCGCCAGGCTTGTTGCGGCTGGCGACGATAATCGAGGTTTTGTCGCGACCACTGCGTGGCACTTCCTCGCGGCCAATAATCAGAAAACGGGTGGTGTTATCGGCGTAGTCTTCAATATGCGTCGCCAGCATTTCCAGTTGGTACAGCTCCGCCGCCATATCGCCGGCCACTGCTGCTACACCCGGCATTTCCGACGCCATACGGGCCGCTTCCCCATTACTACTCACGGCTTCACGTTCGACGTGTGACCAATGCTTGTCCAGCCAGTTGCGGCACTGTGCAAGTGCCTGCTGGTGCGCGCAAATACGGGTAATCTTATCCTGCGGAGTATTCGCGGCTGCCAGCAAGTGGTGGACTATGCGCATCTCCACCTCGCCCGATATCTTCAGGGACGAATCCATGAAGTTGTCCAGCGTGTGACTGACCATACCTTCAGTGGAATTCTCCACCGGCACTACACCGTAATTACACTCTCCAGACTCCACCTGGGAGAACACCGCATCAATAGTGGTTTGCGGCACGCAGATCGCTGCATGACCGAAGTGCTTGATGGTCGCACCCTGGGTAAACGTCCCCTCAGGCCCCAGATAAGCAACCTGCAGCGGCTTCTCCAGGGCGAGGCAAGCCGACATGATTTCGCGGAAAATATACGCCATGCTGGCGCCGTCCAGTGGACCGGTATTTCGACCAATTATGCGCTCCAGTACCTGTGCTTCGCGTTCCGGACGATAGAAAACCACCTCGGCACTCGTCTCACCGAGTTCATGTGCAGCCACCACCTCGGCCAGCTTGATCGCGGCGACACGCTGAGCGCACAGTGCCCTCTGATTTATCAGCGCCTGGATATTCTGGTCAATGGCGTCGATGTCCGCCCTGACCTGATCGAGATCTCTGGTGTCTGCCATGAGCGGTCTTCAGCCGTTGCGTCGTTCGAAATCCTGCATGAAAGCGATCAGCGCATCCACCGCTTTCTCGCTCACAGCATTGTAGAGACTGGCGCGCATGCCGCCCACCGAGCGATGACCCTTCAGATTCAAAAGGCCGGCTGCCTCGGACTCCTTGAGAAATTGCTTGTCCAGCTTTTCGTCCGCCATCGTGAAGGGCACGTTCATCAGTGAGCGGCTGCACAACTCTACCGGATTGGCATAAAAGGCACTGTTATCAATGGCCGCATACAGCTTCTGGGCCTTGCGGCGATTCAGCGCCTCCATGGCATCCAGTCCACCTTGCTGCGCCAGCCAATCAAACACCAGGTCCGCCAGATACAGGGCAAAGGTCGGCGGCGTGTTGTACATGGAATCATTGTCAGCCGCGACCTGCCAGTTCAGCATGGCGGGGCACAAGACATGGGCCCGGCCAAAGAGATCGCGTCGCGCAATCACCAGCGTGAGACCGGCAGGCCCGATATTTTTCTGGGCTCCGGAGTAAATCACACCGAAGTCATCGACCTGTATCGGTCGTGACAGAATCGTCGATGACATATCCGCCACCAGCGGCACATCCACTCGCGGCGTCCAGAAATACTCTACGCCCCCAATGGTTTCGTTGGGGGTGTAGTGCAGGTAGGCTGCATCAGTACCCAACTGCCATTCCCTCTGTGCCGGGATAGTGGCAAAGTTGGTGTGCTGGGAACTGGCCACCACATTCACATCACCGTAGCGTCGCCCTTCCTCGATCGCCTTCTTGGACCATTCGCCCGTGTTCACATAATCCGCACTGCGCTTGTCACCGAGCAGATTGAGCGGAACAGCAGAGAACTGCGTGCTGGCGCCGCCTTGCAGGAACAACACGGCGTAGTCGTCAGAGATGCCAAGCAAGCTGCGCAGAGTCTGTTCGGCGTGCTGTGCCACACCCACTACCTCGGCACTGCGATGGCTCATTTCCATCAGCGACAGCCCCTTGCCATGCCATTCCAGCATGTCATTGCGAGCAATTTCCAGAACCGGTTCCGGCAACGCTGCCGGCCCGGCGCAAAAGTTGTAACAACGGGTCATATTACTGGCTTCCTCAAGACTAGGGGGCGAAGGGCCTGCTATTCCGCGGCGCCTTCTTCGGTTTCATTCTCTGCTGCCAGTTCGGCAACGGGTTCATCGATGCGCTGCACACCCACCAGGCTCTCACCTTCCTTAGTGCGGATCACACGCACACCCTGCGTATTGCGACCGAGGATTGATACTTCGTCTGTGCGGGTTCTAACGAGGGTGCCCTGATTGGAGATAAGCATCAGTTCATCTCCTTCAAATACCTGCACTGCACCGACCATACGGCCATTGCGCGCGCTGGTCGACATGGCAATCATACCTTTACCACCGCGCCCCTTGGTGGGAAATTCCTCAAGCCGGGTACGCTTGCCATAGCCGTTCTCGCTCGCCGTCAGAACCATACCCTGCTCCTGGGGGATTATGAGGGAAATCATGCTGTGCCCCTGCCCGAGGCGAATCCCGCGTATCCCGCGTGCGGTACGACCCATAGCGCGCACATCGGTCTCCTGGAACCGCACGGCCTTGCCCTCACTACTGAACAGCATGACATCGCAATCGCCTTTGGTGACCGCTGTGCCAACCAGTACATCGCCCTCATCCAAATGCAAGGCGCGCAAGCCCACACTACGCTGGCGGGCGAAATCCATGAGGGCAGTTTTCTTGACCGTACCGTTGGCAGTTGCCATGAAAATATAATGGCCCTCGGCGTACTCATCCACCGGCAGGATAGACGTCACCCGCTCGCCTGCTTCCAGCGGCAGCAGGTTGACCATGGGACGGCCCCTGGAGTTGCGACCCGCCAGCGGGATTTGGTACACCTTCAGCCAGTACACCTTGCCCAGGTTGGAAAAGCACAGAATGGTCGCATGGGTGCTGGCGATCAACAGGTGTTCGACAAAGTCCTCGTCCTTGACGGCCGTGGCGGACTTACCCATACCACCGCGCCGTTGGGCCTGATAATCACTCAACGGCTGGGTCTTGGCATAACCGCCGTGGGAGATAGTGACCACGCGGTCCTCCTCCGTTATCAGGTCCTCCACGGTCAGGTCATGCTGGGACGCAATAATTTCGGTGCGACGCTCATCACCGTACTCAGCAACAATTTCTTCCAGTTCCTCCCGAATGACCAGCTTGAGGCGCTCGGGATCGCTGAGGATATCGAGAAAATCAGCAATCTCGCGCAACCTCTCCTGGTACTCCTGCAGCAGCTTCTCGTGCTCCAGCCCGGTCAGACGGTGCAGGCGCAATTCCAGGATGGCCTGCGCCTGGACCGGGGACAGGTGGTATTTGCCGTTGTGCATTCCGTACCGCGGCTCCAACTCATCCGGGCGACAGGCATCACTACCCGCGCGCTCCAGCATGCCGGTGACGTCACCCGGTTCCCAGGCCTGCGCCAGCAGTTTTTCCCTGGCTTCCGTGGCACTGGGTGAGGCCTTGATCAGGGCGATAATTGGATCAATATTGCTCAGCGCAATAGCCAGGCCTTCGAGGATATGGCCGCGTTCGCGAGCCTTGCGCAACAGGTATACCGTGCGCCGCGTCACTACTTCCCGGCGGTGGCGTATGAAGGCCTCGAGTATTTCCTTGAGATTCAGTACTTTCGGCTGGCCGTCGACCAGGGCCACCATATTGATGCCAAACACCGACTGCATCGCCGTCTGGGCATACAAGTTGTTCAGGACCACGTCGCCAATCTCGCCGCGCCGCAGCTCAATCACCACCCGCATACCATCCTTGTCGGATTCATCGCGCAGTTCGGTGATACCCTCGATCTTTTTCTCCTTCACCAGTTCTGCGATGCGTTCAATCAGGCGCGCCTTGTTCAACTGGTAGGGCAACTCGTGAATGAGAATAATGTCTCTGCCGCGCTTCTCGTCCTGGACAACTTCCGCCCGTGCGCGCACGTAAATACGGCCGCGGCCGGTGCGATACGCCTGAATGATACCGGCACGGCCATTGATGATCCCGGCGGTGGGGAAATCCGGCCCGGGGATGTGTTCCATCAATTCATCCACCGTGATGCTGGGATCGCGGATCAGGGCCAGGCAGGCACTGACCACCTCGGTAAGGTTGTGCGGCGGAATATTGGTGGCCATGCCCACGGCGATACCGGAAGACCCGTTGATCAGCAGGTTGGGAACCCGGGTGGGCATGACCGCCGGAATACGCTCGGTGCCGTCGTAGTTGTCGACAAAGTCGACGGTTTCCTTGTCCAGGTCGGCCAATATGGCGTGCGCGATCTTGCGCATGCGAATCTCTGTATAGCGCATGGCGGCAGCGGAGTCGCCGTCGACCGAGCCAAAGTTACCCTGGCCGTCCACCAGCATGTAACGCAGGGAAAATGGCTGGGCCATGCGCACAATGGTGTCGTACACCGCAGAATCACCGTGCGGGTGGTACTTGCCGATGACATCGCCCACCACGCGGGCAGATTTTTTGTAGGCCTTGTTCCAGTCGTTGTTGAGCTCGTTCATGGCGAACAGCACGCGGCGGTGTACGGGCTTCAACCCATCGCGCACATCCGGCAACGCCCGACCCACGATGACACTCATGGCGTAATCGAGGTAGGACTGCTTCATCTCGTCTTCAATATTGACGGGAACGATTTCTTTGGCTATTTCACCCATGTACTACGACTTCCTTGACAACTGCGAGCGCACTTTCGGGACAGCGATTGGGTCTCTTGCAAGGACTCTTCGCAGCGTCAAATTCCACACTGCGCAGCCCCGAAATCAAACCGCAGATTATACGGGAGATTGCGACTTCCTCGCCATGTTTTTACAGAAAATCGACGTCATTGGGGTGGTGTCCACCTATTTGTGGTTATACTTGCGCGCCGACTCCCAAAATCCGGCTGAAGGACGGGCCACGAGGGCATCATCGAATGATCACTGGCGCCCCCGGACACAGGAAAAGCACCATGAAGTCGCAACAGCAAACCGCAGACACACTGATCCATCCCGACTGGATCGTCCCGGTACTGCCCCATGGCGTAGTGCTGGAAAATTACAGCATTGCGCTGACCGGGGATCGCATTGCAGCCTTGCTGCCGAGGGCCCAGACCCAGTCCATTACAGCGCAGCACGTCCTGGAGTTACCCGGGCATGCGCTGTTACCGGGACTGGTGAATTGTCACGGTCACGCCGCAATGAGCCTGCTGCGCGGCTATGCGGATGATCAACCGCTCATGCCATGGCTGGAGCAACATATCTGGCCTGCGGAGCGAGCCCATGTCAGTGAACAGTTCGTAAGCGATGGCACTGAATTGGCCATCGCCGAAATGATCCGCTCAGGCACCACCACGTTCAGCGATATGTATTTCTTTCCCAACGTATGCGCCGCCACTGCCCAACGACTGGGTATGCGCTGCCAGGTCACCTTCCCCATTTTCGACTTTCCCTCGGCCTGGGGCCTGGATGCGGACGACTACATCAGCAAGGGGCTGGCCCTGCGGGATGACTACAAGCACAGCGCGCTGGTGACGATTGTCTTCGGGCCCCACGCACCCTACACCGTATGCGAGGATAATCTGGCAAAAATCGCGACTCTGGCAGCGGAGTTGGACGCGCCAGTACACATCCACCTGCATGAAACCGCCGGCGAAGTCCTGCTGGCCGTGGAGCAGATGGGGGAGCGCCCGCTGGATACCCTGCACCGCCTGGGGTTGCTGGGCCCCAGGACCCAGTGTGTACATATGACCGACCTGGGTGACCAGGACATCGCCCTGCTCGCGGCAACCGGCGCCCATGTGGTGCACTGCCCACAATCCAATATGAAACTGGCCTCCGGCACATGCCGGGTCAGCGATCTCCTGGCCAAAGGCGTGAACGTCGCCCTGGGCACGGACAGCGCCGCGAGCAACAATGACCTCAACATGTTCGGAGAAATGCAGGCCGCAGCACTGCTGGCCAAACTTCACGCGCGCGATGCGACGGCACTGCCGGCAGCGGACACACTGGCGATGGCCACCATCAATGGCGCCAGGGCACTGGGCCTGGAGGACAGCATCGGCAGTCTGGAAGTTGGCAAGCAGGCAGATCTCATCGCCGTTGACCTGCGCGGGCCCGAGACACAGCCGTTGTATCATCCCCTGTCTCAATTGGTCTACACCTGTAACGGTAGCCAGGTCAGCCACAGCTGGATTGCCGGCGAACTGGTGATGGCGCAACGCGAACTCACGCGCATTGACCTGCGCGCGCTGATGTTGCGCACCAGTGCCTGGCAGCAGCGCATCGTCAACATGGCGGGCGCTGTGCCATGACCAAAGGACTGAATGTAGACCCCCAGGAAATTGCCAAGTTCGAGGCGCTCGCCTCGCGCTGGTGGGATCGCAGCAGCGAGTTCAAACCTCTGCACGATATCAATCCATTGCGCGCCAATTATATTGACCAGCATTCACCGGTCGCCGGCAGACACCTGGTCGATGTAGGTTGTGGTGGCGGGATCCTGGCAGAGGCCATGGCCCTGCGCGGCGCTATCGTCACCGGCATCGACATGGGCGAGGCTCCACTGTCTGTCGCCAGGCTGCATCAACTGGAGACGGGTGTGGCGGTCGACTACCAACAGGCCACCGCGGAACAACTGGCCGCAAAAAATGCCAGCGCCTACGATATCGTGTGCTGCCTGGAAATGCTCGAACATGTGCCCGAACCGGGCGCAGTCATCGCCGCCTGCGCCGAACTGGCCAAACCCGGTGGTGCACTGTATTTTTCCACCATTAACCGCAACCCGAAGTCCTTCGCCTTCGCCATCGTCGGTGCCGAGCACATCCTGCAGCTGCTGCCAGCAGGGACACATGACTATGCCAAATTCATCAAGCCTTCCGAGTTGGCCGGCTGGCTGCGAGAGGCAGGCCTGGTGCTGCAAGGCATGACAGGACTGACCTACAATCCCCTGAGCAAACGCTACCGCCTGGATGAGGCGGATGTCAGCGTGAACTACATGGTACGCGCGGTGAAGCCGGTCTGATGGAACACACTCGCGCAAATTTCCCTCGAACTCTGCGGGCGGTCATCTTCGACCTGGACGGCACCCTGGTCGATACCGCCGATGAGTTTGTTCCTGTGGTGCAGTGCTTGCGCGCGGAGCATGGTCTTGCGGCAATGGACCCACAGCGCATTCGCGCTTCGGTATCCAATGGCGCGGCGGCCCTGGTTCGCCTGGGACTGGACATGCACGATGAGGCCTCGGAGTTCGAGAGCAAACGCCTGCGCCTGCTGGAACTGTACAGCCAGGTACTTGGCACGATGGCGTCGCCCTACCCCGGCATCGAAACCCTGCTGATGAACTTGCAGGACAAGGGAATTGCCTGGGGCATATCGACCAACAAACCACGGGCATTTACCGAGCCGCTGTTGGCGCGACTGGATATACAGCCGCCGCCGGGCAGTGTGGTATGCCCCGACGATGTCACCAATCGAAAACCGCACCCGGAATCGCTGTACCGCAACTGCCTGGACCTGCACTGCGCTCCTCATGAAGCGATCTACGTCGGTGACCACCTGCGTGATATAGAGGCCGGACGACGCGCTGGTATCTATACCATCGCCGCCGCCTACGGTTACATAGAACCCGGCGATGATCCGCAGCGCTGGGGTGCCAATGCCCAGGCCAAGCGCAGTGAAGAACTACTCGAACTGATTCTGGGTCCGCAATAGCAGGATAAAGCATGTCTGTACCGGGTATTCCCGCCGACTACCTGCCTCGCGCCAATCTGCTCGCGGGCAAGACTATTCTGGTCACCGGCGCCGGCGATGGTATCGGCCGCAGCGCCGCACTCAGTTATGCCAGCCACGGCGCCACCGTCCTGCTGCTGGGACGCACGGGCAGCAAGCTGGAGGCCGTCTACGATGAAATCGAGGTGGCCGGTGGCTGCAAGCCCGCCATCATCGAAATGGATTTTTCTACCGCCTCAGAGGAGAACTACATCAATCTCGCGGCCAGCCTTGGCGGCGAATTGTCCTGCCTGGATGGCATTCTGCACAACGCCGCGGTGCTGGGTGACCGACGCCCTATCGCTAATGCCAGCTACGCCCGCTGGCAGGAAGTCATGCAGGTCAATGTCAACGCCCAGTTCCTGCTGACTCGCTACCTGCTGCCGTTACTGCATCTGGCGCCTGCGGCTTCAATCATTCTGACGTCCTCCGGCGTGGGTCGCGTAGGCAAAGCGTATTGGGGTGCCTACGCCGTGTCCAAGTTTGCCACCGAAGGGTTCATGCAGGTGCTGGCCAGCGAGTTGGAGCACACCTCAAATATTCGCGTCAACAGCCTCAATCCGCGCGCCACCAACACGGCCATGCGCAGAACGGCCTACCCGGCGGAGACTCCGACGAATAATCCCGCGCCGCAGGACATCATGCAGGCTTATCTTTTTTTGATGGGGGATGACAGCGCCGGCATTAGCGGCCAGGCTTTTGACGCGCGTTAGTACGGCTGGTCAGGATTATCCGCGCTTCTTGGCCGCGCGCTTACCGAACTGTCGCTCCATGACGGCACGCTCTTTGGGGGTACTGCGCTGCATTTCTTTCGGTGCCAGCGCCGCCATGCGGTACAGGGATTTCACTTCCGCACGCTCCAACTCCACCCATTGGCCCTGCTTGACCTTGGGCGGGATGAACACCTCACCGTAGCGCACACGCTTCAGCCGCGACACGGTCAAGCCCTGGGACTCCCACAAGCGTCGCACTTCCCGGTTGCGCCCTTCCATGAGCACCACGCAAAACCAGCGGTTAATACCTTCTCCGCCCATCTCCTGGATGTCGGTGAAACGGGCGACTCCATCTTCAAGCATGACTCCAGACAGCATGCGCTGCAGCATGTCCTCCTGCACATCGCCCATGACCCGCACCATGTATTCGCGCTCGATGTTGGCGGATGGATGCATCAGTGCATTGGCCAGTTCGCCGTCGGTAGTGAACAGCAGCAGGCCCGACGTGTTGAAATCCAGGCGGCCGATGGAAATCCAGCGACCCGATTTCAGATGAGGCAGGCTTTCGAACACCGTGCGACGACCTTCGGGATCATGACGTGAACAGACCTCGGCGGGTGGCTTGTGATACAGGATGCAACGCGCTTCCTGTGCCGGCGCCTGCTCCAGGGCTCTACCATCGACAGCCAGCCTAGCAGTCGCCTCGACCCGATCCCCAAGCTGGGCGGTCTTGCCGTTGACGGCTACTCTGCCGGCCTCGATCCAGCGCTCCATTTCACGTCGCGACCCAAGGCCGGTACGCGCGAGCACTTTTTGCAGCTTTTCTCCCTGCAGGGTATCGTCTGTTGCGGCGGCTTCCCGCGATTCAGCAGTTACCGCGGAATTGGCATGCCCCCGTCCCAACCGCTTGGGCTTGGCCCTTGGAGTGTCCTTGCCGGACTTGTAGGCCATCGCCGGTCAGACCTGGGATTCGGATTTATGCTCGGTGCCACCGACTACGGTCAGGCCGCGATTGTCCTCACCGACAACTGCGTGATCCGGCAGCGGCTCGCTAAAGCCCAGTTCTGCGGTGAGCGTTTCCAAATCGCGAATCTCCGCGAGGGCGGGCAATTGATCAAGACTCTTCAGGTTGAAGTAGTCCAGGAATTGGCGCGTGGTGGCGTACATTGCAGGCCTTCCCGGCACATCCCGATGTCCCACAACGCGTATCCACTCGCGTTCGTGCAGGGTCTTGATGATATTGGAGCTGACCGCAACGCCACGGATTTCCTCTATCTCGCCCCGCGTGATGGGTTGTCGGTAGGCTACCAGAGAAAGTGTCTCCAGCAGGGCGCGGGAATACCTTTGTGGGCGTTCGTGCCACAGGCGCACCACCCAAGGGCTCAGGGACTGGCGCACCTGAAAGCGAAAGCCACCGGCGACTTCCTGCAGTTCAAAACCCCGGCCTTCGCAGCGCGCCGCAGCCTCGGTGAGAGCGTCGCGAATCGCGTTGTTGTCCGGTCGCTCGTGCTCATCGAACAACTCCGCCAGTTGCGCGACAGTGAGCGGCCTGCCGGCAGCGAGTAAAGCACCTTCGATAATCTGCACCAAACCTGTTTCCGACATATTATTCCGACCTTGCCTTGACGTGGATAGGACCAAAATTTTCGGTCTGTACGATTTCCACGAGCGCTTCCTTAATGAGTTCCATTAATGCAAGGAATGTCACCACAACGCCCAGTCGCCCTTCGGAAACGCGGAACAGGGAAACGAAGGGTACAAACTGCTGCCCGGCCAGTCGCTCCAGCACCTCGCTCATCCGCTCTCGGGTGGAAAGGGCCTCGCGCTGTATGTGGTGGCTCGCAAACATGTCAGCACGGCGCAGCACTTCACCTAGAGCCAATAGCAATTCGCGCAAATCTACTTCCGGGTCGGGACGCGAGCGCTGCAACTCGGGCAGTTGGGCGCTGCCCACCCAGGTGTCCCGCTCCACACGCGGCAATTCCTCGATATCTTCCGCCGCTTTCTTGAACCGCTCGTACTCCTGCAGGCGCCGGATGAGTTGCGCGCGTGGATCCTCCTCGTCGTCATCCACCTCGGTGGCGCGGGGCAATAACATGCGCGATTTGATTTCGGCCAGCATCGCGGCCATCAGCAAATACTCCGCCGCCAGCTCAAACTGCATGGCATCCATCAGGTCGACGTATTCCATGTATTGTTCGGTAATACGCGAAACATCGATTTCCAAAATATCGAGATTCTGCCGCTTGATCAAATACAGCAGTAAATCCAGCGGGCCCTCAAACGCCTCCAGGAATACTGCCAGTGCCTGGGGGGGGATGTACAAATCCTTGGGAAACTCGGTGAGCGTCTTGCCCATTACGATGGCAAAGGGCATTTCCCCTTGCTGCGGCCGAATGCCGACTGGTGACGGGTCTGTACCGGTAGAGGATTGAGGGCTGTCCTGCCCGCCCAAGATATTCCCAGAGGCGGTTTGCGCACTGACCTGAACTTCAATATTGGATTCGTTGACTGACACTGCACCCGCCTGCCTTTATGTCGGCCCCAGTATACCTGACTAATCCCCAAAGGGTGAGGACGATTGCCCCTGTTAAGACGCCCGCTTGCCTCACCATGCACCACCTCAATAGTGAATGAGGCCTTCCGTTAACCCCTGGAATCTATATAATCCGATTTCCACGCGCCCGTAGCTCAGCTGGATAGAGTAACTGGCTTCGAACCAGTTGGTCGGGAGTTCGAATCTCTCCGGGCGCGCCACTATACAATGGCCTGTACCGGAGATATGGTTTACAGGTCAGGTTTGAAATCGGTTACCGAGCGGGTAATTTCCGCGGTCGGTCACTGAGCGGTTGATTTTCGCGACAGAATCAAAGCGGCGATCTTGGGATCTTGGGATAGTGCTTCGACAACCCGCTCCGCCATTTTTCGACTACCCGCGTCTGTGAAATGTACAGAGTCGACGAAATGTATTGCATCGCCTGGAATCTCGTTTTCTCCTCCAATCAAGAGCGCACCCCGCTCACCTGCAATCTGACGAATGATCTCATTGTAGCGCGCGTATCCAAATAACAGATTATCCAAGCTCATAAAGGGCATATAGACAAGCGCAGAGACAGCCGATTTCTTCATCTCATCCACTGACTGCTCCGGTCGCAGGCGGGTGGAGAAAGTAGCCACTGCGACCCGCCGGTTGTCGCTACTGGATGCCTTAATTAGTTCTCTCAAGTCCTCCCGGAATTTGCTGCCGAGGCGCTCTCCATCCAACACAACGCGGCCATGATCGGATTCCGCGCCTCGCTGGGCGAACTTGACGCGAATATTTTTCTCAGCCAGCTCCCACAGCAGCAGGTGCTGCGAAAGCCAGCTTGGCAGATAGTAACCAGAGGGCGTCAACCCCTGAGCTTCGGCTTCCAAACCCACCTCATGACTCAAATCGTTGGTCGCATGATAGATGACGACAATATCTGGATTGAGCTTCTCGATCTTGTAACGCAAATTCTTGTGCGACGTCTCGACCCTGTATCCAGGTACGCCACCGTTTACGTAGTCGAATTCCGTACCCGGGAATCGGGCTCGAAGGCTCTCGACCACAAGGTCTGGCCAAACCATCGATTCATCGCTTACCTCGGCGCAAAATGTAGTGGATGCGCCAAGAAAGGCGATGCGTAAACGGCCCTCAGGTTTCGCTATGGGAATTTCCGGTCCGCGGAATCCGAGAGAATTGATTGTGATCGGTCCAATTTGTGCATTTGGAACAAGCACGCGAATTCCAATTTTTTCATCGAATCTATAGAGGTTTTCAAAGCTGGTTGCGGTCCCGTATTTCGACAACTGCCTGAGACGTGTAAGACCTTCTGACGCAGCTATAACGACTAAAATGCCGAGAATAGTGACAATGCCCATGGCAGCCCATTTCGTGCCAGAGGAGAGATTCGGAGGTTTTGTCATGAAATCAACCCAAATATGGTCATCTTAGAATTAACCCTGGGTTAAAACAACAAGTGCGTACGATGTACTGCTGTGGCGGGTAATGTTAGTGGTGGTTATTTCGCCCGGCGTGGTTACCGTTATCGTACCGGTTTTAAGCCCCCAGAGGAAAATTACACTGTGTCTTTGTATATGAAAAATTACCCGGCGCAATAGATTCAGATGCCGTACAACCCATATGCTCAGGTGCGATGGTCATACTGTTTGTTGAATTTACATACAATGCTGTCAGTAATAGAATCACAAATTGGGGCTTGGTGGATCAGGTCATTTCGTCCCATATGGGTTGAAGTCAATCACGGGGTAAGAAATCAATCATCGAGCTCTCCCTTGGTCGATTCGTTTTCCATGTTTCTCG
>JANPDE010000201.1:0-14802 GCA_031431315.1 Haliea sp.
AGCAGACGAAAAAGCGTTCCCGGCCGGAGCCGATAGCAAGAACGACCACGGAATGTCAGCCTCACCAAGTTGAGGGCCGAGTGAACAACCCGCTGACAGATTACAACGAGTGAGGGCCAGGGGCTTTACACTGGTGGAAGTGATGGTCGCGCTGGCAATTGTTGCGATTGCCCTGCCGGCGGTGTTGGTGTCGCTGTACCAGCAGATCGACGACACCGCCTACCTGCGTGACAAAACCATGGCCGAGATGGTGGCGGCTAACAAGCTGGCGGAGATGCGCCTGGTGATTGCCTCAACGCGGGTCCTTACGGCCGGCAAGGATAACGGCGTCACTCCGATGGCGGATCGCGAGTGGCACTGGTGGGTGGAAACCAAGCCCATCGAGGTGCCGAAGATGTTTCGTATCGAAATCCGGGTGGCGTTGGCGGAGGAACAACAGGCGCAACCGCTGTATACGCTGAAGGCCTTCATGTCCAGTGATCTGAAGATCGACGATACGGTTCCGCCCGTGGGGCCGGGCGTAAAAAATAATAGGGGTCAACAGCTGGACGGGGGCAGCACGACACCCCTGGTTCCGGATATTCCCCCGGAGCTGCTAGAGGGACTTCCTCCCGATGGCCAATAGCAGGCACGCCGGCTTTACCCTGGTGGAAGTGTTGATCGCGCTGGCGATCACCGCATTCGTCTCCATGATTGCCTACACCGGCCTGTCGACTGTCATGACGGGCGTGGAGCGCCTGCGTGAGAACACTGATCGTATCTATGAAATCAATCGCGCCTTTATGATCCTGTCGCGCGACCTGCGCCAGTTCACCGCGAGGCCGGTGCGCGATGAATTCGGCGAGATCGAACCGGCTTTCACCGGCGGCGAACTGGCGCGCTTCGCCCTGAGCTTTACCCGTACCGGCTGGCACAATCCCAACAACTACCCGCGCAGCACCCTGCAGCGTGTCAATTACCGCCTGGAAGAGGAAGCCCTGTGGCGCGATACGTATTCGGTGCTGGATCGCGCGGCAGATACGGAGCCGCAAAGCGTACTGCTGTTGGACGGTGTGGAAAGCATGGAACTGGTGTTTCTGGGATCGCTGGAGGGGCTGCAGGTGCAGCCCGGCAGCGCCACACTGGATACTCGCAACTGGGTGGAAAACTGGGTCAGCGATGGCAGTGGTCTCCAGGGCCCGGAGCTGCTGCCGCCGGTCGCCGTGCAGATCACACTGCAGCTAACAGGCTGGGGTGAGATGAGGCGTTTGTATGCACTGCCACCGCTGTAACGGCACGGCCAGCCGCAACACTGGGCGCCGCCAGCGGGGCGCCGCCCAACGTGGGGCCGCCCAACGTGGGGCCGCCCTGATTGTGGCCATGCTGGTGTTCGCCCTGGCGACTGCGCTGGTCGTGGCCATGAAGGGTGAGTTCAACCGCTTTTACCAGCGCAGCGCCAACCTCCTGTTGGAGGAACAGTCCCAGGCCTATTTGCGCAGCGCGGAAGAGCTGGCCAGTACGGCCCTGCTGGCCGACTACGACACGGATATAGCGGGAAAAAAGCGGGACGATCTGTCGGAAGGCTGGTACCCGGACCCGGCCATGCCGCCACCGACCCAGCCGCTCGACGAAGGCTGGATGAGCGGTAGGCTGGAGGACCTGCAGGGGCGATTTAACCTCAACCGCCTGGGTGAACGGCCGCAGAGCCAGGGAGCGGCACCGAGCCGCTTTACGCCAGCGCAGGAGCAGTTTATTCGCCTGTTGCAGGCCCTGGGAGAACCGGCCGTGAGTGAACAGGACGCGATCCTGATCACGGAGTCCGTCAGTGACTGGCTGGATGCGGATCCCGAACCCTCCCTGGATGGCGCAGAGGACGACTACTACGGCTCGCAGACGCCCGCCTATCGCACCGCCAACCGCGCGATGTCCAGTGTCAGTGAGTTGCGCGCGGTGGCCAATATGACACCGGAAATTTATCGGGCGTTGGCACCCTGGGTGACCGTCTGGCCCGCGGTGCCTGCGCCCCTGAACATCCACACGGCGCCGGCCATGGTGCTGCGCAGCATCAATGCCGACAAGGACCTCACCCCTCTCAGTGAATCGGAGGGGGCGTCTTTGGTGGAATCTCGCGGGGACGCAAGTCGGCAATCGAACTTCCAGACCAAGGAAGCGTTCATTACTGAGCCGGTCTTTAAGGGGAAAGATATGGCGGGCATGAATAAAATGCTGGGGGAAACTTCCAATTACTTCCTGTTGACGGCGGAGGTGGAGGTTGCCGGCAGGAACATGCGCTTGTACAGTGTGCTGGATCGCAGTCACCGCAAGATCAGCGCTATCGCCAGGGCCAGTGGCAGCCTGTAAATGGATATCGGCGTATGCACCGTAACCAACAACTAATGGGAATAAAGACGTTTTGCGCAACACCGCCGTAGTACGCCTGGTCGAGGGCCGCCTGGCCTGGTACCCGCCGGGTGCCAGCGTAGAGCCGCAGTGGCTGGATGATGACAGCGCTGCTGACAATCTGCGCGCGACACTGTCCCAGCGCCGCGTCAAGGTGTGCTTTGCGCCGCCGGGCGCGGACGTGCGTGTGACCAGTGTGGTGGTTGCGCCAGAGGAAAAGAAGCATCTCGGCAAGTCGCTGCCCTACATGCTGGAAGAACAGTTCGCGGCGGATGTCGACAAATTGCACTTCGCCTTTTGTCCATTGGACACTGATCGTTTCGCTGTCGCCATCGCTGCACAGGCGAAGATGGAAGAGTGGCAGTTGCTGCTCGCCGATTTTCCCCTCATTCAGCAGTGGTTGCCCGAACCCCTGCTGCTGCCCTGGCAGGCCGGGGAATGGTGTCTGGTGCTGGAGGGCGACAACGCGATCGTTCGCGTCGGCCAGTGCGAAGGCTGCAGCGTCGAACGTCATCTGGTGGATACCCTGTTGCAGGGCGTATTGCGCGAGTCCGGCGCGCCGGAGGCGATCATTGTATACGGCAGCGACCAGGATGCCGACACTACTCTACTACCTGCACAGCTGCACGACCGGGTGCAATGGCGGCGCGGTACCCTGTGCGCCGCATTGCTGCTGAGTGAAACCGGTGAACTGAATCTCAACCTGCTACAGGGAAACTTTGCCCCGCGCCTGCCGTTGGCATTGTGGTGGCGGCAGTGGCGGGCGGTCGCCGCCGTGTTTGCAGCGGTGTTTATTCTGCAACTGGTTGCCGCCTATGCCGAGTATCGCAGCCTGGCAGCGCAGAATCTGGCCCTGCGCGGCGCCGTCGAACAGAGTTATCGTCGGGCGTTTCCCGAGGGGGCGGTGGTGGATGCGGAGAAGCAATTGCGTCGTCAGTTGGATGTGCTGGGCGGCACCGGCCAGGGCAGTGGTTTTCTCGGCCTGATGGACCGCGTGGGCGGCGCGATAGCCGGTATGCCGGGGACCAGCATCGCCAGTATCAACTACAACGACAAGGGTAACGAGATGCGCCTGAATATCGTCGCCGCGGACTTTGCCGGCGTGGAGCAATTGCGCAGCCGCATCAATGAGGCCGGTTTGGAAGCGATCATGGAAAGCAGTAGCACACAGGGCACGCGTGTCAGCGCCCGCTTGCGAGTGACCGAGCGATCATGAAAGAGTGGTTTGCCCAGCTCAACCAACGTGAGCAGATGAGCCTGCTGGTAATGGGTGTCGCGTTGGCCCTCTACCTGTTGTACATGTTCGTCTGGTCACCCCTGAATGTACACCGCGCGCAGTTAGCGCTGCAAAACACGGCAATCGCCGAATCCCAGGTGCGGGTCGATGCCATGGTGTCGCAGCTATTACAACTGCGCGAGGGTGGTGTACAGACCGGTGCCAAGCGTAACCTTACCTCCGTCATCAACGAATCCACCAGTCGGTTGCGCCTGCCGGTCATACGGCTGCAGCCCAACAGCCGTGGTGAAATCCAGGTGCGTGTGGAAAATGCATCGTTTGATGTCGTGTTGAAATGGCTGCACGAGATCGAATACAGCGAGGGCCTGCTGGTGCACGAGGTCTCCTTGACCCAGGCCAATGGCCCCGGTCTCGTCAATATCACAGTGCGTATCGGCGAGGCGGGGTGAAGTGAAAAAACTCTACCTTGTCTGGGCTGCGGCCCTGGCCCTGCTGCTGGCTGTCAACCTGGTGGTGACCGCGCCCGCCCGCCTGCTGCAGCTGGCGCTGCCCGGGGAACAACTGTTGATGCACGGATTAACCGGCACTGTCTGGCGCGGCAGCGCCAGCAGCGTGCTGCTGCGCCTGCCCCAGGGTTACTTGCAACTGGGTGCGGTGCACTGGTCGCTGCGGCCGTTGTCCCTGTTGTTGCTTGCTCCACACCTCACATTGCGCAGCGAGAGGGGCAACCAGACCCTTGTCGGTGAACTGGTGCTGCGAGGCCAGCGCGACCTGGATGTCATCAATCTGGAAGGTCAGGCGGCCGCCGATTTATTAAGCCACTTTGCACCGGTGGCCCTCGATGGCATGTTCTCCCTGCAAGTGGAACAACTGCAATTGCGCGACGGCCTGCCGTACAGCGGCAAAGGGCGCCTGGTGTGGCAGGACGGTGGCTGGCGCTCGCCGCGCGGCCCGGTGCCGCTGGGTAGTTACGCGCTGGACTTTCAGCAGTCGCCAACGGACGCATTACTGGGACAGGTGATTACCCTGTCGGGGCCACTGCAGGCCAACGGCACCGTGCAACTTAAGCAGCGGCACTACGAGGTGAATATCCTGCTGGGCAGCGACAACACTTTGGACGCACAGTTGAGCAATATGCTTGCCATGATTGCGGTTCCAGAGGATGCCAATTTTCGCATTAGGTTGGCGGCGGATTTTTGAGGACGAGCGGGGTCAGAGCCCTTTTACAAAAACGCGGCCCTTCTGAGGGGGGGCAGTGACCCCGGGAGCTGTTACCTTTCCGATACCCGCTTTCGCAAGGCATCGACCTCTTCTTTTTGCAGCCTTCGATACGGCTCTGGATCTGAGATCGACAACTGCAGGCGCACTTTTTCTAAAGGTAGCGGTAGCATCGCTTCCCAGTCTACAGCAACCAGCAACGTCGCCCTGCGCCCACGACGAATCGAGTTGCGGAGATAGCCAAGCCCCTCGAAGCGGCCCAGTGTTGCCAGAATAGAGTTTGCGATCAGGCCGAGAATTAGCCAAGCCCAACCACCGAGTTGCGCGTAACTGTAACCCAGTAGATGTATTTCTCCGTAGATGTCGGAGTCCCAGCCGTTCAAGACGTGCCAGAGATCGTGCATATCGACGACACGTGCCGCCATGACTGAGCGAGGGTCTTTGAGCTCACGCCCTACCTGTTTGCTGATCGACTGAGCCAACCCGTCGGCCGTGAAGTCGCGTGTACAGGTCCAGTCGAAATAGTTTCGTCCGAGTGAACCGGCAGGTAGGGAGGAAAGGTAGTAGCGGTCGGCAAGCGTCTTACGAAGATCGCGCCCTTCCTTGAGAATGGAACGACCCACTGGATCGTGCCAGACGGTATGTAACAACCGATCGGCCGATGGTCCAGTCAGAAGCCCGATGAACTCCCCGACTAGGTCGGTTCTATTCGAATCCTTGGTGAGCTTGCCGAGGGTAGCGAACGCCTTCACGACATCCCGCGGGTGAACCCATCCCTTGTCTGTCCCTAGCAATTCCATGGATGCCCTGCTTCGAAAGTGTCCCAGATTGAGCAACATACTACACCTAGCGCAGTAGCGCAGGGTCCAGTAGCGCAGGGTCAGAGCCCTTTTTAGAGCTCAGGAGCTCAGGGTCAGAGCCCTTTTTTGACGTTGCGCTAACCCTTCGATGCCGTAAACTCGGTGTGTGCAGTGAATCAAATCATGGACGATTTGCGTAATGCCACGAAAACCACGATTCTTTTTACCCGGTCTGGCCGCACATGTAGTGCAGCGCGGCAATAATCGCCAGCCGATTTTCTTCGAGCGCAGTGACTATGAACAGTATCTGTCACTGCTTGGCGATGGTTGCGACCGCTACGGCTGCGTAATACATGCCTATGTGTTGATGAGCAATCATGTGCACCTGCTCCTTACCCCCGCGGGGCAGCAATCGGTCAGTCGCATGATGCAGCACCTCGGGCGGCACTACGTGCCTTACGTCAACCACAAGTATTCCCGCAGCGGCACCCTGTGGGAGGGGCGCTTCAAAGCGAGTCTCGTGGATACATCCTTATATCTGCTGGCCTGCTACCGCTATATTGAAACCAATCCCGTGCGCGCCGGGATGGTGGCAAACGTCAGTGATTACCACTGGTCGAGTTTTCAACACAATGGCCTCGGTTTGTCGAATGGCCTGATAACCCCGCATGCGGAGTATGAGAATCTTGGTGGTACACTGCAGCAGCGCATGGCAAGCTATCGCCTGCTCTTCGAGCATCCCGTAGAGGAGGGGCTTCTGATCTCACTCAGAGAACACACTCAATCCGGTACACCGCTTGGCAGCGAGCGCTTTCGCGACGACATCGAGGCTGTGCTGGCCGCCAGAATTGGGAAATCAGATCGAGGACGACCGCGAAAAAGGCCTCTGAGACCATTCGAAAAAGGGCTCTGACCCCTTATAGAGACCATTCGAAAAAGGGCTCTGACCCCTTATACTGGACCCCTTAAACTGAGAGATTACCTGAGAGATTGGCAAATGAGTGAGACCAAGTACCAGAAATACGAGTGTGTGATTTGCGGTTTCATCTACGATGAAGCCGAGGGCCTACCCGATGACGGCATACCCCCCGGCACCCTCTGGAAGGACATTCCCGATGACTGGGAGTGCCCGGATTGCGGAATTTCCAAATCGGATTTCGACCTGTATGTGGAGTAATGATTGATTTCTCGCCTGGCGGCCGTGCGCGCACTGATGGCCCAGGCGCGTTACGACGCGCTGGTGGTGCCCAGGGCTGACGAGTACCTCGGAGAGTACATTCCCCGCGACAAGGAGCGCTTACAGTGGATCAGCGGGTTTACCGGTTCCGCCGGCATGGCGCTGGTGCTGGCGGACCGGGCAGCGATTTTCGTGGATGGCCGCTACACGGTACAGGTGCGCGCGCAAGTCTCCCCCGAGCAGTTTGAATACCATCACCTCATCGATGAGCCGCCGGTGCAATGGCTGGCGGCAGCGCTGCGTTCCGGTGATCGGGTGGCCTGCGATCCGCGCCTGCACAGCCTGCAGTGGTTTCGGGATACGAAGAGCACGCTGGCAACGGCGGGCGTCGATCTCATCACCGATACGGATAACCTGATTGATCGCTGCTGGCAGGACCGGCCTGAAGCGGTGTGTAAGCCCGCTCTGTTGCTGGATGAACGCTTCACGGGTGAGGCTAGCAGGGCTAAGCGTCTGCGCATCGCCCGCGAGATCCAGGCGCATTCCTGTGATGCCGCGCTGATCTTCGCCCCGGACTCGGTCAGCTGGTTGCTGAACATCCGTGGCACCGATATGCCGCAGCTGCCAGTCGTGCAGAGTTTCGCCATGCTGGAGGCGTCCGGGGATCTGACCTTGTTTGTAGACCCACAGCGCGTGCCCGAGGGGTTTCACAGGCACGTGGGGGAGGGTGTGCGCGTGCTGGCAGAGACCGATGCGAGCAGTGCGCTGGCGACCTATGCGCAGCGCAAGGTGCTGGCCGATGCCAGGAATGCGAGCGCCTGGATTCAGCTTGAGCTTGTTCGCGTCGGCGCCACGCTAATCGACGGCGAAGACCCCGCGGTCATTCCCAAGGCGTGCAAGAATCCGGTGGAGCTGGCGGGTACGCGCAACGCCCACTTGCGCGATGCCGTGGCGGAAATCCGCTTCCTGGCCTGGCTGGACGGTGAAATCGCGGCGGGGCGACTGCACGATGAAGCCGTGCTGTCGGACAAACTGCTCAGCTTTCGGCAGCAGGGCGAGCACTTCCACGCCGTGTCGTTCAGCACCATCTCCGCCGCCGGCGCCAACGCCGCCATGTGTCATTACAATCACGAGAATGCCGTACCGGCGCGCCTGGCGATGAACAGCGTGTACTTGCTCGACAGCGGCGGCCAGTACACCGACGGTACTACCGACATCACTCGCACTGTCGCCATTGGCGATCCCGGTGCGGAGGCGCGGCGTCTGTTCACGCTGGTGTTGAAAGGCCATATCGCGCTGGCGCAGGCCCGTTTTCCACCCGGCACCACGGGTTCGCACCTGGATGCGCTGGCGCGGCAGTATTTATGGCGCGAAGGCTTTGACTACGATCATGGCACGGGCCACGGTGTGGGCGTTTTTCTCAGTGTGCACGAAGGACCGCAGCGTATATCAAAGCAGCAAAACGGCGTGGCGCTGCGCCCCGGCATGATAGTCAGCAACGAGCCGGGCTACTACCGCGACGGCGCCTTTGGCATACGCTGTGAGAATTTACAGGTGGTGCGTCCCGCCGGGGATGGCCTCGGTGAAAAACCGATGCTGGAATTCGAGTGCCTCACCCTGGTGCCCTTCGACACCCGCATGTTAACGACAGAGCTGCTCGATGCGACGGAGATTCAGTGGCTCAATAAATACCACCAACAAGTTGCGACGGCCATAGGTCCGATGTTGCAGGCCGCAGAGTGTGAGTGGCTGACACATGCTACGCGGCCACTGGCTATATAAACCCTACTGGTGGGCACAAGCGGGCAACTGCGCTAATCGGCGCGTCTCAGGCGCAGGGCATTGCCAATGACCGAAGCCGAGCTCAAGCTCATCGCGAGCGCGGCGATCATCGGAGACAGTAACCAGCCTGTCCAGGGATAAAACACGCCTGCCGCCAGGGGAATGCCCAGTCCGTTGTACAGGAAAGCGAATAGCAGATTCTGTTTCATGTTACCCACGGTCGCTTCCGACAGGCTGCGAGCTTCCGCCAGTCCACGCAAGTCGCCCTTTACCAGAGTAACCTGAGCGCTGTTCATGGCTACATCGGTCCCGGTGCCCATGGCGATGCCCACATCAGCTTTGGCGTGCGCAGGTGCATCGTTGATGCCATCGCCCGCCATAGCGACAATTCTGCCTTCCTGTTGGAGCCGATCCACCAGTTGTAATTTGTCCTGCGGTGTTATCTCGCCATACACTTCATCGATACTCAGACGTGCGGCCACCGCCCTGGCGGTAGTGAGACCGTCGCCGGTGGCCATCACGATCCGCAGGCCTGCGGCCCTGAGGATGGCCAATGCATCGGGCGTGGTGGATTTCACCGGGTCTGATACCGCCAACAACCCTGCCAGTTGTCCGTCCACTGCCAGGTACATGACGCTCGCGCCCTCAGTCCGGAGGGCTTCCGCTTCCGATACCAATGCGCTGACGCTCACGCTATTGGCCTCCATCCAGGCGGTATTGCCCAGTGCCAATCGGCGCCCATCGATAACGCCGCGCACGCCTATCCCGGAAGCAGACTCAAACTCCTCCACCTTGCCCAGCGCCAGGTGGCTCTCTCGAGCCGCGCGGACAATCGCGTCCGCCAGAGGGTGTTCACTGCCCTGGTCGAGACTGGCGGCAAGGCGCAATACGTCTTCTTCGGTGTACCCCTGCGAGGCGACTGCGCGATTGAACGCCGGCCGACCCTCGGTCAGCGTGCCAGTCTTATCGATGATCAACGTGTCGATTTTGCGGAAGTTTTCTATCGCTGCCGCATCGCGAAACAGTACGCCCCGTTTGGCGCCGCGCCCGCTCGCGACCATGATCGACATGGGAGTGGCCAGGCCGAGTGCGCAGGGGCAGGCAATAATCAATACGGACACTGCATTCACCAACCCGAAAACCCAGCGTGGCTCTGGCCCGAACAGTCCCCAGGCAAAAAAAGTCAGTAGTGCGACAGCGACGACCGCCATGACGAAGTAACCGGCCACGGAGTCCGCCATGCGCTGCATGGGCGCCTTGGACCGTTGCGCCTGCGCCACCATCTGGACGATCTGCGACAACACTGTGGCCGATCCCACGCGCTCGGATCGCATGGTGAGCGCACCACTGGTATTGAGCGTCGCACCTATCACCTTGTCGCCCGCGCGTTTCATCACGGGTATCGGCTCGCCGGTCAGCATCGATTCGTCCACTGCACTGCTGCCGTCAATCACGATACCGTCGACCGGAACCTTTTCACCGGGGCGAATTCGCAGCGTGTCTCCGACATGGACATGCGCCAGGGGAATATCTTCTTCCGCACCGTCACCGCGGATGCGACGTGCCGTTTTCGGAGCGAGGCCGAGCAGCGATTTGAGCGCTGCGGAAGTCTGCGAACGCGCTTTCAGTTCCAGTAACTGGCCCAGCAGGGTCAGTGAGATGATGACCGCCGCGGCCTCGAAGTAGACGGAGACCCGGCCCATGGCGATGAACGAATCGGGAAACGCGTCCGGTATCAGGGTGGCGGCCAGGCTGTAGATAAACGCGGCTCCGGTGCCAAGACTGATCAATGTCCACATGTTGGGACTGCGGTGGATGATGGATTGCCAACCGCGGATAAAAAAGGGCAGTCCCGCCCATAGGACGATTGGGAGCGACAGCACCAGTTCAACCCACGCCTGGGTTGCAGGTGCAAACCAGTGAAGCCGATGTCCGAACATCGCCAGGATGGTGACGCTCACGGTGAGCGGCAGTGTCCACCAGAACCGACGTGCGAAAGCACGCAGTTCCGGATTGTCTTCTTCCTCCAGGTCCGGCAACAAAGGTTCCAGCGACATGCCGCACTTCGGGCAGTCGCCCTGGTATGACTGGCGTATCTCCGGGTGCATGGGGCAGGTGTAGATTGCGCCTTCAACCGGCTGGCTTGGCGCTTGGTTGCCGGGTGTATGCCCGTGAACTGATTGGGAATCACCGTGGTGAGGCTGGCCGCTCCCGGGAGCCTGTTGCGCGATATATTGGGCTGGCGCAGTGGTGAATTTGGTTTTGCAACGGTCGCTGCAGAAAAAATAGTCAATCCCTTCGTGACTCAAATAATGCGCGGAATTCACGTTCACGGACATTCCGCACACGGGATCTTTCATACCGGTGGCACCGGGTGGTGTGGGATCACCCGGTTGGTGGTAATGGTGATAATCGTTTGCCATGGTAAGCCTCTCAGATGTGGGTTGACTCCCGAATACTGAAACCGCGTTCTGCTTGGGTAATGCCCCATGTCATGGTAAATCGAACAGCTCGCAATTGCCCAAGCCAGCTATATAACTAGTGAGGATCACTTTTTTTGGCAGTGCGGGCAGTCAAAATCTGGTATTGCTCCGGAGTCAGCGTCGGCAATTTCTGCAGAAAGGCCACCATTGCCCAGATGCGCTGATCATCGTGAGTTGCCCCCCAAGCGGGCATACCACTGGCTTTTATACCGTGTTTGATGACCCAGAACTGGTGTCTCGTGTGAGTTATGATATCTGCTCCCTCGCGACGCGCAGGATCTTTTGCCGCGAGCGATAGATTTGGCGGGCTTGGGTAAAGTCCGATACTCATGTCGCTGTGTTGCCGACCGGGTTTCAGGTGGCATTGTGCGCACATCTCGTTGTAATCGGGACCGCCTGCCAACAATAACTCGGGACTGCTGAGGTCAGGCACCTCCAGATCGGACGATGCCCGTGCGATCGCTCGCTCGCGCAGCGTCTCCAGTAACCAATACGAGACTCTGTTGTGGGGCACGTCCGCACCAATAGGATACAGCCCGGCAACAATGTACGCGGTTGTAGCGACCACCATGCCCACACTCAGCAGGATGATCCATCTGATCTTCGTCATAGTTCGTTCCTCCCGCGGTCTGCTGCCGGCCAGACAGTATCGTGTGACCAAAAACGGGTCTTTGTATCCACGAGGCTCGTGGATATGTGCCACGCGGTTGTTTCAGTGCGGAGCATATGCCCCGTGACTCTCAGCGGGGGTTGTCTTGCCAGGCTCTTTATCGTTGTGATCCATATCGTCCATAGTTTTGTCTGTGGGTTGGTGCAGTTCGCCGCATTTTTGCATCATCGCCCGCGTCACCGGGTCATTCATGTCCATGTTTCCGTGATCCATGTGTTCAATGCTTTTGCAATCCGGCGCTTCAGAGGATTGTGCGTGTTCCGCCGGATCGTGGGCATAGGCCAGCGCTCCCATCATAGCAATGCTGGCGATGGTCAGGGTTACATTTAGTAGAAATCTCTTCATCGTCAAATCCTCACGTTCATTTGTCAAAAAGGTGAAAGTCAGAACCACGCCCGGATGCCAACGACCCATTGGACGTCGCTGGTGACATCCCCGTATTCGCGCGCAAAATCGGCGGTGTCGCCAAAGCTGCGTGTCCAGTTCACACCTACGTATGGCGCAAATTCCCGGCAAATTTCATAGCGAAGGCGCAATCCCGCCTCAGCATCCGATAATCCTGAGCCGATTCGCCTCTGCGCGTCATTCTGCCCATAAAGATTCACGGTGACTTCCGGTGACAGCACCAGGCGTTGGGTAAACAACCATTCATACTCGGCGAAGACGCGCGCGGCGGTATCGCCCGAGTTGCCCACAAACAGGGCCGCATCGACTTCGAAGAAATACGGCGCCAGGCCCTGCATGCCAATCACGCCCCAGTCGCGGTCGGGGTCGGGTTCCAGGTCCTGCCGCAGTCCCACCTGCACATCCCAAAATGGGGCGATGGCGCGGCTGTACAACGCTTGTATTTCCACGTCCTCCGTTGCGCCATCTGCGTGTTCGACATCGGTTTTGATCCAGAGCTTGTTCAGGTCCTTGCCTATCCAGCCTTGCGCGTCGAGTACATAGGGATCGGACTCATCCGCGCTGCGCCATTCAAGCTGGTCGATCATGACATGCACCAGCAGCGGGTCATCAGTTTCGTGGGCAATACCCTGGCTGCAGTAGGCGACGCCCCACAATGCAAGCGTGAATGTTCTTCTCAGGATTGTCATGGCAGCACTCCTATACCACACGCACTTCACGCATCATGCCGGACATGTGGTAAAGCATATGACAGTGGTAAGCCCAGCGCCCCCTGGCGTCGGCGGTTACCAGGTAGCTGATGCGCGAGCCCGGCTGGACGAGAATGGTGTGCTTGCGGGGTATGTGGTCAGGATCGCCGGTTTCCAGTTCGCTCCACAGCCCGTGCAGGTGGATGGGGTGGGTCATCATGCTGTCGTTGACTAGCACAATGCGTATCCGCTCCCCGTAACGCAGTTCGATAGGTTCGGCCTCGGCGAAGCTGATGCCATTGAACGACCACATGTAGCGCTGCATGTTGCCGGTCAGGTGCAACTCGAGCTCGCGCGACGGCTGGCGCTTGTCACGCGTGGGATGCAAGCCGCGAATATCGGCGTAGGTCAGGACACGCCGGCCATAGAGTCGCTGGTGATCGCGCAATCCGATGCCGGGATCGGTCAGGCCGCTTGGCGGCATCTCAGAACGGTTGTCCACTTGCGGACCAAATTCGCTTGCGGCATGGGTGATTGCCGGCAGGGGATCAAAGTTGCTGCCGAATCCCGCTTTGGCAAGTTGGGGCTTGGGATGTTCGATGTGCTCCATTGTTTCCATGTCATGGCCGCTGTGATCCATCCCGGCCATAGGGTCCGTCCCATGACTGCCATGTTGCGCAGGCTCCGGTGCATTCGTATCGTGTGCGGAATGCTCCATCCCCGCCATACCGGACATCGCCATACCCATATCCCGATGCCCCAACACGGGCGACGGATCCATCGCGGGCACCTCGGCGCGCAGGGCGATATTGGTGGTCAGCGTGCCCCGGGCGTAACCACCGCGGTCAATGCTTTGGGCAAACACGGTGTGAGCGCTGTCCGGCGCCAGTTGCACAATCACGTCATACGTTTCGGCCACACTGATGCGAAATTCATCGACCGTGACAGGCTGGATGTTCTGGCCATCCGCAGCTACGACCGTCATTGCAAGGCCGGGTATGCGCACATCGAAGATGGTCATGGCCGAGCCGTTGATGAAGCGCAAACGCACTTTCTCGCCGGGTTCACATTCTGCTGTCCAGCCGCGGTCGGGGGTCACCCCATTCATCAGGTAGGTGTACGTGTACCCGGTGACATCGGCGATGTCCGTTTGGCTCATGCGCATCTGGTTCCACATGGCCCGCTCCTGCCAGGTCGCTGCAAGGCCCTTGTTCGTCACGTCCTGCCACAAATCTCCCACGGTACGCTCGCGGAAGTTGTAGTAGTGGCTCATTTTCTTGAGCGTGGCAAAGACCCTTTCGGGCGCCGTGTCGGTCCAGTCCGACAACATCACCACACAGTCGCGGTCGTAGGCCACGGGATCAACTTCCTGCGGGTCGATGACGATGGCACCTTTCAGTCCTGTCTGCTCCTGAAACCCGGAATGACTGTGGTACCAGTAGGTGCCGCTCTGGCGGACATCAAACTCATAGACGAATGTTTCGCCGGGCCCGATGCCGTGGAAACTCATACCCGGCACGCCGTCCATGTCCGTTGGCAGGATGATACCGTGCCAGTGGATGGAACTGTGGTGGTGCAGGTTGTTCGTCACCCGCAGCGTGACGCGTTCACCTTCTTTCCAGCGCAACACCGGGCCAGGAAGGCTTTGGTTGACGGTCGTCGCAATCCGCTCCCGGCCCGTAAAATTGACGTTCTGGAACGCGATTGCCAGATCAAACTGGTTGCCCGCAAGAGTTTGTGGACCATTGGTTTGGGCAGCCCACAGTGGTTGAGACAACGGACAAGAGCCCAGTGCCAGCAGTGAAGATGCGCCGAGCACGAAACGACGACGTGATAGCGTCGGTGGCAGCGGTACCGCTAACTTGGCCGGTAGACGGGTAAAGCGTTGGTAGGTCATAGATGCTCCGAAGCAGCCCTGGTGTTGATGATCGTCAGGTAAAACAGAAGAGCCCAATCGTGCTC
>JANPDE010000202.1:0-19025 GCA_031431315.1 Haliea sp.
GGGCAGGCATTTTCACCTGCTTCCCCGATACTCGCATGAGAAAATGCCTGCCCGCCCGAAGCCTCGACAATTTTGCTTGTATGCAACATCAGCCCATGTAAAAGCACGTAACAATGATCCGGGTGATAGCACGGACAAGGGTTTGGGTGTCGGGTGTGCAATTCGTTGGCGAGTATCGGGGAAGCCGGCGAATTGCACACCCGGCGCCCTAACCCGTTAACCTGAACGATCCACTTCGAATAAATCTCCTAGGATTACACGGCCTGAACTACGGCGCTGTACCGTATTCACCCAGGTAATGCGAGCTCAGCTTGGGACGTTCCTTCAAGATATCGTTGATCTCGTAGAGGCGCTCATAACTGGTATCCTTGATCAACCATTTGCCATCGAGCTTTAGGTAACGATCCCGGTAAATGGCGGTGCCGTGCGTTTTCACGTTGTGATTGAGAATCCACATGTTGTCGGCCAGGTACCACAGGGCGGTCGCCTCGCTGTCACTCAATATCTGAATTTCCGGATGATGCGCGTTGTGCTGTCCCACGGCTTCGGTGGTGAAGGATTTGCCGATGTTGCTGACATAATCCGCCTTGCCCTGCACCTTCCACTCGTAACTGCCTCCGACAAAGTGCACGGTTACGTCATCGTGAAATAACGTGGCCAACTCCTCGAGATTGGCGGTGTCGACACAGCGGAAGTAGGCGTACTTGAGCTGTCTTATGGCTTCCATGTCCATCAGGCGCTGGATGTCGCGGCGCAATTCCTCGATACCACCGCTGCTGGCCTGCAGGGGTAACCCCTCCTGTATGCCAAGGGTTTTCTTGTTCAATACCCGGCGTTTGCCCATGTCGTAATCCTCTTGAAAACGGGCGATGGCCCAAAACCTCAGAGCCACCGATTATACGACGCGAATAGACGATGTCAGTCGCCACTGTCCTGGCGCCAGAGAATATTACCGCCCGGCATGGACACTCAAACCAGCCGCGGTGCTGTGGGCATGACTCCTTCAGTGAATGCCGTAATGCCTGGCGGTCTCATCCAACGCGCGAGCCAGCATATTGACCAGGTTGTCGATCTCGCGACGGTTACAGATCAGCGGCGGTGCCATGATCATGGCGTCGCCCGTCTGGCGCACCATCAGGCCACCGGCATTGGCCTGGTTGCGACAATACACGGCGCCAGCGGATTCTGGCGCCAAGCGCTCCCGGGAATGCTTGTCCCTGACCAGCTCCAGCGCGCCCAGCATGCCGATGCCGCGCACCTCGCCGACGATGCGATGGTCCCGCAGGGTCTGCAAGCGCTCCTGAAAATACGGTGCAACGGCCGCTTCCACGATCTTTTTCTTGCGCAATACCTGCAGGGTGGCGACGCCCGCCGCGCACGCCACGGGGTGGCCGGAGCACGTCAGGCCGTGGGCGAACTCGCCCTCATGGCCGAGCAGGACGTCGGCGACCTTGTCGCCCACCATGACTCCGCCCAAGGGCATATAACCATTGGTGATGGCCTTGGCGAAGGTGATCAGGTCCGGTTCCAGTCCATAGGTCTGGCAGCCGAACCAATTGCCGGTGCGACCAAAGCCGCAGATGACCTCATCCATGACCAGCAGAATATCGCGCTCGGCGCAGATGCGTTTTATTTCCGGCCAGTAGGAATCCGGCGGGATGATCACGCCACCGGCGCCCTGCACGGGTTCAGCGAAAAATGCCGCGACCCGCGCCTCGCCCAGCGCATCAATTTTTTGCTCGAGCTCGCGGGCGACTCGCAGGCCAAAAGTATCGGGGTCTTCGCCGGTACTCTCTTCGAACCAGTGCGGTTGGTTGATGTGGTGGACATAGTCCAGGCCCTGTGTCTGCTGGTGCATTGCCTGCATGCCGCCCAATGATGCGGCGGCGATAGTAGAACCGTGATAGGCATTGCGGCGACTGATGATGAGATTCTTCTGGGGCTTCCCCAGCAAGTTGTAGTAACGGTGGATAAGGCGCAGGTTGGTGTCGTTGGCCTCGGACCCGGAGTTGGTAAAAAACACATGATTGAACTGGGCGGGGGTGACTTCCACCAGCGCGCGCGCCAACTCGACGGCGGGTTCGTTGGCGCACTGGAAAAAATTGTTGTAGTACGGCAGCTCCTGCAGCTGGGTGTAAATCGCCTCCTTGATACTGGTCTGGCTGTAGCCCAGGTTGCAACACCAGAGCCCCGACATGCCATCGAGCATTTTGTTGCCGTCGCTGTCATAGATGTAGACATGCTCTGCGCGGCTGATAATACGACCCCCTTGCTGACTGTACGTGCGCAGGTTAGTAAAGGGGTGCAGGTAGTGTGCCTGGTCGAGCTGGCGCAACTGCGCCGTATCAAGCCTGGTGGTCATGCAGCGAATCTCCGAGACGGCAAAACGGGGTTCTTCAGGGGTATTCTAGGCCAGTAATGCTCCGGGGGTCAGCCGCGCCTCGGCGCCCGCTGGTGTGGCATATTGGCACTGTGAAGGAATTGCGCATAAAGTGGCGTGTTTTCGCCCAGGTACCGCACGCAGCGACACTCGGAGGACAGTGTGATTGATGAGCCGGACAAGACGGTGCAATTGGCCGATGTCTCCAGTTACGCCAATGTGTTCAGCTTTATGGGCCTGCCGCTCAGCCGCGATCTTGACCAGGCTGGCCTTGACGCGGTCGTCATGGGCATCCCCTACGATCTGGGCACCAGCGGTCGTGCGGGGGCGCGCAGCGGACCCAATGGCATCCGCCAGGCCAGTGCCAACCTGCGCTGGGAGGAGCAGCGCTGGCCCTGGTCGTTCTGCCTGAACGAGCGCTTGCGGGCTATCGACTACGGCGATATCCAGTTCTCCTCCGGCGACAGCGACGATATGCTGGCCCGGGTCGAGGCCCACGCCGCGCGCATCACCGGGGCGGGGAAAACCCTGGTCAGCCTGGGCGGCGATCACTTTGTCACCCTGCCCTTGTTGCGCGGACATGCGGCCACCCACGGCAAATTGGCGCTGATTCACTTCGACGCCCACACCGACACCTATTCCAGGCATGAGAAATACGACCACGGCAGCATGTTCTACCGTGCGCCGCAGGAGGGGTTGATCGACACCACCCGCTCCATCCAGATCGGCATACGCACCGACTATGACCGCGAAGATCACGCCTTTCTCGTGGTCAACGCCGACCAGGTCAACGAGCAATCAGCGCAGCAAGTCGTCGCCGCAATTCGCTCCCGCGTGGGCAATGCCCCGGCCTACCTCACGTTCGATATCGACTGCCTGGACCCTGCCTTTGCGCCCGGTACCGGCACGCCGGTGGTGGGCGGCCTGAGCACATCCACCGCACTGCGCATTGTGCGCGGCCTTGCCGGCCTCAATATCGTCGGCTTCGACATTGTGGAAGTATCCCCGGCCTACGACCACGCGCAGCTCACTGCGCTGGCAGGTGCCACGCTGGCGCTGGAGTTTCTTTACCTGCGCGCCAGTCGCCGCTGACCTGAGCAGCGGCGACCCTGTCTCAGCCCGCCGCGATTGCAATCTTGCGCGGTTGCAGTTCTTCCCGTTTGGGTATCGTGACGGTCAGCAAGCCATTGGCTAGTGACGCGTTGATCCTGGTTGTGTCCAACTCACCGCTCAGGGTAAACGCGCGCTGGTAATGCGTCGAGCGAATGTCGGCGTACAACGACTCGATGTCCTCAGGCATTTGAAACGCTATATCGCCCTGGATAGTGAGCGTCTTGTCATCCACCTCCACTGACAAAGTGTTTTCTGCTACACCCGGCAGGTCAGCAAAAAGTTTGATTGCATTACCGTTCTCGAAACTATCTACCGCTGGCTGCAGTACGATTTTTTGCTCGCTATCCCGTGTTACAGCGCGCTCGTTCTTTGTCGCAACTCTCTGTGTTGAAGCCATGGTTAATCCTCCTGTCAGGCGTTTATCTGGATTTTTCGGGGCCGCGATTCCGCTTTACGCTGGATGCTGATATGCAAAACCCCGTTGTTGTAGTTGGCCGATGCAGAGTCCGGGTCAATATCCTCAGGCAGTTGCAGTACCCGGCGAAATTGTCCGACGTGCCGCTCTTTCAGGTAGGCGCTGGCGCCTTCTGGTTGGGTAGACGGGGTTTCACCGCTGACGGTCAGTAGATTTCGCTGTACTGACAGGTCAATCTGCTTTTGGTCGAGACCGGCGGCAAAGACATAGATCTCAGCACTGGTGGCGGTCACGCCGATATTGATGGATGGATAACTGCCGCGCGCCACGGCACGGATACTGGCAGGGCCCGCAGGCGAACCCCAGAACTGTTGCAGATCATTCTGCAGGCGATTGAACTGGTTGATCAAGTCACCTTCCCAATTAGTAATCGAACCGAACATGGCCAATTCCTCCCGTTTATATGACTGAGTTAAGTTCCCCTGACCGCGGCAGACTCCCTTGTCGGCTGGCACGGCTGGCGATTCAACCTGCTCGGGGACAGCGCAGGCAGTCAACCTCTGGAACGTGAAATAGGTATTTTCCAGCGGTTTTCAAGTCCTCTTGGTGAAAAATTTTTGAGTGTGAATCCATGGATCTGTATCCAGAAAGACGTGGTGTTATATAGGGCGGTCTATTAGAGTTCCATCAAGCCGCCGCAGAACCCGGTTAACATGAAATCAATCTGTGTCTTTGTTGTAATCTTCCTGCTCGTTGCGTGCAGCAATAAGCAGATCTATACGGCTGTTCAGCAAAACCAGCAGTTGGAGTGTAGCAAGCTGCCCCAGACGCGTTTTGAGGAATGTATGCGGGAGCTCGAAGGTTCATACGAAGAATACGAGCAAGATCGACAGGATGTGGTAGGTCCAGACCAGAAGTAATAGGAATGTGTTAACAATTCACCGCGAGGTAGGGTATCGATGTACGCCGTCATTTTCAGGGCAGAGATTCTGGAACTTGATGCTGAGTATGCGGCGATGGCCAACAGAATGCGCGACCTGGCTATCAATGAGTACGGGTGTGTGGAGTTCATCGCCTGTACAGAAGGCAACGACGAGGTGGCTATTTCCTACTGGACAAGCGAAGAGCAAATTCAGCGGTGGAAGAAAAACTCCGAGCACCTGGTCGCCCAGGAAAAGGGTCGATCCAAGTGGTATAAGTCGTACACAGTCCAGATAGTGGAGATAGTGCGGTCCTATCGTTCAGCCATCTAGCGTTCAGCCATCTAGCGTTCAGCCATCCAGGCAGGAAGCGAGCGGCGCGCCACTCTGGAACTCGTTACCTTCAATTGGAGACAAGTCCCAGGCGTGGCCGGGCCAGGGGAGAATCCAGATCCCAGGAGCGTATGTTCATATCCAGGACGGTCTTGTGATGACCTATGTCGCGAATACAGACTCCATTGGGATCGTTGATCATGAGCGAAGCCGGCCTGTACTCCGACAATCGCGGAATATGGTCCTGCCAGTCGTCTCGATGCCCCTCTTCACGGCTGGTGAGAAGCGCTTCCTGCCAAGCCATATAATCGTGCTCCAGTGCCACGACATCGGGGAAGTGGCGGTCTGGAGCGGGGAGATGGGCATGCTGTACAGTCAGCGCCGTGCGCAGGGCTGAATCGTCCGGCATCCCCAGGTGGTTTACTAGAAAGCGGTGCATCTCTTCGATGAATAAACCCCAGGACCCCGGGGGAGCCATGTAGGCCTCGAGTGATTTGAGTGAAGTCGAGATGACAGGCCAATCCGCCGGGTGGCGCGTTACTTCGGACTGCACCGTGTCGTAGAATTCGACTTCGCCCATACCGGTCTCGCTGCGCACAAAGCGGGACACGTAGCGAAGGATCCCGTAGTTGTCAAACAAGTAGTACGCCATTCGGAGATGATCCATCTCGTCCCACTCCTGGCGCGTGTAGCTGGCGGTTTCTTTTAACAATTCACCCGGGATGGCCACAATGCCATGCTCTATGCGATAGCTCGGCTCATTCATCGGACTATTGGGCAGCAGTTGAGTGGGATTGGCACGGACCCGGATATCACGGTCCGTGCATTTTTGCAGGTCGTTCTTGAATGAGGTCGGAGTAGAGCCGGGCAGACCCATCATAATATCCGCTGCAAGGGGCAGTCTGGCCCGGCGAAACTCGGTGGAGAGTTCGTTATATTTATCCAGCTTGATGTTGGACCGGTCAATGACTTTCAGAGTGGTTTCGTCCATCGTTTGCAGCGACACCACGCCCTCGGCCAGAATTTCCACGCTGGCCATGATGTCGATAATCTTGCGTAAATACTTGACCTGGTTCTTGGCGTAGTTGATAGCCACCGAACGGGGGAAGCCGTAGGTACGCTTCAAGTCGGCGATCTTTTCTGCAATGTCGACATCGCGTTCCAGCATCCCGAAGTTGGCATCGGCAATGGAGGCGTCCTCGATCTGGTTTTTGGCGGACCACTCCAGCTCTTTGTAGACACGGTCGAGATCGAACCTGCGGACCTTCGACAATGTCGCCGATCCCCAGTCACAGAAGGTGCAGCCGTAGGGGCAGCCGCGATTGGACTCTATGACGGCGCCAGCACCGACAGAGCCGAATTCATCGAACAGTCCCATCAGGTAAGGTGAGGGTATGGTGTCGAGGTCCTCGATACGCTCGCGATTGGCGGTACGGTACACACCGTCAGCGCTGCGGTATGTAAGTCCGGGTATGTCGCGCAGCACTTCCAGATCACGCGAGTTGGCCAGGTCAAGTGCACCCAGCATCTCGGCAAAAGTGAGCTCACCCTCCCCCCTGACGGTAATGTCGACATGCGGATTGTCGGCGAAGAACTTTTCGCAATCCTTTTCATACGACGGTGTGCTGGGCCCGCCATGTACCGTGATACTGGCGGGGCTTATCATCTTGATGGCCGCCGAAAGCTGCAGGTTGATATCGACGTTCCATACATAATTGGAGAACATGAAAATACCAGGTGAAGTTCCTCGCTTTAAAAGACGGGCTTCATCTGTCAAAAACATAGGGACGAAATTGTATTTGTTACACAGCTGTCCACCCTCGTATCCCATGGCGTAGGCCATCAGCAGGCCCAATGCCGCCGGTGTCGTGCCTTTCTGGGTGTTCACGGGAACCACCGAAACCAGCTTTTCGTCGCGGTCAGCCATTTTCACATCATGGGCCGCCACTCTGGCATCAATCAGGTTTTGCACTTCATTCTGGTCTACAGTGCCAAGCAGCGGAGTTGCTTTCTCGTCGCTGACAGGTGGTCGTGCCGCAACAAACAGCCCGGCCCCGGCGAGGCGCGACACCAGCACGTCAAACTGGCTTTCATCCAGCATATGTTTACCAGGCTGTGCGAAATATTGTTCCCGGGCTTTCGCAATGGCAATGGATTCAGAGAACATTGCCGCGGCAACAACCTCAGGCAAACTGAGACGGAGCAGGAGTTCGCCCTTGTGGTTGTACCAAAGGTATTGCCCCGACTGGGTCAGCAGACCTACCGGCGTGGCAATGGTGACCTGTTCCGGCCCAACAGTTCCTGGCCTGCCCGACGGTTCTCCACTATAGCGAACCATGGGCGCAGTGTCGGTCAGGCAGCCGGCCGTCATGAGGTTTTCAATAAAATTTCGGACAGCGGGCTGGTGGCCGTTGAAGCGCCGTGACACGTCCGCAATCAGGTCATCGAGTTGTCCGTGATATCCGCGATTGAATGAATCAATGATCGCCAGTCGGGCCGGAGTGGTGACGCTGAGGGCCCCGCGTAGTTGCGCAAAGTGGATAATTCGACGTTTGGTGCTCAGCGTGACGAAGAAGCCGGGTGATAAATAGAGTGAATCGTTAGTCATAATCGATATAGGCGACGCAACAGATTCATTGGGGCAACGGTCGCAAGCTTATACTAAATTCTTACATAGTGCACGATCTGCACCGGATGGACAGCGGCGAGTTGTCCCGTCGGATTGAGCTTGCGCATGGCAGGTATCATCGCGGCCAAGGTACCTTCGCGATTGCCCGGCGCGGGGTGGGTACTCAGGAATTCGGGCGGATTACCGCCACCCTGGGCAGCCATTTTCTGCCATAGAGTCACGGCAGCATCCGGATCGAAACCGGCAAGTACCGCGAGCTCCATGCCGATTTGGTCCGCTTCCTTTTCCGCCGTGCGGCTGTTGGGCAAGCTGAGCGCCACTGTCGCCGCCATCGCCGCACCGCCCATGGCAACCGCCGGTCTGTCCGCCATGGCACCGATAGCGACAACGCCCAGGGTGGTAGCCATCGCGCGGGACATTTGTTCGGCCGTGTGGTTCGCCAGCGCGTGTGATATTTCATGTCCCATGATCTGGGCGAACTCGGAGTCGGTCAGCTTCAATTTCTTGAACAAACCGGTGTACACCGCCATGCGGCCACCCGCCATGCACCAGGCATTGACTACTTTCGGATCATCCACGATGGCCACACTCCACTCCCAGTTGGCGCTGGCGGGAAATTTCTGTATCGCCACGGTGACCAGCCGGCCAGTTATCGTCGCCACTCGTTTTGCCAGCGCGGGGTCATTGGACAGCTTATCTGCCTTGCCCAACTCACCCACGGTGCTGATATAGGCCTTCTTCGATTCCACAATGGCCGATTCCGGTGACACCAGCATCAACTGGGAGCGCCCGGTGGGGCTGGTGACGCAGCCAAGGATCTGGCTGAACGCGAGAACCAGCAGGAAGAGGCGCGTGAGCATGCTAAAACGGCAGCCCTGCATCGATATTGTGGTTGTGCTGTGCCGGCGTCGCCATGCCTTCCGTGTGCACGATGCCATTGAGTTCGCGCTGTATCGCATGCGCATCGTCCGGCGTACTGAAGAATTGCGAATACCACTTGCGCCCGGTGCGGAAAGGACCATCGGTTTTCAACTGCATGATTTTCAGCGCGGGTCGTTTGTTGGCCCACACATTGAAATCCGCGCCGAAGGCTTCCAGCGCACCCGCCTGTGCCTGCTTCGCCGCGGCGCGATCCTCGGCGGTCGCTGGCGATGCGCTGCCCTTGAACAGGCAGCCGTGGAAGCAGCGCGTCAGGCCATCCTCCACCGGCGTGTTGGCGATCAGTTCATAAATGACATTGCCGGCAAAGACCTGCTTGGATAACAGTATGCCGGGCCCCGTGTACCAGGTGGTGGTGTACAGGTAGGTCTGGTAGAGCTGCATCGGGCCACCCTGGCGTTGCACGTAGACGTGGTCGATGAACTCATTTTCGAAATATTCGCTGGGCGCGCCATGGGTCGGGCCGAGATGGCGCACGTCCGCCATGTTGTCGAGAATTTCTTGGGTGTGGACGGGCAACTCGCCCAGGTGATCAAGCTCCCAGCGCACCCATTGCGGGTCGTCCCACTCGGGCAGGAAGGGTGCAGCGTAGTCGGGCGCGCGGCCGTCGGGATCGTACCAGGCCATGATGCAACCCATGTTGTCCACCACCGGGTAGGAACGGATGGAGGCCGATTTCGGGCAGGGGGCATCGGAGTAGGGAATGTCATCGACATGACCCTCTGAGTTATAGCGCCAGCCGTGATAGGGACAGCGAATGGAATCCCCCTCGATCTGCTCGCCGTTCTTGACGATCATGGCACTGGTACTGGCGGTCAGGTGGGTGCCCATGTGGGAGCAGTACGCATCCAGCAGCACCGGTTTGCCGCTCTGCCCGCGGTAAAGCGCAAGATCCTGGCCGAAATAGCGCACGGCCATCGGGCCTTTATCCAACTCGCTGCTCTCCGCCACTATGAACCAGCCCCGCGGATAGGTATTGGGGCCCAGATTGTACTCAGCCGCTGTTGCCATGATGTCACCCTGTTTTTTGCATTAATGCCAGAGTATAGCCCTAGCGGAAGCCGCCGGTATCGTCCGTTCGGACCAGGGCGGCAAGGATTGTTCCCCGGCTTAACTATTCAACTTCTGTCGTGCCTGGCTGCGGCGCACCCGGGTGTGGGCCACCCGGATGTGGGTCAGCGGGATTCATCGCTTCGAAACGCCTGCCCAGATAGACGCCGGTGATGGCCCAGACGGCAGCGATACCGGCTCCCACCAGTGCCACTGCGGCCAGGCCAAGACCCAGTACCTGGGTAAGGGCAGTGAAGGCCCAGGCGCTCAGCATGTCGCCCCCCCGATAGATGACGATATCGATAACGGGTTTTGCCTTGAAGCGTGTCTCGCGATCCACGGCGGTGAACAGTACTTCCCGGGCCGGGCGCGAAATGGCGTAGTCACCCGCGCGCCGCACAATCTGCATTGCCACGATGACGCTGACCATGGGCGCCGCTGCCAGGATCAGCAGCCCCACGCCGATCAGCACCGGTATCGACGCCAACGTGAAGGGCAGACCAAGCTTATCGGCCATGCGTCCGGTGGCGAAGACCGCGACCAGTACGGTCAGGCAATTGACTGCCAGATCCATGCCGGCCAGGATTTGGGTGCGGGTTTCCATGTCGTAGGCTTCAAGCAGGTTCTTCTGCGCGAAATACACGAATGCGCTAATGGCAGTGAGGAAAAAGATGAACAGCCCAATACTTAGCAGGTAGCGGCTTTGCACGAATTCAGAGAATCCTGCCAGGGGGTTGCCGCCGATGGGTGCGCCACCGGTGCTATCAATCGCGCCCCGCTGTGAACTCAGGTCGGAGATTTTCAGATGCTGCAGAGCGCGCACCAGTGGCAGGGCGAGAAACACGATGGCCGCGGCGATCAGCAACAGGGGATCGGTGCCCAGATCCCCCACCAGCAGCGCCGCCGTCGCCGGTCCGATGATAGCGCCAACGCTGGCACCGGCGCCGATAAAGCCGAACAGTCGGGTAGCCTGTCCCCTGGAAAAGGTCTCGGCCATGAAACTCCAGAACACCGAGATATGAAACAGGCTGAACAGGCTGATCCAGAGATAGAACGCTTTATCCAGCAGTACCTCTTCTTGCAGTACTTGCTCGCCCACATAGAACAGGATGAAGCTGGCGGCGAACAGTCCGTAGACCGAGGGTACCAGCCGCTGGAAGCGGATGCGGGCAACGGCTGCCCCGTACACTGACACGGCAATGGTGCTGAGGAAAAAGGTGATGGTCCACAGCCAGCTGACCTCGGCATCACTCCAGTCGCTGGCCAGGGCATCGCGCACTGGACGCAGAATGTAATAAGCGCCCATCAGCATCAGTACCAGCAGGAACGATGCCAGTGTGGCGCGTGTCTCTTCGGGATGGATATCGCAGGCGCGTGCAAGGGTGCGCTGCAGGAATCCCGGTGCTGCGGTGGAGTTATGCAACTTAAAAGGACGCGAACATGCGCAGCATTTCTTCCCGTTGGGCGGCATCCGGGACGCGGCCAAAATTGGCCCGCATATTGTCCGCCATATGCGACGGGGTGGCGGTGGCGGGAATGATACAGGTTACCGCAGGGTGTCCCAGAATGAACTTCAGGAAGAACTGTGCCCAGCTGCTGCAATTTAGTTCGGCAGCCAGAGGGGGCAGCGCGCGGTCGTGCAATTTTCCAAACAGCGCACCCTGCTCAAAGGGCCGGTTGATCATCGTGGCAATACCCCGGTCCTGGGACACCGGCAACAGCGCCTCCTCAGCCCGGCGGTCTTCTATGTTGTAACTGAACTGCACAAAATCCAGAGGCTCATTGCGCATGACCTCCAGCAACTCCTCGTGATTGCGGCCGTGCGAGGTGGTGATGCCGATATAGCGCACCTTGCCCTGGGCCTTCCAGCGCTTGAGCGTTGCCAGTTGCGTTTTCCAGTCCTTGAGATTGTGCACGGCGATGAGGTCAAACACTTTGACATTCATGCGCCTGGCGGATTCCTCCATCTGCGCGATACCGCGTTCTTCGCCGGAGGTCCAGACCTTGGTGGCCGCAAACAGCGGCGGCGGTTGCTGCATGGCGCGCAACACATCGCCGACACGGGTTTCCGCATTGCCGTACATGGGGGAGGAGTCGATGACCGTGCCCCCGCCGTCAAAAAAGGCCTGCAGGACCGCGGTCAGATTCGCCAATGATGCCGGATCATCCGCCGTATCGAAAGTGCGGGAAGTGCCCATGCCCAGCACCGGCAGCAGTTCTCCTGTGCTGGGTATCGGGCGTTGGATCAGCGGCAGTGTGGCGGGTGTGTTCGCAGCGGTGGATGGCGTGGCAGGTGATAGGGCGGTGGGTGCGTCTGGCGGTGCGGCTTTCACCTGCAGTGCCGGGTAAGCCAGCAGACCGGCGCTCAACTGTAAGACATGGCGGCGTTTGATCATCGGTATGTCCCCCAGGGCGCGTGGACGCCCAGTGTTTCAGCACACCGGCTGCGGGTCAAGGCTTCAAGCGGGCTCCGACCGGCAAAGCTTTTTCGTCTGCTTCCCCGAGTGCGGGTCCAACCGACACTCGCAACCAAAAAAGCTTTGCCGGTCGGAGCCTTGATCCCGATCTTCGAACCCGCAGCCCGGCAGGCTTACTCATCTATAGCTGGACGGACAGCGTCAGTACGTACTGCGGACCCTTGATCTCCACATTACCGGTGGTCTCATCAAAATCCAGCTCGGTGGAGACGTAGCGGATGCCCAGGCCCAGATGCTGTTTGTCGTCGATCTCGAAATCGATTCCGGCGCGGGCGTAGTAGCCGAGGTTGATGTCGTTACTGTTGGAATCGGGCACGTCCACGCTGCCATCGGAGGGTAGCGGCTCGACCCGTTCGTCGTTCACCTCGAGGGAACCGTACATGATCATCGGGCCGGCAGCGCCATAGGTCGTGACGCGCTCGGCGAGTCGTCCGCGCACGTACGCGCCCAGATGCATCTCCGCCAGCAGCAGCGAGTTGTCCAGCTCGACCAGCAGCGTTCCCCCAGTCTGCTCCGTGAGGGAACCGGAGACTTTCGTGTCGTCATTTTTCCAGGAGACACTTGCGCCCGGGTTCAGGCCCCAGTGCACCCAGCCGTGGCCAAAGAGGTACTCGGTTTCCAGTCCACCCGTTGGCAGGGAGGAGAAATCCACATCGACGGGGTCCTCGGTGTTCCACTGGCCGGTCTGGTCATCCAGCTCCAGTACGCCGAAATACACTTGCACCAGCGGTTTTGGCCCACTGTCACGCGCGGCGCAAACAGAAGCCGCCGGCAGTGCGAGCATCAGCGCGATGCACAGCGCGTTCAATACCTGTTTCATCAATGGATACCTCGGTCGTTGGCGCGCAGCGGATTCATCGGTTGGCCAGCAACCACTTGCGCAGGCGATTGGAATCGCCAATGGGTGTGAGTTTTCCGTAGGCATTGAGTAACACGATGGAGATGTCCTCACCCCCGATCGTGGCCTGCATCACCAGGCAGCGCCCGGCTTCATTAATATAGCCGGTTTTGCTGAGTGCTATTTCCCAGTCCGCGTTTTTCAGGAGCCGGTTGGTATTGGCGTAGGTGAGCGGGCCGCGATGGGTGTAGGGTCGCACGTCCATGCGTCTCGTCGTAGTGGATTGGGTGATCAGCGGATAGTTGTCAGCCGCCGCCAGCATTTTGGCCAGGTCACTGGCGGTCGACACATTGTCCTCGTTCAGTCCGGCCGGGTCGGCGAAGTGGCTGCTGCTCATACCCAGGCTGGCGGCTTTTTTGTTCATCCGCTCCACGAAACTTTCCAGGCCGCCGGGGCAGGTCCTCCCTAATGCGGCGGCGGCACGGTTCTCCGACGACATCAGGGCCAGCAGCAACATTTCCCGCCGTGGCAGGGATGCGCCAGGCCGCAGACGCGAGCCCGTCATGCGGATGTGATCGCGGTCGTCGTCCGTTACGGTGATGTACTCGTCGAGATCCAGGCCGGAGTCCAGCACGACCATTGCCGTCATCAGCTTGGTGATGGAGGCAATGGGCCGCACCGTGTCCACATCTTTACCATAGATCAGGTTGCCCTGTGCATCGAGCACGATGGCGGAGGCGGAGCGCAGTCCAGGATTACCTTGGGGTGCGGAGAAATTGGGGGGGCTGGCAGTGGCCGGGCTGGCGATCAATGCAATCAATAAAAAGGCTATCGCCCTGAAAATATCCATGATCCCCGGTCAGTCCCCTAGCCCGGCTCCGACTCGGCGCGCGCTTCGACCCGCAACAGCCCACGGAAGGCGCGGCTGGCGGAGGCATCTCCCGACAGCACCCGGTACACATCACGGGCGATGGGCATTTCAACGCCGTATTGTTCGGCCAGGGCCATGACGGCTGGTGCGCTCTTGACGCCCTCGGCCACCATCACCATCTCACTGATGATCTCCTGCATATTCCTGCCCATGCCCAATTGAATGCCGACGTGGCGATTGCGGCTCTGTGGGCTGGTGCAGGTGGCGATCATGTCGCCCATGCCGGCGAGGCCGGCAAAGGTCTCGGCGCGCCCCCCCATGGCCACACCGAGCCGTGTGATTTCCGCCAGTCCCCGGGTGATCAGGCCGGCGCGGGTATTATCTCCGGCACCCTGGCCATCACCCATGCCGACGGCAATCGCGATGATATTTTTGAGCACACCGCCGAGTTCACACCCGATCACATCGGTATTGGTGTAAATTCGAAACAGGCCGCTTTTGAACAGTGTTTGCAGCTCCTGCACAATAATGAGGTCTTCCATGGCGATCACGCTGGCTGCCGCCTGCCCGGCCATGATTTCCCGTGCCAGGTTGGGGCCGGTGAGAACCCCGACCGGATGTCCCGGCAGCACCTCATTGATGATTTGTGTCATGCGCAGTTGGGTGTCCAGTTCCAGACCCTTGGTCAGGCTGATCACCGGTACCCAGGCGCGAATGTGTTTTTTCACCTCCAGTAATACGTCGCGAAAATTCTGTGACGGTATGCCCATGACAATCACGTCGGCGCCGTGCACTGCCTCTGCAATATCGGTGGTGGCGACCAGTTTTTCCGGAAGTGTCGCGCCGGGCAGGAAGACTGCGTTGGTGTGATGGGTATTGATTTCCGCCACTGTGGCCGGATTGCGTGCCCACAGAGTGACCGGTGCATTGCGAGTAACCAGTGAGGCCACCGTGGTTCCCCAGGAACCGCCACCGAGGACGGCGACGTTTAGTTCTGTCATTGTTCTCACTCCTGTTATTGGCGGCGTATTAGCTGCTGCGACTGGCCACGCCGATGGCGCGGATCAGGTCCAGTCGCCGCAACAGGTCGCGCAACTGGCGCGCCTGCTCCAGCCGCTGCTCGGCGATAAGCGGTGCTCCGGCTTCCGTCAGCTGCCGGCTTTGTAACATTTTGAAGCCATTACTGAACAGCAGTTTGCCGATCGAAGCTTCGCTGCTGATACGGCGCTGCAGATAGGCCTGGCGACCGAACTTCAGCGCATCGGTGACGCAGGCTTCTTCCCCCAGTGTTTCATTGTGCGCCAGGCGTGCGGCCAGTGCGGCGACCACCGAGTAGGCTTCAGTGTAAATCAGCAGGGTGACGTGCGACACCAGTGGTGTCATCCGATTGAGCAATTGGCCGAAACCCACAGTGCCCTGGCTCAGCAGGGTAGGCCAGTCCTTGTCATAGCGGTCCAGTTCCTGGCGTATCTGCTGGTGAAATTCCTCAGTGGGCGCGTAGAAGAATTCAAACTTGAACAGGTCGCGCAGTTGGTCTACCTCAGTCCAGAACACAGTCAAAGCGTCGGGCCCTTCGTTCTCGCTGGCCTTCAGCAGTGCGAGTTCAACGATGGCCTTATTTACGAAAAAGTGGATGACGGTATTGCGGTAGTAGCTCGCAACAGCGTGTTGATCCAGACCGATGCCGTACACGACTTCGGGGCCCTCGTCATAGCGCGTGACGATACCGTCGTCGAGCATGATGCCCAGCAGATTCTGTATCTGGTCGGCGTAGGCCGGGTCGAAATCTTTTGAGATGCGCAGGTTTCTGGCCTGGGCCCAGCGCAGCAGTGCACGCAGGTCAGCCAGCACCTCGTTCTGGGTGAGCGCTTTCGGCGCTGCTCCAAGCAGGCTCATGGTCGCCAGCGAGGGAAATGTTAGCGGAGTGACTTGATTCGCTTCCACCGCGACCTCAAAGGCGATCTTGGCCAGCGCGAGGCGATCCTCCGGATCCGGTGACCTTAAGAGCACCACGGGCTCGCCGATGTTCACATAGACCTTGCCCATGGGTCTGGCCAGGCTACGGATATAGCCGATAAACCAGCGCAGCGATTCAGCGCCCTTGCCGCGACTGGTTTGCTCCGTGGCGTATTCCTCTACATCGCGAATCAGGTCGTAGCTGATGGAAATGGGAATGATGTGGATGTTCCTGGCGTCGGTGGCGTGGCAGGCTTCCAACACATACTTTAACAAACCATAGCGCGGCGGCATCAGTTTACCAAGGCGAGAGCGTGTGCCCTCAAAGGCCCAGTTCATGGGAAAACGCTTTTCCATCAGGTAGCCCACGTAGTGTCGCAGCGTGATTTTATACAACTCGTTGTCCTGGAAGCTGCGTCGAATGAAAATAGCGCCGGCGCGGTGCAGCAGATAACCCAGCCCGGGGAAATTCAGGTTGGCGCCGCCAAACATGTGCGGCATGGGGAAGTCGTTGTCGTACAAGAGCTTGGGCAACACCATGCCATCGAGATAGGTCTTGTGCGTCCACAGCAGCATGGAGGGATACTCGCGTACCAGTTGACGCATTTTTTCCACCGCTGCCTGGTCGCAGACGATCTCTTCCTCATAGCCCAGTCCCAGGCAAAATTTATTGAACTTGGCGTAGAAGTCCAGCCAGAATGTACTGGGGCGCGACACCATCTCATCCATATACTTCGCCGCTTCCTTCATCAGCTGCGCTTTGGGGGTGCCCGTTTGCGCGGTGAGCTGGTCCAGTGCTGTGTTGTAAGCACGACTCGCCATGAGGCTGGCCGCCACTTGCCGTGGCACTTTGTAGCGACCGCCCTGCAGGCGACGTTCAGCGAGATCCAGCACGACCACCGCCTGCCGCGCGACGAAGTCAGCGAAGTCGCGCTGCCCATCACCGTCAGGGGTTTGGTGGCCACGGCCAAAGCGTGCCCGCAGGTTGGCCACTGTATCCGGCTCGCCCGTGAGTAAATGCATTCTCTCGGGCGCGTTCTTAAGAATCCTGCGACCGCGCCCTGCACCGGGATGGCGGGGATCACCAAATACCAGGTCGCGAATGCGCGGGCCTGAGTTGATGGCCTCTTGCGAGGGAACCCAGGCAACGCGTAACGGCGCCACCAAAGTATCGTCCGGCAGCGCCAGTGCGGTGACCAGCGGTGTGGCATCGATGCCGCGGCGATCATCGCCCAGGTCCAGGCAAACTTGCGGCACCGGGGACGCACGGGCGCCCGTCGGCGCGGCGCCCGTCGGCGTGCCGGCACCTTGCGCATGGTGCTGTATCCAGCCGCGCAAGACGTCCTGTTCGAAACTGTTGCGCGCATCCAGTATGAACAGGACTCGCGTACGTTCGCGCACCGGCCACGGATCGCACTGCTGGTATTTGCTCGCCAGGTCCACGTCCATCAGCCCTTCAATTACGTGTTCGTTTTTTGGACGGAGTTTTGCGAATGGCCTGCGCTTTTACTTTGCGCTTGCCGGGTGTTTTTCCGGTTTTGCGCGGGAGTTCTTCCGCCTGGCCGAGCACGCGGGCGAACATGTTGCGCACCTCCCGCACGTGCTCGTCGATAGTCTCAACGCGCCAGGTGCCGGTATCGACAGGTGGCAGTACGGTGACGTTAACAGTGGCGGGTCGAAAGACGAAATCACCCTTGGGCGCGACATCGCCCGAGTTGTGAATGACGATGGGTACGATGGGGACACCGGCCTGCATGGCCAGGTGGAAGGCGCCTTTTTTAAACGGCGCCATGGTGGGAGAAACAGTGCGCGTGCCTTCCGGGGCCAGCACCACCGACTTGCCCTGTTTGCGCATTGCATCGATCAGTGGCGTCATCGCCTTGATCGCACTTGCGCCATCGGCGCGGTCGATGAATACCACGCCGCCCAACTCCAGTACCTTGCCGAGAATCGGCGTTTCTTTTTTGATTTCCTGTTTGCCCACTCCGGCGATATCACGGCGCAACAGCCGGGCGGCGATAATGATATCGGCCTTGCTCTGGTGGTTGAATACAAAAACCGCGGGGCGATGGGACCACAGATGCTCCTCCCCCAGCACTTTCAAGTCCATGCCGATCAGGGCGCTGGCGGTGTCGGCAAACAGTGAAAAGGAAAAGTTCTGGGATTGGCGTCGCGAGCCGGTCAACGCATACACCGGTAGGCCAGCCATGAACGAGGTCACCACGGAACTGGTGGCGGCCACGGAACGCACGAATTGATTCAGGGTGGGGCGACCGCGGCTACCGAATCGGGCGATCGGCCATTGCCGTTCGCGCGCGATTTGTTCCAGTTTGCTGCTGGGGTTCAGCGCCCGGGGGTTTCCCACTCGCTCCAGCAACAACAAATCGTCCCGGCTGTCGGAGTAAAAGAAGCTCTTGTCCAGGTTCATCCGGTACTGTTTGGCCAGGGATTCTGCCGCATCGACCTTACCTTGCCCGAAACAGGTGGGCCGGATCACAGCGCCGGTAAACTGGCCGTTGACCACTTCCAGTTGCGTGCACAGCACGTGGTCTATGCCCAGATCCGCGGCGGCGGGCTCTACCTGGTAAGGCGTGGCGGAAGAAATGATCGCTACCGTGTGACCTTTGGCCTGGTGCGCTTCCACCAGGGCACGGGACTCCGGGTAGATGAGGCGCGCGATCTGTTTGGTGTAGAGCTGTCGCCCCACCTCGTGGTAGGCGTCTTCGTCGATGCCGCGCATGAACTGGGCGTTGATCGCCATCATGCCCGAGAAACCGATATTGCCGAGTCCAAAGCTGGTCATGGCGCGCAGCAATTCGACGAACTGGCGTGATGAAAGATCACCGCGTTTGAGCTGTTCCCTGACAAAAGCCAGCGCGGAGTAACCGGCGATAAGGGTGCCGTCGAAATCAAAAATGGCGGCGATGCGCGGGCCTTTGGGTGCATCCTTGATGTCTTTTAGCAGTTGCTTGATGTTGCTCATGAGGCTTCCTTATTCTTGCACGGAAGCATAGCGTATTCTGGCCTTGCGAGGGTGATCGCCGGACTCAATCGGGTACTTAGGAAATGAAGAAACCACATGATGGTAAACACCGGGCATAAAA
>JANPDE010000203.1:0-14095 GCA_031431315.1 Haliea sp.
CAATGCTGGACTTGCGGTCATAAGCCCATTCACGCTCGGCATCAGTGTGATGCACGATCAAGCCAAAGCGTGCGCCTGTACCTGTAGTGGTGTACTGCAGCATTTGCAGGTCACCATCGGAGTTGCCGAACGCAGCAATAGGCCGACGGCCGATGTGTGAGTTGATGCCAACGGGCTTGCCGGTCTTGTCGTCTATGAAGTCCAGTTCGGGCAGGCGCACCAGCACCGGCTTGCCGCCCTGCATCTCAAACTCGGTCTTGATGCTACTGCCGACGACCTGCTCCGGTGGAATACCATAGACTGCCTCCGTCCAGGGCCGCATGAATTCAATACCGCCACCGGAGACGATGAAGGTCTTGAAGTTGTTCGCGCGCAGGTAGGCGAGGAGTTCCAGCATGGGTTGATAGACCATTTCGGTAAAGGACCGCTGGGTAACGGGGTGTTTCGCCGTCGCGAGCCAGTTCTTCACAATCTTCTCGAACTCCTCGGTGGTCATACCCGCGTGGGTCGCCATGACAATTTCCAGCATCGCCTTCTCGCCGCCGGCGAGCGCGCCTTTCACATCACCCTTGAGCAGGGAGGCGAAGGGCTCCTTGTCCTTCCATTCGGGATGTTGCGGTGCCAGTTCCTTCACGCGGTCAAGCACGAAGAAAAGCTGGAAATACATCGGCTGCTCGGCCCACAGCGTGCCATCGTTATCGAAGGTGGCGATACGCTCTGCAGGTGGCACGAAATCGGCAGATCCTTCCTTCGTCACCCTGGTCACGAAGTCAATGATGGACTGTTTGCTCGCGCCATCATTCCACGAAGGCAGCGGGTCAGCGGCCTGGGCTGTGGTCAGTCCGGTCACTAAAAAAATGCAGGCGACCGCGAATGTCACCAATACATTGCGTATCAAGCGCATGGTAAGTTCTCCTTATGTGCATCGGGACAAATTCAGCAAGTAACACAATTTCGTCAAATTGCCATTCGTATTCCATTCCAGGGATTTACTTAAATCCAATCAAGCAACGTCGATGATAATCGTCATAGAGTGGATGCGGCACCCTATTGCCATCGTCAATCGCAACGACTTCCTTAACATCCTTAAAACCCACCGCATGCATTAGATCAATCATTGCTCGATAGGTCGGGTGCAGCTCCACCACGTAGTCTCCCTCTGAATGAGAGGATATATCCTTGTTCACCATTTGTAAGAAGGCCGATACCGGCTCCTTATGCATGATGCTATCAATCACAGCGAATTTTTCACACATATCATACGTATGCTGCATTAACAGATACGGGTCTGTTATGTGATAAAACAATCCGAGATTGTAAACCACATCGAATTTTTCGGATGGATCAAGATCGTAGACATTCTGAACCCTGAACTGCACATTCTCGACCTGAAAGTAGTTTTTTAAAAAATTGGCCTTCGCAATATTTTCGGTCCGCAAGTCTACGCCCACTACTTTTTTGGCCCCATAAAAGGCGGCTTCAACAGAAAAATAGCCATGATTGCACGCCATATCGAGTACGGTAGAGGAATGAAAAGAACCTCCCAAAATGGTCCGGACTGTGTCCGTGATCAAGTGCGACCTGTAGGTCATTGCCCATAATGCAACTTTAGTTTTTTCTGTCGCAACCCCGGGCCTCAGCTGTATTCCGTAGCCCCATGGCTTTAAGCGCTCTATTTCAGCCTTAAGTGCGACTTCATCATCAATCTTGACCGTGGCACCAAATTCCATCAGCTCTGGTAAATCAGCCGGACAGCGCGTCTCTATAACCGGTAGTAAACGTTCGACCGGAAGCAATGCATTTTTCTTCAACAAAAAAAGCCATTTTGTATAACGAGTACGTGCCTCCGACAACGCCATCAATTCTTTCGGGACTAATATTTTATCTGTCTGATTTATTACTTTTTTTCTAAAAAGCATTTCTTTATACCTTGTGGGCTATGGTGTAACGGCACAACGTCTTACAAATCAATCATTACCTAGGGCCGTAATATTTATACTGGGAAAAAACATCTTTACCGGATAATTCAACCGGATCTTGGGTCTGCACTAGATATTCTGTTAGTCGAGCGCGCAGCTCAAGTAACGAGGCGCTGTAATTTGGGTCATCAATCACGTTCTTTAACTGGTATGGATCGGCGCGTAAATCGTACAACTCCTCGGCCGGGCGTTTTATAGCGACCAATGAAAAGTACGGCTCCAGGAATTGATGGGTGACGGAATCTTGTAGCAACCAGGGAATGGATTCATTGTAGCCGGGCGGGTCGCCCACAGGCCAGCGATCGGGGAAAAAATTCTTGATGTACGTAAAGTCGCGGGTGTAGATGGCCCGGCTCGGGTAAGTGAGGTTGCCCCGCCTGATATCGCCGGCATGGCGCTCGTAACCCACAAATGCCGCGTCCCTCGCTGGATCGACCTGCCCCCCGGTGCTTGCATTGAACAGGGGCAACAGGCTCTTACCGGTCATGGCTTGTGGGATATCGATGCCGGCCGCCGCCAGGAAGGTGGGCGCGATATCCGTAAGGGAGATGAAATCGTCTATCGCGCGCCCGGGCGCCGCCATTTTGCTCCAATAGATGGCCAGCGGCACGCGTACGCCATACGCATACAGCGTGGGCTTGGCGCGACTGAACTCCATGCCATTGTCAGAGGTGACGACAATGATTGTGTTCTCGAACAGGCCTTTGTCCTTCAGCACCTGAATCAACAGACCCAGATCGTGATCAAAAATTTCAATCTCACCTAAATAACTGGACAACTGATTCTGCACAACGCTGGTTGACGGCAGGAACGGTGGAATCGCGGTCGCCACGTTGTCCGCGGTAAATCGATTGGGGACCCGCTCCGCAAACGGTCGATGTGGCTCTATCGAACCCACCCAAAAGGAGAACGGTGTATGCACCGGTTTTTGCGCGAGGAAACTGGCAAAATTGGCGGCCAGGTCCCACGGGCCCAGGACTGCCGCGCGCGATTGCCGGATGTCATTGTATTCATCACCCGTGGGTTTCACCGCGCGATCGGCAATAAACCCCGGACCCCAGCCTTTTCCCGTGTAGCCCACCGCGTAACCCGCTTTCCGCAGTATGTCCTGATAGCTGAGCATGGAATTGGGGTACTCCCCCCACAGCAATCCAGCGGATTGCAGCCGCCAGAAGTCTTGTCCCGCAAGAATAGCGGAGCGTGAAGGCGTACAGGACGGTGCGGACACAAAGGCATTCGGAAAGTACAGGCCGGCGTTGGCGATGCGGTCAAAATTGGGGGTACTGACCAGATCGTAACCGGCTCTGGAGGTGTGTCTCCACGACTGGTCGTCAGAGATGACAAACAGGAAATTAGGCGGCCGTTCAGCACCCGATATGGTACCAACCTGTTCGGAATCATGACACGCCGTGATACCCAGTACGGGCAGGAGTGCGAGAAAAAACAACCGGTGCAGCAGCATCGGATTAAGGAGATTCATGATGAGCGCTGTCTGTGTCATAACACTGAATGCCCTAATACCCGCCGCCAGGGGAACGGCTAAGACGGTAGTGATATCTCCATAACCGGCAGCGAATCCGGCATGCCGCCCAGGGACACCGCGCAGCGCGAGAAGCCACTGAAATGGGCTACCGCCATGGACAGGTGCACCAGCTCTGTCTGACTAAACTGTGCCAGCAACTCTGCCTTTAATGCATCCGTTAAACCACCCGGATCATTCAAAAATTGGTCGGTGAAGGCGAGGATCAGTTTTTCGCGTTGACTCAGGGCACTATCGCGGAAATCATCCTGGATCATGGCGACCTTATCTTCGCTGAGCCCGTCTGCCCTGGCGATATCGTAGCGCACGCTCTTGCAAAATACACAGTTCACTTTACGTGCATTGCGCAGGCGGGCAATTTCGATCGCGGCGGGGCCGAGCAGTCCACTTTCCCATATTTTTCGGTTCAGACCCATGTAGTGGTCCAACGTTTCCGGCACCAGTCCCAGGGCGGAGTCCCTGATCATATTGCCGCTGGAGGGATTCGGGTTGGTCGCGCGCAGTGAGCCGGTCATCGCAATGCCTCGCCAACAGCCGGGTGAATGCTATCGGCTGGCAATTGCCAGAGGAGACTCAGCCGGGTCATGCCGTCGAAAATGCCCAGTGCTTCCACTAACATCACCAGGCCCGCATCGCCAAAATGCCCTTTGACCCCCGCTGCCAGCTCATCGGTTAATGCCTGCGTATCCATGGCATAGACTTCAGTGAATGCAAGGCAGGCGCGCTCAGCGTCAGAGAAATCACTGTGAGTGTCCCAGCGCGCGAGATGCTCGCTTTTGGCTGTCGGTATTGCACAGTCGCGGCGCTGCCATTCAACCGCACTCCGGTGCAGCTGTGCCAACCGCAGTCGGCACACTTCGAGGATTTCGGCAGGCAGGTGCGGCTGTACCCACAGCGAGTGGTATAGCGCAGTAAAATTCTCGGCAATGTCCGGCAACACACTGAGTGTCGACTCGCGGTCATCGCCATTGCTCAACCAACTCATAAGCCTCCCATACGCCAATCCTGCTCACGCTCGCGACGGCAATTAAAATAAGTGTAGCAGCTGCGGTTTGATAATCTTGTTCATGGCATTGCGCGGCAGTGCGTCTGTGAAGCGGATTTGCTCGGGCACCTTGTAGCGGGCGAGTTGCTCGCGACAGTAGGATTGCAGCTCTGCCACCAATGCGATTTGATCCACTGCGCTGGCATTCTCACTCAATTCAATAACCGCTGCCACCCGCTGACCCATGCGTTCATCCGCCACGCCGAGCACCGCGACCCCGGCCACCGCCGGGTGACTAGCCAACACCCGTTCTACTTCCGCAGGATACACGTTGGCACCACCGCGAATGATGAGGTCGTTCTGGCGGCCGCGAATGAACAGCTGTCCACGCTCATCCAGATAGCCGATATCCCCGGTGTGGTACATGCCACTGCGCAGCGCAGCGGCCGTCGCCTCGGGCCTGTTCCAATAGCCGAGCATGGTCGTGTAAACACCGGCGTAGGGTCCATCCGCGGCCGGTTGCACACAGATTTCGCCCATCTCACCCTGCGGCACTGGCCGGTCGCTGTCATCGACGACCAGGATTTCAACCTGTGCCACTGCCCTACCGCACAGTTCCTCCTGCGGGACACTGTGCTCGTCGGTGCGTGTCACGATGGTGGGCGCCTCGGTCATACCGTAGGCGACCGTCATGCCGCGCCCGAAGCGCTCGCTATACAGGCGCTGGAACGCCTGCGCAATGCCCGCGCCGCCGATGTCCGGATGGCCCAGTGTGGCCAGGTCATCAGGCTCTACCAGCGGCGAGGTCAGCAAATCCTGGATGACCGTCGGCACCGAGGCGAAATGCACTATCCGTTCCTCGCGCACCCAGCGGGCGATATCCTCGGGTTTGACGCTGTCCATGCACACGCAGCAACTGCCGTCCTGGAAGGCCACCATGGGTGCCAGTACCATCAGGTTCAGGATCGTCAGCGGCAGCATGACGCCCTGTGTGCAATCGGGTCCGAATGTGCCTTCATGCACCTGGATAGCACCGGGCAGCAGAATATTGTGATGGCTGTGCACAGCGCCCTTGGGTCGCCCGGTGGTACCGCTGGTATAGGCGATCGCCGCCGGTTCGAAGGTATCCACCACCACTGCGGGATTCTGCATGGGCGAGGCCAGACTTAACAATTCATGCCAGCTGCCGGACACCGGGCTGGCGTGTACACGCAGCACCTGCTGCAGCGCCGGCAGAGCCTGTCGCTGCGACTCGATCTCGGCGCCGCCGGGCGCATCAGTGAGGTAAATGCGGGCGCCGCTGTCCTGCAGGATAAAGGCTTTTTCAGGAGCCGCGAGGGGGCTATTGACACCCACCCAGATGGCGCCGAGACGCGCACAGGCGAGCAAGGCAATAATGATATCCACATCGTTGGGCAGGCAAGCGGCGATCCGATCATACCGGCGCACGCCCTGCGCGTGAAAAACGGCAACGGCCCTGGCAACCTGCTGATCCAGCTGTGCGTAACTGTAACGCGCACTGCGGCCGACCAACGCAAGCCTGTGAGGGTCGCGTTGCAAGTGGCGGTCCAGTATCGCGCCAATGGTCTGTGGGCCGCCACCCGGCAGCGGCCTCTTAACAGCCGACTCGATCAGTCCATGGGCAGCGTAGTCAAACATGCGACACCGCAATGCGCCTCTAAAGCGCGGTCAACAACAGCGCGCTACCGGGAACTCCGCCACCGGAAGACGCGATAGCGGTTTGCGGATTATTTGGCACCTGGCGAGCGCCGCCCTCACCGAGTAATTGCACGCAGGCCTCGTGCAGGAAGCCATAACCGTGCAAGCGTCCGGCGGAAAGCTGTCCGCCATTGGTGTTCAGGGGCAGTTCGCCATCGCGCGCGATGCGCTGGCCGCCCTCCAGGAACGCACCTGCTTCGCCAATCCCGCAGAATCCCAGCTTCTCCAGCCAGCACAAGGCGTTGAAACTGAAGCCGTCATACAGCTGCACCATGTCGATATCCTTCTGCCGCAGGTCGGTGCGCGACCACAACATTTTGGCGGCGCCATCGATGCCCGTCAGGTAGCGCAGGTCGCCCTGGTCCCAGGACACGCGTTCGGTATTGGCTGTACCCACGGCCTCAAAGCCCACGCCACGACCCCGGCGACAGTCCTTCGCGGTATCCTTGTGCGAAATAATAAACGCTACCGAGGCATCGCAGGGCACGTCGCAGTCATACAGACCCAGCGGCGTGGAGACCATGCGCGCGTTGAGATAATCCTCCAGTGTCATGGGGTCCTTATACACGGCATAGGGGGTAAGTGCGGCGTTCTTTCTGCCATTCATCGCGATCTGCCCTAACTGCTCCCTGGTCAGTCCATACTCGTGCATATACCGGCTGCAATACATCGCTATCCAGTTGGACGCTGACGCGGCACCGTAGGGAATGCGCCACTCCATACCGCCGGACAAGCGCCCGCCACCGCCGGAGTAGCGAATTTGTCCGGTGCGCTGCAATTGCACATAAGTCGCCTCCCATACTGTGCGAAAGCACAACACATGACGACACAAGCCAGTCGCTACCGCCATCATGGCGGCGACTATCGACCCCAACTGTCCAGCCTGTTCCAGACCACTGTTGTGCCAATGGGTCTTCAGGCGCAGGGTGTCGATCAGGTCATGGGCGCCGGCGCCGCTGAATCCACCGGCACCGGGCACCATGCCGGGATAAGTACACACGCCATCGATATCGTCACGGGTGAGCCCGGCATCCGCAATAGCAGCCAGTGATGCATCGACCGTGAGCGCCATCGGGTCGCGCATGAGGCGGCGGCCAATGTCTGACATGCCCATTCCGGTGACGACAGAACGGTATTCGAACTTTTCCACTAGCGCTGCCCTGCCGCGGTGGCAGCCGCTGCGTCCACCGGCCTGAACATGGGTAGAAACACGTCCTCGCACTCCTCGAACTCAACCTCGAGTGACATACCGATTTTCAGGTCCGCTTCCGCGCACCGTACAATGTTGGTAGTGAGGCGGACGCTGGCCTGTTCCTCAATTTCCACAATAGCCACCACGTAGGGCGGTTCGATGGTGGGTATCCACATCTGGTGATTGACCGTCACCGCCGCAAGTGTCGCCCGCCCGGAGACAGCCACCACTTCCTGTTCCATCGAGAGGCATTTGTCACACACCGGCACGGGAGGATGGATATAGTTACGGCAGGCGCTGCACCGCATAAAGCGCAGCTTGCCGTCCGCACCGGAGGTCCAGAAAAACCGATTGCTGTCGGTCAGCATCGGCAGTGGGCGTTTGGATGGTTTACTCACACTCACTCCAGTGGTGTTACTTGGGATCGGGGATCATGGTGGCAGCATCGATGGATCCGTTCAACACGCCTGAGCAGGCGCCGCCATCGGTATACAGGTTCTCGCCACTGATGTAGCTGGCCGCAGCACTGTTCAAAAACGCCAGTGGCCACGCCTGCTCCTCGGCCGTCGAGTTACGACCAATCGGCTTGGGATAGCGCTCGAAGAACGCCGCGCCAGTCTGTTCGACAAAGGCAGGCATCATGGCGGTGTCTGTTGGCCCCGGGGCGATACAGTTGACGCGCACGCCAGTGCTCATGGTGATAGCACCGCCCGCACGCAGTGTAAATACAATGCTGCACATTTTCGAGAAGGAATAAGGTTCGAACCAGGCTTCCGTTTCGTGCTCACGCACCCAGGCCTGGGCCTGGGCAAAATCCGTGATCGCCATGAACGGCTGCAGCTGCTTGCCGAAAAAGGAGTAGCCCATACCAGCCCCGGATGACACGCTGGCAATGGCATCGCCACGCTGCATATGCGGCACCAGCAGATTAATCATGTGGCGCTGGCTGATGAAATTCACCGTCACCACGTCTACCGCCGAAAACTTGCGGCCGGGCAATCCGGCACAATAGAACAGGTTATGCACCCGCGCTTGCGTCAGCTCGGCGACCGCCTGCTCGACCGCAGCACTATCGCGCAGATCTACCTTGAGGTAGCGGGCGAAGTCATAGCGCGGAGGCTGCACATCGACAGCGACGACCTCGGCGCCCAGACTGTGCACCAGGTGGGCAGTGGCCTCGCCCATACCAGAGCTCGCCCCGGTGATGACAACGCGCTTGCCCTCGTAGTTAAACAGGTTTTTTAACATCGACATTCCTTATTTTTGATTACTCAGGTGCATTCGAAACATGGCCCGCGGTACGCGAGAGCGAGTGTAGCATTTTTATCAGGCACCTGACTTGTTTAGTCAGTATATTTCTGCCATTCTCTGCCTGGCAAGGCATTGTCAAACGATGCGTCCTGCTCCGCGCTAAACCACACTCCGAAGGGCAACATGCAGCACATGCAGCACATGCAGTACAGGCCGTATTAGTGCAGTACTATAATTACCACGTTAAGAATTACGGGAGGATGGAGTGGAATTTGACTGGTCACAAGACGATATCCAGCATCGCCGTGACATACGCGAGTTTTTGCAGCAGGAACTTCCCGGAAACTGGGAAGAGATGTCGCAGCACGGGCCGGGCGGCGACTCCCAGGCTGCATTCAGCCGCACCTTTTGCGGCCGCATGGCGGAAAAAGGCTGGCTGACCCAACACTGGCCCAATGCCTACGGCGGCCGCGATTGCGAACCCTGGCGCCACTCCATCGTCGGTGAGGAGATGTGGGCTGTCGGCGAGCCGCGCGGCTCCCAGTACATGAACGTGAACTGGATCGGCCCCGCCATCATGAACTACGGCAGCGCAGCGCAGAAACAATTCCACTTGCCGAAAATATCCGCAGGTCAGGTCCTGTGGTGCCAGGGCTTTTCGGAACCAGAGGCTGGCAGTGACCTGGCCGCCCTGCGCACCCGTGCAGAAACGATAGATGATCACTATGTCATCAATGGCTCCAAGATCTGGACGTCCTACTGCAACCATGCCGACTTTATATTCCTGCTGGTGCGCACCGACCCGCATAGCAGTCGCCAACGGGGCATCTCGGTACTGTTGGTCCCCATGGATACCCCTGGTATCGATGTGCACGAAATCCCCTCCGTGGTGGGCGAACGGTATTTCCATGAGGTTTTCTTCAGCAACGTAACTGTACCAACGAGTGTACTGCTTGGTGAGGAACATAACGGCTGGGAGGTAGTGAGCCATGCGCTGCAATTTGAACGCATCGGCGCGGCCCGCTACGCCCGCGCCGCCGTTACTTTAGACAAGCTCGCGGCAGTCGCTAGCGAGCGCGGCATGCTGGAAGATCCCATCATCGTCGACCGACTCGGCGAGGCGCGGGCGCTGTGCGAAGCCGCACGCGTGCTGGTGTATAAAGTCATTGATATCCGTGCGAAAGATCGACCCCCCACCGCCGACACCCAACTCGCGCGTGTGCTGAGTACCACCTGCGACAATGCCATCGGCCGTCTGGCGCTGGAAATATTCGGGCCGGAATCACTGGAGTACGCCTCGTTCGCCGATACCAATTTCCGACTGGCCATGACGGCGGGTATCGCCGTGGGCGCGACCGAAGTGCAGCTGAACCTGATTGCCTCCCGCTTCCTTGATCTGCCAAAAGACTGAGGGACGAATATGGATTTCGAATTGAATGAAGATCAGCAGGCCATCCTGGAGGCGATTGACCGGCTGCTTTCGCAACACGCAGGTCCCGCCCGTGCCATTGAGCTGAACCGGCAGGGCTTGTACGACGACGAGTTGCATAGCGCGCTGGATGATGCTGGCTTCAGTACCATCGCCACCGATCTCGCCACAGCGGACGGCCCGGCAGGTCTGGAAGCCGCGCTGCTGGCCGAAGCCATCGCGCGCGCCGGCGGAGTCGTTGCCAGTGCGGCGCAAATATTGGTGGCACCGACCATTCGTGAAGAAGCGATTGAAGGGCCGATTGCGCTGTGCACGGTGGACCATCTGGCAACACCCGTCCCCATACGATTTGGGGCTCACGCCAGGACCCTGATGGTACTGGGCATCGATGAAGTGCTTATCATCCCGCTCACCCGTGGAGAAATGGAACCGGTGCGCAGCAGTTTTGGTTACCCCATGGGACGACTGGCCAATGCCAAACGGAGTGTCGAACTGCGGGCGACGGGCGAACGTCTCGGGCTGCAGGCGGCACAGGCCATGACGAATTGGTGGCGACTCTCGCTGGCCGTGGAAGCCGTGGGCACGATGGAAGCGGCCCTGCAGCACACGGTCGCGTATGTAAAGCAGCGCCGCCAATTCGGCCGCGCCATTGGTTCCTTCCAGGCGATCCAGCACCGCCTGTCTCTATGCGCGATCCAGGTGGAAGCGAGTCGCTGGCTGGCGCGTGAAGCGGCCTATCACGGCGCGCAAACCGAAGCGGTCGCGGCAGCCGCGGCCTTCGCATTGCATGCTGCCGACCAAATCTTTACGGAAACGCACCAGATGTCTGGCGCCATCGGGTTCACCTGCGAGTTTGACCTGCATGTGTGGAGCATGCGCCTGCTGGCCTTACGCCAGGAGTTGAAGGGTGTAAGCGGCGCACGGCGCGCACTGGTCGAGGCCCGCTGGGGCGCGCTCGTGTGTGCAAACGCCTGATGGAAACCAACCTCGACCTGGCATACAACGAGGATCAGGATGCGATCCGCGCCGCAGTCGGCCGCTTTTGTACCCAACACGCCGTAGAGGATTTAGCCCGGCAATCGGGCGAGCCCTTCCCGCGTCAACTGTGGCGAGCACTGGCAGAACTGGGTGCGTTCTTCCCGGCTGCTCCGGGAAGCCCTGAGGCGGGCGGCGCGCTGGAAGTATGCGCAATCTCGGAGACACTGGGTCAGCACCTCTTTCCCGGCCCGATAGCTGCGACCTACCTCGCCATCCAGGTGCTGGATGCAGAGGAAGGCGTAGCGCTAACGGAGGGACGCGCGCTGGTGTCATTGTGCAATGCGGGCAGCACACTGCTGCCCTGGGGCACGGAAGCGGACCTGTTCCTGGTAGCGGGAACAGCCGATATCGCCAGGGCATTCGCGCCCGATGCGGTCGCGCCGGTGGCAACACTGGGCGGTGAAACCTGGGGGCGGGCTACACTCAAGATAGATAAGACCCTTGCGCATGCGCGCCAGGGCTTTGTCATCGGCAATATCTCCACTGCCGCCTACCTGGCGAGCGCTGCCTGGCGACTGCTCCGGGCGGCCAGCGACTACGCGGCGACGCGCAGGCAATTTGGCAAAGCGTTGGGAGAATTCCAGGCGGTGGCGCACCCGTTGGCGGAGTGTGCAATCGGGGTTACCGCTGCGCAATCCCTGGCACGTTCCGCAGCGTGCAGTTTCGACCGCGCGAGAACCGGCGATGCCAGTAACAAGGAAGACCTGCAGCAGGCCGACTGCCTTGCCGCAGGCGCACTGCTGTCCGCGCAGCGCGCCAGCCTCAACACCGCCTACGTGTGCCACCAGGTATTCGCCGGTATCGGCATTACCCTTGAGGGCCCGGTATTTCATATCTCCCGGCGCATTCGGCAACTGGCATCCGCGCCTCCGACGAGTACCAGAGAACAGGAGTTACTGCTCGCTGCGGCGGGTTTGGGAGCGTGATGACATGACGGCGATCGATGTAAACCAACCCATGGAGGGCGTGCGCTACGAGAAAACCAACGGCGTCGCCACTATCACCATTGATCGCAGCGCGCGCGGCAATTCGCTGGCGCCCCCGATGCAGGCCATTTTCCGCGCGATCTGGAGCGATGTGCGCGACAATCCCGAGGTGCGCGTGGCAGTGATCACTGCCATGGGCGAGCGTCACTTCTGCACCGGCTTTGATGTCGCGGAGGCGGACAGTGACGCCGCGGCCGACGAGGTGTTCGTCGACAAACCCCTGCGCGAAGCGGTGTTTTGGTCGCCCTACCAGAACGACGTGTGGAAACCGGTCATCTGCGCAGTGAACGGCACCTGTGTCGGCGGTGGTCATCACTTCGTGGTGGACGCGGACATTGTGATCGCCTCCCGCAACGCAAAATTTATCGACTCCCATGTGAATGTGGGCATGGTGGGCGCAATAGAAAATATCGGCCTGGCCAGGCGCCTGCCACTGGGCACCGCCCTGCGCATGACACTGATGGGCAGTAGTTATCGCCTCTCGAGCGAACGCGCACACCAGTTGGGCCTGGTGGATGAATTGATGGAAACGCCGGATGAAGCGCGCGCGCTGGCGCAGGAGATGGCGGCGCAGATGCTGAAGAATTCGCCACAAGCCATGGCCCTGTCCAAGCGCGCGATCTGGGGCTCACTGGAGCAGGGCTATGAGCAATCCCTCGAGCACGGTTGGAGCCTGCTGCGCTCGCACTGGACGCACCCGGATTTCGAGGAGGGCCCTAAAGCGTTCGCGGAAAAGCGCGAACCGGTGTGGAATCCCGATCCAAATGCGAAGAAGTAAACGGCCAGCGTGAATACAGCATTTTCCAAAGACGAATTGGACTTCCAGGCCGAGGTACGCGAGTTCCTTGAGGACTACCGTAACCTGGACGGTTTTTACTGCCAGGGCCATCGCTGGCCGCAAGTGCGCGCACTGTTCGGCGCCATGGCGGAAAAAAACTGGCTGGCGTTGAGCTGGCCCAAAAAGTTCGGGGGGCTCGCAAAAGGCCCCGTGTGCGAATTCATCCTGTGGAATGAAGTTGCCTACGCACGGGCGGCGCGCAATCCGCTGGCCTCGGGCATCGTCGCCCAAACGCTGATTCGCTATGGCTCGCCGCTGCAACAGGCGACATGGCTGCCAAAAATTCGCGCGGGGGAGATTCACTTTTCACTGTGTTATTCCGAACCCGAGGCCGGTTCGGATCTGGCCGGCCTGCGCCTGCGCGCGGACAAAAAACCCAGCGGCAGCCACTACCTGCTCAATGGCCGGAAGTGCTGGCAGTCCTATGCCCAGGACATGGATTACCTGTGGGTGCTGGGGCGCAGCGGCACGCTTCAGAGCCGCGGGCGCGGCCTCAGTCTTTTCATCTGTGACAAACACGCGACCGGCGTCACGGTCTCCCCTCTTCCCACCCTGGATGGCGACCAGTTGAACGAGGTGCACTTTGAGCAGGTCGAAGTGCCGCTGGAGCAACGTGTGGGAGAAGAGAACGGCGCGTGGCCGCTTATTGGTGAAGCGCTGGCGGATGAGCGCCATATCCAGTTCCCACCGGGTCGGGTACGGCGCGACCTGGAAGACATGATTGCCTGGCTCAACGCCAACGGACTGGGTAGTGACCCCGTGGTGCGCCAGCGTATGGCTGAGCTCACGGTGAGGGTCTTAGAGACCGAAATCCTCGGCCTCAAAGTCCTGGAGGCCATGGTCAAGGGCAAGAATGCGACCGTCGATGCCGCCATGAACAAGATTGTGCACACCACCACCTGCCAGGCCATCGCCCGCACGGTGCTGGACTATGGCGGGCCGGAAGCGCTGGTCAGCGGCAACCGGCCCGAATTGCTGTGGCGGCAAAGCATCACCGAAACGATTGGCGGGGGTACATCGGAAATCATGCGCAGCGTGGTCTCCCGCCAATTGTTAGGATTGGGCAGCTGATCGGACTGCATGGCCAGGAGACGGGCACGGGGCACCGGAACCGTGCGGCGACATGGATGTCGCCGCC
>JANPDE010000204.1:0-3386 GCA_031431315.1 Haliea sp.
ACAGTTCGCGGCGATGGCTAGTCAGCACATGCGCCTGCGGTGGCTTCCAATGGCTGCCCCGCAGTGTTTCAAGTGTCATCACCTTGTTCATTAGCGAGTTTGAAATAAGAAGCCCATCTGGTCTTCAAGCTTCGTCCAGGCAATCGCAACTGGGAGCTATTGCTGATTGCGAGCTGCTGCGGACCCGGGATTAGATCAGTCGACCTGTAACGGCACCACATAGATGGGCGCACGGTTGCCGCCCTGCACCATTCCCATTCAACCGTTCGTTCTCCCATTTTTCAATGTCGGCGAGTCGCCAGCGAGTGCAACCAGTAGATAATTTAATGGGATCAGGGAATCGTTTAGCCTGCGCCCAGCGCCAAATCGTGGCGCGACTCACCTGGTATCGTTCAGCCACCGCTTTGTCTGTGATGTAGTTGGTGTGATGCATATTGTGTATTCGCTCGACGAACTGAGACCGGTCATTACATTCTGCCCATTTCTTTTGAGGTGATGAGTACCTTATCGCTGCAGACTCGTGCGTTGTTTGAGATAACCAGTCCGAATCCCTGTAGCAATCGACACGAACTCGCCCACAAGGCTCCCGCGTCCTGAACGTCTCGTTAATTGTTAGAGTCGAGTGCTCCTGGTGTGGAGATTGTGCACGGGGAAAGGCGGTCTAATCGATGTTGGCTAGAATGCAGGCCAGAGTACATGTACTTATCTAACTTATTGTTTTTAAAGTATTTATTTTAGGTTATGGAGGCGACCCAGACAGCCACACCCCGGCACACGAGTCGGTAACTACCGTTGCTCCCTTCCGGGCCTGGCGGGGTTCACTACCTATCATTGCGAGGGGACCGCCTGGATCACCACAGACTCTGGCGTGCGGATCTGCCACACCTACAGAGGGTGCGTAGTTTGCGGTAAACCTGACGCCGTCGCAAGCGACCGGCCAAAATAAGCTTGACCATCAGGCTAAACCCAATCATTTACTGTACTACTATGATACCTCAGCAGCACCGCGTTCACCGTCAGTGACTATCGAGCAGGTCTGTTTTCCGAAAATATTTCGATCGTTCACAGGAAACTACTATGAAAATGAAACTCCTGCTTGGCATAGCACTCGTTTATCCCTTCACGTTCACGATCGCACAGGCGTCTGATTTACCCCCGCCAAATGCCGATAACAATGTCTACTTCGGCGATGTCCATGTTCACACCGGTTGGTCGTTTGACGCGTTCACCAATGGCTCCAAGACCACACCGACGGACGCCTATGCCTGGGCGCAGGGCAAGCCCATCACCGGCAGCGGTGGGCCGGAGATGCAGATCAAGACGCCGCTGGATTTCTACATGGTGGCCGACCATGCGGAGTACATGGGGGTGTTCAACCAGATGGCGAACCCCGACAGTCCGCTCAGCCAAACGGAGCTAGCCAAGGGCGTGACCTCGCCCGACACCAATGTTCGAATGCAGACCTTTGCCGGCATCCTGCGTGACATGAGTGCAGGCAAGCGCGACCCGCAATTGAGCGATCCGGTGCTGGCGGGTACTGTCTGGGCCGAGATCGTCAAGGCAGCCGATGCCAACTACACGCCGGGCAAATTCACCACCTTCGCCGGCTTTGAATGGACCTCGAACCCACAGAAACGCAACCTCCACCGCGTCGTAGTCTTTCGCGATACCAAACATTTGCCCGATCTCGTACTTTCTGCACTGGATTCTGATGATCCGGAGGTTTTATGGCAATGGATGGACGACCAGCGCGCCAAGGGTTCGACATTGTTCGCCATTCCGCATAACGGCAATGCCAGCGACGGCCGCATGTTCGAACTTACCAGGTTCGACGGCAAGCCCATCGATGCTGTCTACAACAAGACGCGGGCAGCGAACGAACCGCTGTATGAGATCACCCAGATCAAGGGCACTTCGGAAACGACGCCCTCCCTGTCTCCGACCGATGAATTCGCCAGCTTTGAACTGTGGGACTATACGTTGTCAGCGGACTACGAACGGCCGACACACGCCAAGGGCAGCTTTGTGCGCCAGGCACTGCTCGATGGTATGAGCCAGGCCGCAGGTGGCGCGGGCAACCCATTCAAGTACGGTTTTATCGGCGACACCGATACGCACAACGCCGCCGCCAGTAACGAGGAGTACAACTTCACCGGGAAGTTTGCGTTTGAAAACAATGCCAGAGAGCGGTTGACCGGCGTTCCAGGTGCGCCAGCGGGTCAGATCCAACAGATACAGGAGTTCAGCTCGGGCGGCCTCGCCGGAGTGTGGGCGCCAGAGAATACCCGTGAAGCGATCTGGGATGCGATGCAGCGCAAGGAGACATTTGCGACCTCGGGCCCGATGATGAAGGTGCGCTTCTTCGGCAGCTTCGACTATGCGACTGACGACGTGAAGAAGGCCGATTTCGTCAAGCTCGCCTACGCCAAGGGCGTGCCGATGGGTGGTGACCTGAAGCCCGGCGCCGGCAAGGCCCCGACCTTCCTGGTCATGGCGTTGAAGGACGCCAAGAGTGGCAATCTCGACCGTATCCAGATCGTCAAGGGTTGGCTCGACGCGGCCGGCAAGCAACACGAAAAGATCTACAATGTTGTATGGTCTGGCGACCGCAAACCGGGGACCGATGGCACATTGCCCGCGGTTGGCGATAGCGTTGACCTGAAGACCGCGACGTACACAGGCGATATCGGTGCCGAGCAGTTGGCCACAGGCTGGACTGATCCTGATTTCAAGCCGGATGAGAGTGCCTTCTACTATGCCCGCGTCCTCGAGATTCCCACGCCGCGCTGGAATACCTACGACGCGGTGCGAGAAAATATGCCACCCCTGACCAAGGTGCCTGCGACCCTCCAGGAGCGCGCCTGGAGCTCACCTATATGGTATACGCCCCGAAAATGATCGATCTGACCCCAGCGTGGACTATTTCGGGAAAATCTGTGATGAAGGTCAAGTTTCCTACTTGCAACTGCCAAGGCGCTGGCCACAATGTTTTAGGGCTTGGGATTAGCCTTCCGGTTCAAGACTTTGACAGCGGGCCTGGCATAACCGTCTGACTTGTCGAGCTACTGGCGGCTATCCGCGCAATCGCAATATCTTGGGGGCAGTGTGGACATTTTAACGTCGGACATGAATAGGCAAACGGTCCGTACTTCATCGATTCAAGTGATCGGATGGTGGGGGTTATTTGACGCTGGTGAAGTGTGGGAATGTGGGGCGGCCTTCCTGACCAATCTGTACCGGCAATCCTCGAGCTCACAAACCGCTATACCCAACGCTTTGTTACAGCAATCAGCTAACTAGATAACGGCTTCATATCACGAATTAGTGGCGGGAGTAGCAGGATTCGAACCTGCGACCATCGGCTTAGAAGGCCGGTGCTCTATCCA
>JANPDE010000205.1:0-17515 GCA_031431315.1 Haliea sp.
TCCATAATGACCTGGGGCACCGAAGCGCAGAAACGCACACTGCTGCCACGCATGATGCGCGGTGACGACATCTGGTGCCAGGGTTTCTCCGAACCCGATGCCGGTTCCGACCTTGCTGCACTACGCTGTCGCGCTGTGGCAGACGGTGACGATTTCATCGTCAATGGACAGAAAGTGTGGAATACCCTCGGCCACTACGCGGATTACTGCGAACTGTTGGTCCGGACCGACCCCGATGTTCCCAAGCACCAGGGCATCACCTGCCTGCTGGTCGACATGCACCTGCCCGGCATAACCGCGCGACCACTGACCAACCTGACCGGCGCGGATGAGTTCGCCGAGATTTTCTTCACCGATGTGCGCATCCCGCAAGCGGCGCTGCTGGGTCCGATCAACCAGGGTTGGCAGGTGGCGATGACCACCCTGAGCAACGAACGTGCGGGCGTCGCCAATCTGCACCTCGGTCTGCGCCGGAAAATCGCCAGGCTGATACAGGCAGCACGCGAACGCACGGTCGATGGAAGACCCGTCAGCCAGGACCCGATTGCGCGCCAGCGACTGGCTCGCACCTATCTCTACGGCGAATACCAGAAGGCGCTCGCGGATGTCTGCATCGCGGGAGAATTGAACGGGCGCCCCCCCGGCGCAGAGTCATCCATCACCAAACAAAGCTGGAGCGATATTGAGCACATGATTGGCGAGACCAGCGCCTGTGTACTTGGCGAAGAAGCGCACCGGGGTAGCTGGGGTGATAACCGACTGTACAGTCGTGCCACCTCCATCGCAGGTGGTACCACACAAATCAACAAAAATATTATTGCCCGTCGCGTACTGGGCTTACCCAAAGCCTAGCGCGGAGGCAACACCATGGACACGCATTACACCGCTGAGCAGGAATCATTCCGCGCTACCATGCGTCGCTTCCTTGACGATAGTGGCGGCACGGCGTTTACGCGCAGCAGATGGTGCGAACCGGTACCCGCTACACGAGAGGTATGGCAGTCGATGGTGGATTTGGGTGTCACCGGCCTACTCGCACCGGAAAATGCCGGCGGCCTCGCGGGCAGCATGGCCGACATGGGCATCGTGATGGAAGAACTGGGTCGCACGGTACATCCCGGGCCAAGCTGGGCCAGTTGTGTGGGCGCGACCAGCGCCGCCACTGTGTTCGGACTGGACAACCTGCTGCGCGCGCTCGCCGATGGCAGCCAGACCGCCACGCTGGCACTGGAAGAACCGGGACGCAGCTTTTCCCGCTGGCAGCAGGCGCAATTGACAGTCGTCGACGATACGCTCGGTGGAGAGAAGGTCCAGGTGCCGGATGCGCTCGGCGCAGATGTCTTGTTGGTGACAACCGAAAACGGCGTGTACCTGGTACCCACAGATGCCAAAGGACTGAGTATTACCGCGACGGAATGTCTCGACGGATCACGTCGTTTCGCCACCGTGCAATTTGATCATGTTACCGGCACTCGCCTTGGCGACAACGCGCAACTGGCGCCGGTCATCGATCGCATGCTGGTCGCATTGTGCGCAGACGGTCTGGGCGCCGCGCAGCGTGCGCTGGAGTTGGCTATCGGCTACGCCTGCGAGCGCCAGCAGTTCGGCCAGCACATCGGTTCGTTTCAGGCCATTCAACACCTGTGTGCGGATATGTTGCAGCAGTTGGAGCTGGGCCGGGCCGGTTTGCACTACGCGCTGTGGTCACTCGACGCTGGGGATCCCCGCGAGGCACATCGGGCGGCGGTAATGTGCAAAGCCTATACCTCGGAAACGTTTCCACAGATCGCGGCCAACGCGATTCAGATCTATGGCGGTGCGGGATTTACCTGGGAATACGACATTCAATTGTTCTATAAACGATTGCTCTCCCTGCAAATGACCTGGGGCAACAGTGAGGTGTGGCTGGAGGAACTGGCGACGCTCGTTATTGATGCTGCGATCCCGTAATCTGCACCGGCTTTTTTACAGACCTATCCGCAGATCCAGACTTCCAACACGTAAATGAGAGATAGTTTACGTTTTTGCTGTCGCATCGAGCAATTACTTGACATAATCAAATCATATATCGCGAGCAACAGCAGACATTTTCGCCAATAACGGACCGAACCGCTGAACTTTGGTATTATGCTGGTCGTCGGAAGCAATCAATTTATGGCCGTCCAACGATGTTATTGGGCAAGAAACTAGATAGAACGCGTGGCTTCACGCTGGTCGAGCTAATGATTGCGTTACTCATTGTCTCGATAGCGCTTGTGATTGGCGTTCCCTCCTTCTCCAACCTGATCAAAAATAACCGAATGCTGTCTCTGGTGTATGAGCTGCGAGCGGCACTGAATACCGCACGATCCGAGGCGCTGGCCCAGCGGACCTTTGTTACTGTCTGCAGCAGCGACGACGGTACCAGCTGCAGCGACAGCGGAGAGTGGAAGCAGGGCTACATCGCCTTCCGCGATAGCGACGGTAACGGCAAAGTCGATAAACCCGACGATCCCAACGGCGATCAGATCTTTATTGCCAAGCTCCAGGACATAACTGTGCCGAAGTTTATTTATAAATATTCCAATGAGCGGGTCAGGTTCGATCCCCGGGGCTACGCGACTGGCTTCAGCGGTACCTTCACACTGTGCGACGATCGCGGTGCCACCGACGCGCGGGGCGTCATTTTGACACCCGCCGGTATCGTGCGCGCAGCAGAAGACCGGGAAAACACTCTTGTGTTGCTCGACCATGAGGACAAAGAGCTTGAATGTAAGTAGGCACTACACAAGAAAATCGCAACAGGGCTTCACGCTGATCGAGGCCCTTATCGCCTTTGCTGTCCTGTCCTTTGGCGTGTTGGGGATTGTCAGTCTACTGACGATGTCCAAAACGTCCCAGCTGTTGGCGTTACAGCATACCCGTGCGGTGACACTCTCGGATGCCATCATAGAACGCATTCGCGCCAATCCTGCGGGACTGGCAATTTACAATTCGGGCACCGATACACCGGTCGGGGGCAAGACCATCGTTGCCGAACCCGCACCCGACTGCCGGACGGCTGGTTGTAGCCCGGATGAACTGGCAACTCACGACATGTGGGCCTGGGAACAGGGGCTGGACGGTGCGGCAGCCACGATAGAAGGCGCCAATACGGCGGGTCTTATCGAACCCCGTGGCTGCATCGCGTTTACCGCGGCGCCCGGTCTCAGCAGAACCGGTCAGCTGACGGTGTACATACAGTGGCGCGGATTAACCAAAACATTCGACGCGGTGCAGGACGGGGAAGAGACCTGTGGTGGAAAGGACGCCGGCACTGACCTATACCGCCGCCAGGTAGTCGTCAACACCTATGTACTCGATGCGGCGGATTTATAACCATGCGTGCGGCGATGACTAAAAGCAAGCAATCCGGAATCTCGCTCGTCGAGCTGATGGTCGGCATGCTTCTGGGAATCATGCTTACCCTTGGGGCTGTCGCCATTTATCTCGCAGCGCAACGCTCCTATGTCGAAGTTGAGCAGGTAGCCGCTCTCAGTGAAAACGCGCGCTTTGTCCAGAAGCTGGTGGGCGACTCCCTGCACCACGCGGGTTTCTTCGGGGAAGTGCCAGCCAATATGGTCAACCGCGACCCCAAGCTCACCGATGTTGTCGGCGATTGCCTTGGGCCCGCCGCCGCACATAACCTGAACCAGTTTGTCTTTGCGGCCCCAATCGATAACGACAATATCAAGGATTGTATCAAGGACCCCTACGTCCCCCCCGGCGGGTTCGTCAATGATGTGTTGGTCGTCAAGCGCGTCGTACCGCGCCCCCTGCTGGATAGTCCTCGACCGCATGATCCCAGCAAAGACGATGGCGTCATCGGCTTCGATGGAGAGAGCACACTGCAGGCTGACAAAACCTATGTCATGACCAATAACGTTAGCGGCGTGATGTTTGACGGCAACGACACTCCGCCAGATATAAAACCCGGCGGCGCCATGCCCAATAGTTCCGCCTGGGAATACCAGTACGAGGTATTTTATGTGCGCAAGGACCCTGACGCGGATGAAGATGCCCCACCGCAGCTCAGCCGCCGGGTGTTGGTCTGGAAAGACGATGCCATGGAACTGCAAACCGAGGAGGTGGCCGAGGGCGTGGAAAACCTGCGCCTGCTGTTTGGATTTGATGACGATGACGACGGAGACGTCGACCGCTACACGAATACAACAGGTGTCAGTGACTGGTCACAAGTCGACTCCGTGGAAGTCTATATGTTGGTGAGAAGTGCCACCACAGACGAACAATACACTGATCATAAAACCTATCAGCTCGGTGATGAAGCTGTGACTCCCCCCGTGGACGAGCGCAATTTCCGTCGACTGTTGGTCTTCACCAGCGTCTCAATGAGAAATCTGCAATTAATTATACGAGGTGGCACATGAAATCCTTGAGCTATCGCAAACAACACACGGGTGTCGCACTGGTGGTGTCCCTGTTGTTCCTGCTGGTAATAACGGTGATCAGCCTTATCGCCGCGAGCAACAGTTCCATGGGCCTGAAAATGTCCGCCAATATGGCGGATGCGTCTGCATCGTTCCAATCGGCGGAGGCCGGAGTCATCGCGGTGTTGGCAATGGCCAAAACTGCTGCCAACGATCCTTTTAAAGGTGAAGACAACGACGCCCCATTTGATAATTTTGCTACCGAGAGCGACGACCATCCACTCAGCAACCTCAACGATGGCGCGGGGTCCGTGGATGTGAAGGTAATAATGACCAATGCGGCAACCGCCTGCCCGAGAAGTCCCGCAGGTACCAGCGTTGGCGTGATTGACTGCGACTATTATCGCATCGAGTCCGAGCACGATGTGCCCAGAAAGGCACGTACCCAGGTCACTCTGGGTGCAGTGAAGGAAATCATAAGCAGTGGCTAAACCTGACGCGGCGGGCATGCACTGATTGACCATGTGTCAAGAGACTTGCAGTTGAAGGTAGTGGAGGGTACAACCATGATGGGCATCAGGTTAGGCAAATACAGTCGGGCTGTGCTCGTGGTGAGCCTGTCAGTATTGGGCACTAGTGCGAGCTTAAAGGCCGACGATACCGAAATTTACCAGACTACGGTCGATGCAGCGCTCGCCGGCCGGCCGAAAGTGCTTATCGCCATCGACGATTCCGGTAGTATGAGGACGGTGGTTACAGACTCAAAACCTGCCTATGGTCCAGCGGCCACCTACGCCAGTGTGGCCGATAACACCCGGATTTATTGGTCAACTGACGGCAAGCCCCCACCCCTCGACACCAACCAATATTTCCTTGCGTCTACAAATCGCTGCGCTGAATCGTACAGCGGTCTGAGTAAGCAGGGCTTCTTCCAGTCAAAGGCGCGGTACTGGAAGGATCAGGTGGCCAACCCCTCGTGCACAGAGGATTGCACAACCCCAATAACGAATGGATTCTGGGAAACCCTGAGCTCCAGTGCCCAGACGCCCAGCCACGTGGAATGCCAGGTCGATGCCATCAACGCCAATCCTCACAACGGCAGCGGTGTAGCGGACGGTTATGCCAAGACCGATGTGCTTGATACCAAGGCCTTCAGCGAAACCGATCCGGAAATATCACTCGCCGACGTCACGTGGGGTGACGAGACCTACACGTTCTACAGCGCGCACTACATGGATTACGTCTACGACTCCGGCACCATAGACCAGACACGCATGCAGATTGCCCAGAATGTCATCACCAGCCTGATCCAGGCCAACACCGGTCTCGATTTTGGTATCCTCGAGTTCAACGGCAACTGGTCGGGCGTAACATCCAATGGCGGGCGTATCGTACACCGCATCATACAAGACATGACCGCGGAACAGCGCACCGATATCGTTGATCTGGTCAATAGCGTGGGCGCCCATGGCAACACACCGCTGTGCGAAGCGACCATGGAAGCCTATCGCTACCTGGCCGGGGATGACGTCGTCTATGGTTTGCAGGATGACGGTGCCAGGCCAGCGGGGTTGGACGGAGACGTTACTCCGCGTGACCAGCAAGCGGAAAAGGGCGGAAAGTATGTGTCACCAACCACCGACTGTGCCTACACCTACATCGTTCTCATGACCGATGGTCTCCCACGACTTGACACCGATGCAAATTCGGCCGTCGAATCCCTCACGGGCCAGACGTGTGAACTCTATGACGTCGACGGAGAGGCCCCGGCCAAGAACTGCCTGCCAAAACTTACCGAGTATATGGCCAATACCGACCTGGACAAGGACGCGACCAACGGCGACCAGTTCGGCATTACCTATACCATCGGCTTTGCCACCGACCAGAAACTGCTCAGCGACGCGGCGCAAGCGGGCGGTGGCAAGTATTTCACGGCGGGGAATACCGCTTCTTTGACCGCCGCTTTCCAAGGTGCCATCCTGGACATCCTGTCAGCAGAATCCACGTTCACCGCGCCGGCCGTAGCGGTGGATACCTTCAGTCGCACCCAGAGCCGCGATGATGTGTTCTACGCCATGTTCAAGCCGGATAAACGCATCGACTGGCACGGCAATATCAAGAAACTGAAACTGGATATCAAGAACGGTACGGCCACGCTGGTGGACAAGAACGGCGACCCCGCTATCGATCCCGACACCGGCTTTATCAAGGGCACCGCAACCACTTACTGGAGCACGACCGCCGACGGGCAAAATGTGGATGCCGGCGGCGTGGGCGCCCTGCTGGCCGCCCGCGACGCAAATACCCGGACAATCAAAATCAATACGGGTTCCGGGGGAGCGCTGCAGGACTTCAACACCAGCAATATTACCCACACGGCCTTTGGCCTCAGTGACGCGGCGCAACTGTTTACCGTTTTCGATGTGCCCAATCAGACGGAACTGGACACACTGATTTCCTGGGCGCGCGGGACTGACGCCTATGATGAAGATAAAGACGGCAACACCACTGAAAACAGGCCCTGGATACTGGCCGACATGCTGCACAGCCAGCCGCTGGTGGTGAACTACGGCGCGCTCGGTGGCCGTGAACTGACAGATCCTCCGGACTTGCGCATCGTGGTGGGCACCAATGCGGGCTTTGTACACATGTTCGATGATAGCGACGGCCAGGAACGCTGGGCGTTTTTCCCCAAGGAACTCGCGCCGGTGTTACGCAAACGCGCGCTTAACCCAGTGTCGTCGCAACACGTGTATGGCGTGGACAATACACCGGTGCTCTATACCTTTGACGAGGACAGGGACGGTACCATCGAGGCCAGCGACGGCGATAAAGCCTATGTCTACCTGACCCTGCGCAGCGGGGGTGACGCTGTCTATGCGCTGGATATCTCCAATCCCGACAGCCCTGCATTCCTGTGGATGATCAGTCCCTCCTCTCAATGCGTGATTGATGAAAGCGGGGTACCTACACCCGACCCGTGCCCGTTTGCAGAGATAGGTCAAACCTGGTCACGGCCGGTTATCACCCGGATTCCCGGTTATAAGGACAGTGAAGGCATACCCAAGCCGGTGCTTATATTCGGCGCGGGCTACGATACCAACAAAAACAACTCGGGCGTGGCCACCGCGGATTCCAGGGGCCGTGGGTTATACATCGTGGACGCGGTCACCGGGGCACTGGTGTGGAAGGTGACGCCGGCCGATGATTCCGCCACCAACATGCAGGAGACCGGTCTGGTGCATTCCGTGGCGGCACCAGTAGCCCCGCTGGACAGCAACGGGGATGAAATTACCGATCGCGTGTACCTCGCCGATACGGGGGGTAACCTGTGGCGCGTCGATATGCCCGGCGCCAAGCTGCCCACAGCCAGCCAGGAGGACTTCCGCATCGTCCAGATGGCTGCGATGAATGGCGGTGCCGCGGCGACGGATCGGCGTTTCTTCAACGCGCCGGATATAGTGCGCACCAGCTACCGAGGTGACGCGTTCGATGCGATTGCCATCGGCAGCGGAGACCGCGACAATCCCAACGCGACGGACAATGACGACCAGTTCTACATGATCCGCGACGAGCAAGTGTTGCCGTACTTCACGGAATTTGTCCGTAGCACGGCCTGCGACACCACTGACGATCTGCCGGACGACAATCGCTGTGCCCTGCCAGTCCGTGAATCTGACCTGTACGATGTCACACCCAGCACCCTCCGGGGCGACGCCATGGACGTGGAAGCATTGAGCATCGCCAGGGGCTGGCGCATGGATTTGACCGCAGACGGCGAAAAAAGCCTGTCAAAATCGATTACAATCGATGGCAAGGTCTTCTTCACCACGTTTTCTCCGGCCCTTGAGCTCACCAATGTGTGCAAGCCCCTGCCGGGCACGGGACGCCTGTACGCCGTCCGACTGGGCGACGCCACCAGGCTACGGGATTTCGATGGGGACGGTGACTTTGACCCATTCATTACGCTGGGGTCGGTACTTCCTGAAACTCCGGCGCCGCATTTTGGCGAGGACAAGGAGATTCGCCTGCTGACACCACTGGGCAGCCCCACGCCGGTGTGTGAAGGCGAAGGCTGTCCGTCGCCCGGCATTCTTATTCCCGGCGCCAGGTTGCCCGATCCCTATGGCACGTTCTGGTATCAGGAAGAATATTGATGGCGAACGCGGGCAGCTCCAAAAAGGGACAGGCCATGCGCCGCCCGGCGGGATTCACGCTGATGGAGATACTTATCGTCGTGGTGATGGTGGGTTTCCTTATGATGATTGCCCTACCCGCCTATCAGGAAAGTATCCGCAAGGGCCGACGCGCGGATGCCAAGGCCGGCCTGATGTCCGCGGCCAACCGGGAGGAAAGTTTTATGCTGGACCGGGGGACCTACACTCTTGATATGAAAGAGCTGGGTTTTGAGGACAACCCGATGATCACCGAGGAACGCCATTATGAGGTTGCTACCGCGGCCGTGGATTCCGTCGAATTCGAGGCGGCCTGTCCAGACGACGCTACCATAGCAACTTGCTATGTCCTGATCGCGACCCCCCTGGCCGACGACCCGGCAACGGTCGCAGTCGACCCCTCCCCGCAGACAGAAGACACCCGTTGTACCAAGCTCATACTGGATTCCACGGGTGCCAAGTCGGCCGAGGGAAAGACGAAGGATGAATGTTGGTAACAACTTTACAGAGGTAAAGATTATGAAAACGACTCATTTGCCAGGCTTTCTTTGGGTATCTGCCGTGGCACTAACCGGTTGGGTGGGTATAGCGAATGCCGGGGATTTCCCTCAGAACTCCTATGCCTGCCACGTGACCACCAGCACGGCAATTCCCGCGGTGATCCTGGTGCAGGCCAATGACACGGCCGAAGCAGTAGTGGTGGCACAGCGCAACAAGGCCATCACATTTGATGGCGTATCTGTACGGCCTGCAACCGTTGTGCAGTGTATTCTGCCGCCCGACGAAAAATTTAACGACGCAATCTTTCAGCATAACTTCGATAAGATGGATCGTTAACAGCCCCTACCCTCTCAGCGTGCATTCACGCGAGCATCTGTCAGGGCGCCAACCCGTTCAGTTCAGCCCATCCGGTCCACATGATCTGGATACCGATGCACAGCAACATGAAGGCCATCATCCGTATCATCACCAGCGTACCGATCTTGCCGAGCTTCTCCAGCACCACCACTGAGTTTTTGAAGATCAGGTAGAGCGCCAGCGACACGAGCGCCGCGCCGCTGGCAGCGACCAGCACGCCAAGAGCATACTCGACCGGCCCCGGCGGAATTTTCGCACCGAGAGCAATCGCCGCGGCAATCGTTCCCGGACCGGTGGTCAGCGGAAAGGTGATGGGGAAAAAGCTGCGACGTACAACCTCGGCTTCTGACAGTGTCGCCGCCTCCTGGGCCGCCACGGCATGCACATCGTCATCTTCCACGCGATGCAACATCTGCCAACCTGTCGCGGCCACCAGCAGCCCACCGCCAATCCGCACCACGGGCAGCGAGATGCCAAACAACGCCAGTACATAGGTGCCGACCAGCATCGAGGTAAGCATTACAAACCAGGCATTGATCGCGACCTGTCGCGCCAGGCGCTGCGCCAGGGGGCGATTCGTGCCCACGGTGGCGGCGAAGACCGGCGCGCTGCTCAGAGGGTTGATGATCGGCAACAGCGTCACCGGAATCAACAGCATTCCGTGGATGAACCAGCTCAGGTAGGATTCCACACTAACTCCGAGAACCTTTCGCGCCACGCAGGTGTGAATCTGTAAGTACCGGTGTGCGCAGGTGCCAGCTCGTGGCCTGTTCGTACGCATGTCCCACGCGCAATACGGTGGCCTCGTCGAAGGGGCGTCCCGCGATCTGCAGGCCGATCGGCAGTCCACCGCGGTTGAACCCGCACGGCACTGACAGCGCAGGCAGGTGTGTCGCGTTGAAAGGCGCGGTGCAGCGGATCATGGCGCCCAGCACGGATTCTTCCATGTTCCCGTAGCGCACCAGGTCCATACCAATCAGCGGCGCCGTAATCGGCGTCGTGGGGGTGAGGAGCACATCCACTGTTTCCAGCGTTGTGCGCATGGCCACCGTCAGGGCGTTGACCGCGCGCTGGCCGGCGATCAGTTCCACGGCGCTGGGGTAGTAACTGGTCAGCACTTCACGCACATCCGCGCCAAAATCGCCAGCTCTATCGCGCAGGGCGGCGGCATGAATATCCTGCGCTTCCGCCAGCACAAAACCGAACGTACCACCAAGCCCTTCAGCGACGCCGGGAATATCAACATCGCGCACCTCCGCACCCAGTTGCACGAATACATTGATTGCTAAATCCATTGCCGCAGCAATATCGTCCTCCAGGTGATCAAAAAAGTGACCTCGCGCAACCCCAATACGCAGGCCACGCACGCCCGCGCCGAGATCAGCGGCAGCATCAGCGACTGGCAGGCGCACACTGGCAGGGTCGAACGGATCGTAGCCGGCGATGACATTCATTACCAAGGCGGCGTCCTCCACCGTACGGGTCAGCGGCCCCGTGTGATCGAAGCGCCAGGACAGCGGCAGCACACCCGCTTTGCTCACACGCCCGTAGGTCGGCTTCAATCCAACCACGCCGCAGACCGAGGCTGGCATCCGAATACTGCCCCCGGTATCGGAGCCCGTCGCGGCAGTGGCCATGCCTGCGGCAATGGCGGCACCCGAACCACCGCTGGATCCCGCCGGAATGCGGTCCAGATCCCAGGGATTGCGCGTCGCGCCATAGTGCGGGTTATTGGTGGTGACTCCATAGGCATACTCGTGCGTGTTCAGCTTGCCGAGCAGGACCGTGCCAGCCTCGCGCAGCTTGCGCACTACCGTGCAATCAGCTTTGGGTATGTGGTTAGCGTGAATCTTCGAGCCGCCCGTAGTGCGAATGCCAGCCGTCTCATACAGATCCTTGTGGGCGATCGGGATACCGTGCAGCGGCCCGCGCACTTTGCCCGCCGCGACTTCCTCGGTAGCGCGTTGCGCATCCTCCCGCGCCCGCTCCGCGGTGACGGTAACATAGGCATTCACGGTGGGATTCAGCAGCTCAATGCGGCGCAAGTAGGCTTCCGTGAGCTCAAGCGGCGAATACTCCCCCTCGCGCAACGCGCGGGCAGCCCGTGCAATGGACAGGTTGGCGACGTCAATGTCTTGCATATAAAAATCCTCGGTTTTCGTCCAACAAAGGGTTGGCACCCATCGTGGTTTCTTAAGTATAGAGGTTGTGCGTCTAACCCAAAGTCACGCCACCATCGGCGGCCAGTGAATGCCCGGTCACAAATGACGATTTGTCACTGGCGAGCCACAGCACGGCTTCAGCAATTTCCTCCACAGTCCCCAGTCGCCCGATGGGGTGCAGTCCCAGCACCTTTTTAGCCAGCTGCGGATTGATCATCGGTGTGTGTATATAGGCAGGGCAAATTGCATTAACGCGAATATTGTCCCGCGCGTAGTCCCGCGCGGCAGATTTTGTCAATCCGATCACGCCGTGTTTACTCGCCGTATACGCGGTCATCTGCAGGTGTGAGCTGGTGAGTCCGTAGATCGATGACATATTGACAATGCTGCCCCCGCCATGTTCCTTCATGATGGGGATCACATACTTCATCATCAGCCACACACCCTTCAGGTTGATATCAATGACACTGTCCCACTCAGCTTCATCGAGATCAGCAAGCGGTGTGTAGATACTTCCGGAGATACCCGCGTTATTGAACAGACAGTCAACTGTGCCATAGAGGCTGACAACCTGCCGCACCAGAGCTGCAACATCTGTCGAACTGGAAACATCCGTTGCAATAAAGGTTGCAGTACCCCCAGCAGCGACAATCTCACTGACCACCTTCTCACCCTCCTCTTGCCGTCGCGCTGTAATCACAACTTTCGCACCTTCAGCCGCGAACAGGAGTGCAGTGGCCTTGCCAATACCTGAATTACCACCGGTAATCAGCGCAACTTTTCCTTCCAGGCTCTTTTTCATTGCTCTTATCCTCAAAAATTGATGGCAAAACTTCCGGGAACAGCGGGCGGTTCAGGTACACAACCACCCACCATCCACCACCAGTGTCTGTCCAGTGATAAAGGCGCTCGCGGGCCCCGCTAAAAAAACCACCACTCCCTTGATGTCATCCTCGTTACCGGAACGCTGCTGTGGAATGGCACTCTCAAAGGCGCTGCGCTTGTCATTGTCGTGTACGATGTGACTCATCATATCGGTCAGGAACGCGCCCGGGGCAATGCCGTTCACGCGGATATTGTCGGCCGCCAGTTTCACCGCCATGTCCCGTGTCAGGGAAATCACGGCGCCTTTACTGGCATTGTAGGCGACTACCGGTTCCTGCGCGTCAGGCGCACAGCGCCAGGCGGAGATGGAGGAGATATTGATGATGCTGCCACCACCCTGCTCTTTCATCCGTTTCGCCACCTGCTGTGACAGATAGAACAGCCCCCTCACGTTCAGGTCGAACACCTTGTCCCAGCCGCCCATCGGGTAATCCAGAGTCGGCGCGACCCACACCATGCCGGCGTTATTAACCAGGATATCCAGCCGCTCGACCCGCTCAGCGAGTGTCGCTACGAGCACGTCAATGGCGTCAGTATCGGATACGTCGGCCTGCATTACCCATGGCCTGCGCCCCATCGCCTCAATGGTCTCGGCCACCTCCCGCAGCGGCTCCAGCTTGCGCCCCACCACAATCACATCGGCACCCGCCTCGGCCAGGCCAATACTCAGGTGCCGTCCGATCCCGTGTCCACCACCCGTGACCAGCGCGACTCGCCCTTTCAGGCTAAACATGTCCAGGGTATGCATCAGTTCTCCCGTCAGATAATCGTGCTGTCCCGCCCCTGCCAGTAGCGCTCGCGGATATTGCGTTTGAACAGTTTCCCAGCATCGGAACGCGGCAGCTTGCGTTCAAAATCGATACTCCTGGGACACTTGATATGGGACAGCCGCGTGCGGCACCAGGCAATCAATTCCTGCTCCAGTTGTGGGCCGCTGCTGGCAAAATCGACCGGCTCGACCACCGCCTTTACCTCTTCACCGAGGTCCTCATTCGGCACGCCCACCACTGCCACATCCGCTACCGCCGGGTGCATGATCAGCAGGTTTTCCGTCTCCTGTGGATAGACATTCACGCCACCGCAAATAATCATGTTGGCCTTGCGATCGGTGAGATACAGAAAGCCTTCCGCATCCACATAACCCACGTCGCCCACGGTCGACTTGTTGCCCACCCGGGACGCGAGCGTTTTCTCGTCGGCGTTGTGGTATTCAAACGTATGACCACCGGCAAAATACACCGTGCCGACCTCGCCGGCGGGGAGCTCCCGCCCCTGGTCATCGAGGATATGTACGCTGCCATAGACGGGCCTGCCCACGGAGCCGCGGTGTGCCAGCCACTTAGCAGAATCGATCTGCGTGCCGCCATGGCCTTCGGTGGCCCCGTAGTATTCGATCAGGATCGGTCCCCACCAATCGATCATCTGTTGTTTAATTTCGATCGGACACGGGGCAGCGGAGTGCGTGGCCACCAGTTGGCTGGACACGTCATAGCCCTCACGCACCGCCTGCGGTAGCTTCAGCATGCGGATGAACATGGTGGGCACCCACTGGCTCAAGGTCACACGATGCTGATCTATCAAACGCAGTGCCTGCAGCGGATCGAAGTGTTCCATGATGACGGCAGTCGCGCCGACGCGATGCATCGCCATACAAAAGCGCAGCGGTGCGGCATGGTACAAGGGTGCGGGAGACAGGTAGATCGTATTCTCGCCAATGCCAAAGCTGCGCAGTATGCCCGCAACAATTGGGCCTGGATCTCCCAACTCGCGCTCGGGGTTGGCATTTTTGATCCCCTTGGGGTAACCCGTGGTACCGGACGAGTACAGCATCACACAGCCTTCCCGTTCCCTGGCCACTGGCGTGACAGGAAAACTGGCCAGCAGCGCCTCTAAGGCGGTGAAGCCCGGGGCCGTGCCACCGACCATCAACCAGGCATGCACACCGGGAAGGTCATCCCTGATTAACGCGGCCACCTCACGCAGGGCGTAAGACACCACCAGCACTTGCGCGGCACAGTTTTGGCCAATATAGGCCGCTTCCGCTGCAGCCAGGTGCGTGGAAATGGGCGTGTAATACAGACCGGATCGCTGCGCACCCCAGGCAGCGTAAAAATATTCCGGACAATTGCCCATGAAGAACGCGACCGCGTCGTCCTTCCCCAAACCCAGGCTGGCAAAAAGATGGGCGCATTGATTGGAGCGCTCATCCAGCTGGCGATAGGTCACCACCTCGCCACGTCCCATAATGATAGCGGCTTTGTCAGGTTTGGACTGGGCATGAACGGCCGGGTGCATCTTCGAAACTCCTGCGTGTTCGCCGCCGGCCTAGCCCCGGCGCGCAATGACCTGAAAAAAAGGACCGATGGCGAGCAGCGCGTGTCGCGCGCCACGCAATCCTGCAATCTTATTGTACAACCGCGCCAGGATAGCGCGACGCGGGCCGAAGTGCTCTATCTCTTCCACCGGGACCGGCGGAACACGCAGCGTGACGTGCAGATCGCTGTAGCGGTCCAACTCACGTGACATCTCCCGTGTGCTCAGCAATTGCGTGCCCCGGTAATCCTGCCCGCTACGCCAGCGGACATAAGGCACTTGTAATGCGCGGGGAAGCCAGCCGACACCCCACACAAATACATGGGGTTCTGCCGCCAGGCTGAAACGGTTCGGGGTGGAAATCGCCAGGTAGCCGCCGGACTTGAGTACCCGGCGGGCCTCACCCAGCGCACGTGGAACGCTTGTGACATGCTCGATGGAATCGTACAGGGTCACCACACCCAGGCTTCCATCCGCGATGGGGAGTGCTTCAGCATAAGCGCATGCTAGTCGTGCCACGCCGCCGTGCGCCTCTATCATATGCTTGGCCGCGACCAACATCTTCATCGACGCATCAATCCCGGCCCCGGTAAAACCCAGTGTCGCCACGTCAGCTAACAAGCCGCCACTGCCGCATCCCACATCGAGAAACAGGCTGTCACGCGTAAGGCAGGGATGCAGCCACCCCTGCAGCTGGCTGCGCAATCGCCGTGGCGACTCCATGATCTGGCGCACCCGCAGCGCCTGCGTGGCAGCATCGATCGCAGGACTATCACACAGTTTCTCCATCACGTTTACCAGGCTGGCATTACGCGACTCGTTATAGTAGCGCCGCGCTTCCTCCAGATCAGCATCCGCACATGCGTCGCCGTTGCGCGCGCGCAGGTCAGGGATACCGCCGACGGCGGGGTATTGCCTTGCACATTCCCTGCACGACACCAGTTCCTCGGAACGAGCATCCAGCGCACCCCAACAGCTGAGACAACGCCACAGCCCTACTGCAGAGGCCTGATTCGCCCCGGCGGTACTCTGTGCACTAGTATGTGCACTAGTTCGTGCACTCCATTGGCTGCTCGCGCCGGAAGTCACTGTCGCTCCCCTGTCCTGAAATTTTGTTGCTTTTTGTATCGGCAAGACCTTAGCAGATGTTACACACGTTGAGAAGAAACCATCACTCGCGGGCACTAATGATAGTGCCAACATGCTATGCTGATAGTTACACTGGTATATTCGCCGTATCCGGCGAATTTCACTCAACAATCCCGGAGAAAACCCATGAACGCTACTGCTTCAACTTCCGTACCTTCTGCGCAAACGCAGCCCAGCAAAACCAGTACCGCCAGGACTCACAATGAGGGCCTCGACGCTACGACCGCAAAAGTCGCGTCTGCCGCGCATGCCGCGGTTGATGTCGCCGCTGAAAATTTCGCACAGGCCGAGAAAGCGTTGCGCGAGGCTCGCGCTGCTGTCGGTGAAAAAGTCACCGACACGGCGCAACAGGCTCACTCCTATTCCGAAGACGCATTGGAGAGTGTGAAAGCCTACATAGATCTGTATCCTCTGCGGTCGGTGGGGATCGCACTGGCTGCCGGCTACCTGATCTCTTCCCTGCTGAAGAAGTAAGCGCGCATGACTCGCCCGACGGATCCTGGAGCTGTTTTCGGAGAGCACCTCGCTCCCCCTTCTCAAAATACGGATGAGCCATCGCTAATGTCCAGCACGCGTGAGTTGTACGCTGAGACAACCGCACAGCTCAGGGACCTTGGGGAGCTCGCCTTTATGGAGCTTGAATTGGCGATCAAGTCATTGCAGTGGGGGATGTTGGCATTACTGATGCTTGGCGCCAGTAGTATGCTGGCGTTCACCTTTCTCATGGTCGCCGCCGTGTTAACCCTGGTAAACAGTAGTGTCTCCCCGGCCGTTGTTATGCTGCTCTGTGGCGGATTCAGCGCTATCGCGGCATGCTTCCTGTATCTGTACCTCAGGTCGCTGACGAAGAAGATGACCTTCAGCAATTTGCGCAGTCACCTGACGCAAACGCGGGACGAAACACGTGTCAAATCTTGACCTGGCGATTGCCGCACAATCTGCGAAACTTGAATACCGGAAACTACGCATACAGCAACGCAAGGTTGCGTTGCGCAATGGGGCCCTGAATTTTTGCCGTAAGCCTACTACGCTGGTTGGCGCCCTGGTGACGGGTGCTGTTCTGGCAGTCCTGTATCCGCCGGGGCGCATCGTGCGGACGAATCGGCCGAAGTCCGAGGGTATCGGGGCTTTTCTACGAGACACCTTCTCTGCATCGTTGAAATTAATGATGGTTAACGCCATTGGCAGATTGTTTACACCAGCACAGCCGAATATTGATGTTGAGCGAGGCGATCTCCCCTGAAGTACTCGCGCGCTGCTCTTCATTTCATCCAGACCCAATCTGAGTGATGGATCACAATTATAGGCTCCGTTGCGGCGATTGGCAGCGGACATGCCCCGCTCGCTCAAACTGCTGAGATATTCGCCGCGGAGCATGTCCGCTGCCACTCGCCTGGTATCGCACGTACGTCACAACTGTTGAGTTCACTGCGCCAGAGTCCCTCCGGGGATAAGGCCTGAAGAGCGAATATCCCAGCCTTCTGAGATTCTATGTTCTCATGCAAGCCCTATTTATGCCTCAAGCATAAAATTCTCGCCTTTTTTCATCAGCGCAAATGCAATTCTG